>JBEPVP010000094.1:0-13605 GCA_041690935.1 Rhodanobacter sp.
GTGCTGGTGCTGGCCTCGCTGCTGGCGCTGGCGGCCTTGCTGGTGGTCGGCAATACGGTGCGCGTGGATATCGCCAGCCGCAGCGAGGAAATCGGCGTGCTGCTGCTGGTCGGCGCCAGTGGCGCGTTCGTGCGCCGACCGTATCTGTATGCCGGGGTCTGGTACGGCCTGTTCAGCGGCATCCTTGCGGCGCTGCTGGCAGTGTTGATCGAACTCGCACTGGCCGCGCCGGTGGCGCAGCTGAGCCAGGCTTATGATGGCAAACTGCATGTGGGCGGCTTGCCGCTGTGGTTGTTGCTGGCGGTGCCGCTGGCGGCTGCCGCGCTGGGCTGGCTGGGCGCGCGGCTGGTCAGTGCATGGCAATTGCGCAAGGCCGCTTAGTGGTTCGCGGTGGGGTGACGTGAATCCCAACCGTCGACGCCGCCACCGATGCACTATCTCCAACGGAAGCGGGCGCAGGGGGTGCGCTCGCAGGTTCATTGGCACGGATCGCCGCGGGTCAGGTGGGTGAGTCAAGGCATGAGTACAAATATCAGCAGTCGTCTGCTGACCGAGGCGCCGCGGGTGCTGGTGGTCGACGGCTCCCGTGTGGTGCGCCAGCTGATCACCCGCGTGCTGCAGGCCGAATTGCCGGGCGTCGAGGTGGTCGGTTGCGGCAGTGGCGCCGAGGCGCAGCAGGTGCTTGGCGAAGGCGTGTTCGATTTCATCACCATCGCGCTGCGCCTGCCCGACATGGACGGACTGGAGCTGGCGAAGTTCGTGCGCGAGTCGGCGCCACAGATCTACGTGCCGATCATGGTGGTTTCCGGCGATGTCGATGATCGCCTGCACCGGCGCTCGCTCGGCGAGCACGTCACCGACTATTTCGACAAGGCACTGGGCTTCCAGGCGCTGGCCGAATTCATCCGCGGCTACGTGAGTGCGCAGACCAGCGCGGAGGGCACCGTGCTCTACGTCGAGGACAGCCGCGTGGTGGCGCTGGCGACCCGCCGCATGCTGGAGAAGATCGGCCTCACCGTGCGCCATGTTGTCAGTGTGGAGGATGCACTGGCGATGCTGGAGACGGACCGCGCGCTGGGCTGGGTCGGCGCCGACCTGGTACTCACCGACGTCAGCCTGAAAGGCGAACTGACCGGTGGCGACCTGCTCAAGCACATTCGCGGTGAGTTCGGTTACGGCAAGGGCCGCTTGCCGGTGCTGGTGATGACCGGCGACGAGAACCCGGCCAATCAGGCCGCGCTGATCAAGGCCGGCGCCAACGACCTGGTCGAGAAGCCGGTCGAGGAAAAGCTGCTGGTGACCAAACTGCTGTTCCAGTTGCGCGTGTCGCGGCATCTGCGCGAGCGCGCGAGCGAGGCATGAGCGACGAAAGAGTCAGGCTGGAGCCGTCGTGGAAGGCGCGCATCGGCGACTATCTGCAACGCCCCGAGATGCGGGCGCTGGCAACCTTCCTGCGCACGGAGAAGCAGGCTGGCAAGCGGATCTATCCACCGGGCCCGGAGATCTTCGCCGCGTTCGCGCACACCGCTTTCGATGCCGTGCGGGTGGTGATCCTCGGCCAGGATCCGTACCACGGTCCCGGCCAGGCGCATGGCCTGTGTTTCTCGGTGCGCCTGGGCGTGCGCGTGCCGCCGTCGCTGGACAACATCTTCAAGGAGATCCAGCGCGACCTCGGCCTTCCGCGCCCCAACCACGGCTGCCTCACGCCATGGGCCGATCGTGGCGTGTTGCTGCTCAACAGCGTGCTGACGGTGGAAGAAGGTCGCGCCGGCTCGCACCAGGGCAAGGGCTGGGAAGGTTTCACCGATGCCGCGATCGATGCGCTCAATCGGGAGCGCGAGGGCCTGGTATTCCTGCTATGGGGTTCGTATGCGCAGCGCAAGGGGCAGTTGATCGACGCCAGTCGTCATTGCGTGCTGAGCTCGGTGCATCCATCGCCGCTGTCGGCGCATCGCGGCTTTATCGGCTGCGGGCATTTCTCCGCGGCCAACGCCTATCTTCAGGCGCATGGTCACGCCCCGGTCGACTGGTCGCTGCCGCCGCGTGCCGCGTTGCAGGGCGAGTTCAAGCCCGCTTGAACGCTGGTTGGCGATCCACATCTTTCGCGTCAGGAACTCAGCCTGACTCCATCATGGTGCTTTGTCTTAGACGTCGGCCCACATGCGCAGCAGGTTTGCATGCGACTTGCTGACGGCGTCGAAGGTCGCACTTTTGCCTTCGCGCTTGAAGATATGCCTTTTGGCGTTGTCCAGATCCCACAGCAGTTCGCGTTTGGCGGCATCGCGCACCTGGCTCTGCACCCAGATGACGGCGGCATATCTCGCGCCTTGGGTAATCGGGGTCACGTGGTGCAGGGAATTGGCCGGGTAGGCGATGGCGGAGCCCGCCTCCAGCTTGAATCCGCATTCCATGCCATTGGCATCCACCACCAGATCGCCGCCGGCATAGGTTTTGGGATCGGACAGGAAAATCGTGATCGCCACATCGCTGCGCACCGCACTGCCGACGCCCCCCATCACGGGCGCATCGACATGCGGGCCATATTGCATGCCGACGTCATAACGGTTGAACAATGCCTGCGTCAGCGCGACCGGCAGAACCGCCATTTGCAGCACTGCACTGCGCAGAAAGGCGGTGCGCACAATTTCCATCAGCTTCGCGTGGCTGTCGGTGTCGACAGCGACCTGCAGGTTTTTCTTGACCTCACGTGCCGACCAGCCGGCTGTGCTGGCACCATCGATGAACGAAGCATCATGAAGTTGGCTGCGTATCGCGTCGAGTTCCTCGGCGGTCAACACATTGGGAGCACAAATGATCAAGGTGATTCCGCCTGGCAATTCAAGTCGTCGAAGGAGATGGCGAGTGCACGGCAAAGCATTGTACTGAGCCGCGGGCCAACTGGAAACGGCCGGGACCGATGGCGAGATCGTGCCGATGTGGTGCTTGTCGAGGTCAGCCCGAAGGGTGCTTCTGGATGCGCGTCGGTTCGCACCAAGGCAAGGGCGCGGGGGCCTCACCGATGTCACGGTCGACGCGCTCAACCGCGAACGGAACGACCTGGTGTTCCTGCTATGGGGCAGCTACGCCCAGTGCAAGGCCAGCGGATCGACGCCAGTCGCTAGTCGACTGGTCGCTGCCAGTGCTGCAGCATGCTGCAGGCCGATTTCACCCCGGCTTGAACGACGCCGTGCGATCCTCATGTCGGTGTTGTTGAGACGCTGGACAAGGGCGACCTATATCTGTACCATTCGGTTCATTAAAGCTCGGAACCATTCCGCGCTTTGGCACTCCAACTAGCCGAGTGCTAAACTTTGATGTCGTTCAGGAGGTTCCACCCATGTCTCAAGCCTTGGTGACCGCCAACTTCCCGCTGCCGAGCGTCGTGGGCAGTCTGGATGCCTATATTTCCGCGGTCCATCGGATTCCCGTGCTGAGCTCCGAAGAGGAGCAGGCGCTGTCGCGCGACTATCTGGAAGAGGCCAATCTGGCTTCGGCCAAGAAGCTGGTGATGTCGCACCTGCGTTTCGTGGTGCATGTGGCACGTGGCTACAACGGTTACGGACTGCAGCTGGCTGATCTGATCCAGGAAGGCAACATCGGCCTGATGAAGGCAGTCAAGCGTTTCGACCCGGATCAGGGCGTGCGCCTGGTCAGCTTTGCGGTGCACTGGATCCGCGCCGAGATGCACGAGTTCATCCTCAAGAACTGGCGCATCGTCAAGGTCGCCACCACCAAGGCGCAGCGCAAGCTGTTCTTCAACCTGCGCAAGAGCAAGAAGCGCCTGGGCTGGATGAATGCCGCGGAAGTGAAAAAGGTGGCGCTGGATCTGGGCGTGCCCGAGGCGACCGTGCGCGAGATGGAATCGCGGCTGTCCGGTCGTGACATCGGCTTTGAGCCGGTCGGTGACGACGAGGATGCCAAGCCGGCGCCGGCGGCGTTCCTGGTCGACGACGGTGCCGATCCTTACGAGAACGTCTCCGACGAGGATTACGCCGACAACCAGATGCAGACGCTGACCGATGCGCTGAGCCATCTGGACAAGCGTTCGCGCGACATCATCCAGCGCCGCTGGCTGGACGACGACAACAAGGCGACGCTGCAGGATCTGGCCAATGAGTACGGCGTCTCCGCCGAGCGCATCCGTCAGGTCGAGGCGAACGCGATGAAGAAGATGCGCGGCCTGTTCGCCACGGCGTGATGTGAGTCCCTCACAAGAGCCCGCACGTCCATGTGCGGACTCTTCAATAAAGCAGCAACGGCCCCGCGAGGGGCCGTTTGCGTTGGTGGTGCCGTGGCCTAGGGCAGTCTGTCGGCACCATCGTCCGCCGCGTCGCCACCACTGACGATGCGCGCGTGGCGCTGATGGGTCCAGTACGCCCAAGCCCAGTCGAGCATGACCACCAACCGGTTGCGGAAGCCGATCAGGAAGTAGATGTGCGCCAGCAGCCACGCCGCCCAGGCGGGAAAGCCAGACAGTTTCAATTTGCCGAACTGCGCCACTGCCGCCATGCGGCCGATGGTGGCGAGCGAGCCGTCATCGCGATAGTGGAACGGCCGTCGTTCATCGCTGCCGTGCAGCCGCGTACTGATCAGCGCGGCGACGTGCTTGCCCATCTGCTTGGCGGCCGGCGCCACGCCGGGCACGAGTTTGCCGCTGGCCTGGATGACGCCGGCCAGATCGCCGATGACGAAGACCTCCGGGTGTCCGGGCAGACTCAGATCGGGCCGCACCTGCACGCGGCCGGCGCGATCGAGCGTCGTGCCGAGCATTTGCCCTACCGGCGAAGCCGCCACGCCGGCAGCCCATAGCACGGTGCGGGCGGGCAGCCGGCGTTCGCCCAGCTTCACACCCGCCGCATCGATGTCGGTAACGGCAACGCCGGTATGCACCTCCACGCCGAGTCGTTCGAGCTGCAGCCGCGCCTTTTCCGAGAGGGTCGGATCAAACGCGGGAAGCAGGCGTGGACCTGCCTCGACCAGGCGCACCGAGGCGCGTCGCGGATCGCTGCGGCGGAACTCGCGTGACAAGGTGTGCCGGGCCAGTTCGATCAGCGTGCCGGCCAGCTCGACCCCGGTGGAGCCGCCGCCGACCACCACGAAACTGAGCCACGCCTGGCGCCGCGCCGGATCGCTCTCGCGCTCGGCGTGTTCGAACGCGAGCAGGATGCGGCGGCGGATCAGGAAGGCATCGTCCAGTGTCTTCAGGCCCGGTGCGTAACGCTCCCATTCGTCGTGGCCGAAATAAGCGTGGGCGGCGCCGGTGGCGACCACCAGAAAATCGTAGTCCAGCGAACCATGCGCGCAGCGCACCCGACGCGCCGCCAGATCGATGCCGGTCACCTCGTCCAGCAGCACGGTGAGGTGGCGCTGACGCCGCAGGATCTGCCGCAGCGGCGCGGCGATCGACGGCGCGGCCAGACTCGCGGTGGCCACTTGATACAGCAGCGGCTGGAACAGGTGATGGTTGCGCCGATCCAGCAGGGTGATTCGGGCCCCCGCGCCAGCCAGTCGCCGCGCCGTCGCCATGCCGCCAAAGCCGCCGCCGAGAATCACCACCCGGGGCAGCTGCACCGCCTCGGCGACATCGTCACTCATGGGCAATGATGCACGCGGCACGGGTAGGGGCATGGCGCAAGGGATCAGCGCCGCGCGCTGGCCGGCTGGCGCAATGCCATGCCCTTGAGCACGTTCAAGGCCTGCGACAGCGCATAGTCGCTGGTCGCCAACTTGCCGTCGGCCGTGCTGCCGTCGTCGTTGATGTCGGTGTCGGCCTTGGCATGCTCGTTGGCCAGGTGGTTCGGCAGATCGGCCTCCGAGCTGATCAGCACCGGGGCACTGTCGGCCTTGTTGACGGTGAGCTCGGCCAGCGCGATGTCCGGCTTGATGCCTTCGGCCTGGATCGAGTTGCCGCTGGGCGTGTAATAGCGCGCGGTGGTGATCTTCACCGCATGCTCGGCGTCCAGCGGCAGCACGGTCTGCACCACGCCCTTGCCGAACGTGCGCTGGCCCATGATCAGCGCGCGATGGTTGTCCTTCAGCGCACCGGAGACGATCTCGGCGGCCGAGGCGGTGCCGTTGTTGGTCAGCACGATCATCGGCGCGCCATCGAGCTGGTCGCCGGGGTGCGCGCTGAAACTCATGTTGGCGTCCTGCAGCCGGCCGCGGGTGGTGACGATGATGCCGGTGTCGAGAAAATCGTCGCTGACGCCCACCGCGGCCGTGAGCAGACCGCCCGGGTTGTTGCGCAGATCCAGCACGGCGCCTTTTTGTGCACCGTTCTTCCGGATCAGGTCGCCGAGCTTCCGGTCCAGGTCGCCGGCGGTGTCGTCCTGGAACTGGCTGATCCGCACATAGGCGTAGCCGGGCTCCAGTTCGCGCACCTTGACGCTGCTGATCGAGATGTTCTCGCGCATCAGGTTCAGGTCGACCAGCTTGTTGCTGTTCTGATGCGCGATGGTCAGCGCGATCTTGCTGCCGGGCTTGCCGCGCAGCTGCTTGAACATCTCGTCGACATTCTGCGGATCGATCAGCGTGCCGTTGATCTTGACGATGCTGTCGCCCGGCTTGATGCCGGCGCGCGCCGCCGGGGTGTCGTCGATCGGCGAGACGATGCGCAAGCCGCCATCGACCTGCAGTACCTCGATGCCGAGGCCGCTGTATTCGCCGGTGGTGTCTTCACTGAGCTGGGCCAGTCCGTCCTTGTCCAGATATTCGCTGTGAGGATCGAGGCCGCTGAGCATGCCGGTGATCGCCGCCTTCATCAGGGTCTTGTTGTCGACCTTTTCCACATAGGCCTGCCGCACCACTTCATAGACGCGACTGAAATTGCGGATGTCGTCCAGGCTCACCTGATCGGCACTGGAACTGGCGCTGGCCGGCGCGTCGGCGCGGCTGTCGGTGGCGGGCAGGTCGACCGGCGGAGCAGGCACGCTGGCGGCGGCAGCTGGCACGCGCTGCGCATCGACGCAAGGCGTGGCCAACAGCAGCGGCACGCTCAGCAGCAGGGCGGTCAAGCCGATGGATGGGCCATGAATGGAAAGGCGCATGCGGGTAACTCCGAACGACGGAAAACGTGGCGCGAGCGCGCAACGGTAATGATGAACCTTCAGATGGGACAACGGAACATCGGGGTAATTCATTGCACCCAACCAGCCGGCGACGCCATGACAGTCGCGTCAACGGCGCTGACTCAGCCAGCTGCGCGGGTCGACCGGCTGGCCGCCCTTGCGCAGCTCGAAATACACGCCGGTGTTGACACCGGTAGGCGCGCTGGCAGTGCCGATCGTTTCGCCCGCCTCGACCGGGTCGCCGACACCATGCAACAAGGTTTCGTTGTTGCCGTACATGCTCATCCAGCCGTTGCCGTGGTTGACGATGATCAGCATGCCGTAGCCGCGCAGGAAGCCGGCGTAGATCACCCGCCCGCGCGCCACCGCATGGATCTCGCTGCCGCCAGTGGCCTTGATCAGCACGCCGCTGCCGTAGCTGTTGACCACGCCGCTGGCCGGCCAGGGCAGGTTGCCGCGAATATTCGCGTTGGCGGCGCCGACCTCGACCGGCGGCGGTGGTGGCTTGTGACCGGGGTGCTTCTTCGCGGCGGCGGCGCGTGCCGCTGCCGCGCGGGCGGCGGCCTCGCGCGCCGCTTCATCGATCGCCTGCTGCAGTTTGGCGAGCAGGTTGTTGAGCGACTGCGCGTCCTGTTTCATGGCTGCCAGGCGCTGCCCCTGGTCCTTGTATTGCGCGTTGGCCTCGGCTGCCAGCTTCTGCTGCGCGGCACGCTGTTGCGTGAGCGTTTTTGCCTGCTGCCCACGTTGTGCCCGGGTCGCCTGCAGCGCCTGCTGCTCGGCGGTGATCGCGGTTTCCAGTTCCTGCAGCTTCGCCAGATCGGTCATCAGCTGCTGCACGCGCTGCACGCGATCGCGCTGGAAGTACTTCGAGTACACCAGTGCGCGCGCGATGCGTGCCACGTCCTGGTCGCCCAGCAACAGACGCAGGTCGGAACCGTGGCCGAGCGCGTAGGTGGCGCGCAGCAGGTCGGCGATCGCGGCGCGCTGGCTGTCCAGCTTCTGTTTCAGGTCGGCGCGCTGCTGCTGCAGCTGATCCAGCTGCTGCTGCTTGGCGGCCAGCTCGGTATCGGTCTGGCGCACCGCGCGTGCCGCGCCGGCCAGCGCATTGGCCTGTCGGGCCAGTTCCGCATTGACGCTGTCGCGCCGTGCCGCGGTGTCCGCCTGCTGTTTCGCCAGCGCCACCATCTTGCTGCGCAGGTCGGTCAGCTTCTGCTTCGCTTCGGCCTGCTCGGTCCGGCTCTTGCCGTCCTGGCGTGCCTGGGCCGGCGGCATGACCAGCAGGAGGGCCAGCGCGGTGGCGATCAGGCTGGGGGCAAGCGAGCGGGCGAAGTTGGGCATCGCCGGATTATCACCGAGTGCGGCGATGGCCGCGAGCGCTGATCGTCGCGTGGCCGGCGGCGGTCAGCCGTGGGGGAAGGAACGTGTGGCCGGCCAGCGTCAGTGAATGGCTGGCACGTCGGTGAGGGACATGGGCAGTGCTGTGTCACGGCGAACCCATGCAAACACCGGCATATGGACGTATGGCCGTCCATTCAATCAGCGCACAGACTTCGCAAGAAATGGCGATTAACACCACGGATATCAGCATATTGCGTGCCAAAAACCAGGCATGAAACTAGGCCATTAGTTGGTATGCAAGGCACTTGCCAGAGTGCGGCAAAAGTGGAACGCTTCGATGGCGTCTGCAACTCCCCTCGCTTCGTCGTGCTGTGGGCAGTCCGGGTATTCCTCCACAGAACCTCGAGCGCGTTGCACGCCCACAATGAGGATAAATCGATGAAGCCCAACAAGCTCGCTTTGGCGTTGGCCGGTTTTCTGTTGACTCCGTTGGGAACCACGTTCGCGCAAACCACCCCTCCGCCGCCGCCCGATACAACAGCGACCCCGCCGCCCGAACAAGCCGCCAAGCAGCTTCAGGCGATCACCGTCACCGGCTCGGCATTGCCGCGGGTCGATCTGGAAACCCCCTCGCCGGTCACCGTGATCACCGCCGTGCAAATCGAGCGCAGCGGACTGAAAACCGTATCCGACGTGATTCGCGCCGTCTCGGCCGACAACAGTGGTTCCATCCCCAATGCCTTCACCGCGGGTTTCGCGGCGGGTTCGGCCGGCGTCGCGCTGCGCGGCCTCACCGTCAACTCGACCTTGGTGCTGATCGACGGCCAGCGCAGCGCCAACTACGCGCTGGCCGACGACGGGCAGCGCTCGTTCGTCGATCTCAACACCATCCCGATCAATGCGATCGAGCGCATCGAAGTGCTGAAGGACGGTGCCTCGTCGCTGTACGGTGCCGACGCGATCGCCGGCGTGGTCAACGTGATCCTGAAACGCGACTACAAGGGGGGCGAGATGACCGCCGAGGTCGGCACCTCCCAGCATGGCGGCGGATTCACCCGGCGCTTCACCGGCATCTTCGGCGGCGGCGACCTGGACAAGGACGGACACAACGCCTATGTCAGCGTGGAGTACCAAAAGGACAACGCGATCATGAACCGCGATCGCAGCTTCCCGTTCAACACCTTCGACCTGCGCTCGATCGGCGGCATCAACGGCAGCGGAGGCCAGCCCTCCGCGCCGAGCGGCTCGATCTACGGCACGGTGACGCCCGGCCATCTGGGCACGCCGGGCGACCTGACCAGTGGCGTCGCCGATGGCGTGGCGCAACCGCTGGTGCCGTGCGGTGCAGGCACCACGCTGGTGACCAACGATCCGCAGAACCCCGGCAGCTATTGCCTGCAGAACTTCGTCAACTATCTGGCCATCCAGCCCGATACGGAGCGCGCCAGCGTGTACGGTCGCTTCACCGTCAAGATCAACGACACCACCCAAGCCTACCTGTCCGCGAGCTACTACCAGAACGAGGTCAGCGTGCTTGCCGCACCAACCCAGATCAATGCCGGCACACCCAACAATACCAACGCGCTGGCACTGCCGCCGACCTTGCCCGATGGCTCGCTCAATCCCAACAACCCGTTCGCCGCGCAAGGTCAGTACGCGCTGATCAACTACGCGTTCCCGAATCTTTTTGCCGGCTCGGCCGACCTGAAGAACCACAACGCGCGCATCGCCAGCGGCATCCACAGCATCTGGGGCGATTGGGACGTCAACGCCGGCGTGGTGGTCAACCACACCTGGCTCAATGTCAGCAATTTCGGCTTCCTCAACTACAACCAGCTGATCAGCGATGTCACCAACGGCACCTACAATTTCCTCGACCCGTCGCAGAATTCGGGGGCCACACTGCAGGCGCTGGCGCCCACGCTCAGCAAGATCTCGACCACCGACATGGATTCGCTCGACCTGCGTGCGTCACGCGCGTTGATGGATCTGCCCGGCGGCTCGCTCGGTCTGGCGCTGGGCGGCGAATGGCGCTACGAGGCGCAGCACGACAATGAACTCAATCCCGGCGGCGCGGCCCAGGGACTGGGCACTGCCCACACGATCGGCCGGCGCAACGTCAGCGGCGTGTTCGCGGAGCTGGATGCCCCGCTGCTGCAGTCGCTGGAAGTGGATGTGTCCGGTCGCTACGACCACTACTCCGACGTCGGCGGCAATTTCTCGCCGAAGGTCGGCTTCAAGTGGAAGCCGTTCGAAAGCCTGGCTATCCGCGGTACCTATTCCAAGGGCTTCCGCGCGCCTGGCTTCGCCGAGAACGGATCGAGCGCATCGGGCGGCTTCGTGGTGCGGCCGCCACCGGCGGACTTCGCCGCCGCCCATGGCAATAACGGCTACGTGAAGCCGTTCGCGGTCGAGCTGCTGTCGGCGGCCAATCCGAACATCAAGCCGGAAAAGGCGCGCAGCTTCACCTTCGGCCTGGTCTACCAGCCGATTCCGGAGCTGAGCGCCTCGCTGGACTACTACGACATCAAGAAGACCGGTGTCATCACCGGCGGCGACGCGCGTGCCGCGCTGGGTGCGTACTACGCCGGCCAGCCGTTGCCGACCGGTACCACGGTAACCCCGGACAATCCCGACCCGCAGTTTCCGAATGCGTTGCCGCGGCCGCTGATCGTGGCCGCCGAGTACCTCAACCAGAATGCGCTGCGCACCAAGGGTATCGACGTCGACCTGATCGGCCGCTTCGATCTGGGCAATGACGTGCACTGGACCAGCGAGCTGAGCGGTACCGAGATCTTCACCTGGAAGCTGCTGCTGCAGGACGGCTCGCAGCAGCAGTTCGTCGGCACCCAGGGTCCGTATGCGATCTCCTCCGGCGCGGGCACGCCGCGCATCCGCGGGTCGTGGTCCAACAGCCTGAGGAGCGGGCCGGCCACCATCACCGGCACGCTGTACTACACCAGCGGACTGGACATGACCGCACCGGATCAGGGTCCCGGCTGCATCTCGATCAACACCGATACCGGCAACAATTTCCCGGCAAGTTGCCACATGCCCTCGTTCACCGACTTCGACCTGACCGGCAGCTACGATATCAGCGATCACATATCGGTCTACGGCGCGATCCTCAACGTGTTCGACCGCAAGCCGCCGTTCGACCCGATCAACTACGCCGCGGTGAACTACAACCCGACCTACGGCCAGGCGGGCATCGTCGGGCGGTTCTTCAACGTCGGGGTGAAGGTAAAGCTGTAAGCGGCAGGATCCAGAAAGGGACCAGCGGCGCGCCGGGCAACCGGCGCGCCGTGTTTCGTGGTGCCGCTGCTGTCTGCGACGGTGCCGGATGCCGGCGCGACAGGCTGCGTTCAGTTGGAAGTCTAGCCGTCCATACAAATAATTTTGACGCATCGCAGCATTTGTGTTCTAGTCGGGGCACAACCTTGCGGCATGCGGCCCGATGTTTCGACATCGGCTAGCCCCTGCGGCTGGCATCGACTGGGGTGACGTCATGGTGAGTACCGGCACGGCAACGCTTTACGACCCGACTTTTGAGCACGACAGCTGTGGCTTCGGCTTGGTCGCGCAGATCGATGGCCGCGCCAGCACCTGGGTGATCGACACCGCGTTTGCCGCGCTGGCGAAGCTCTCCCATCGCGGTGGCGTGAATGCCGACGGCATCAGTGGCGACGGTTGCGGCGTGCTGATCCATCGCCCGGCGAAGTGGCTGCGCGCGTTGGCGGCGACCGATGGCATCGTGCCGGACGAACGCTTTGCGGCGGGTCTGGTCTTCCTCGACCCCACCGGTGGCGAGGCCGCGGCGATCGAGTTCGAGCGGCATCTGGCCGAGGCCGGGCTGGCCTTGGCCGGCTGGCGCGACGTGGCGATCCATGCGGAAGCCTGCGGCCCGCTCGCCAGCGCGACCTGTCCGCGCGTGCGCCAGGTGTTCGTGAATGCTGCCCCCGGGATGGACGACGACACGTTCGAGCGCGCGCTGTTCCGCGCACGTCGGCGTGCCGAGACGGCGTTGGTCAAAGATGCGCAGTTCTACGTGGTGAGCCTGTCTGCCCACGTCATCGGCTACAAGGCGATGGCGGCGCCGGGCCGGCTGCGCGAGGTGTTCGCCGATCTGCAGCACCCGTCGCTGGCCAGCGACGCGGTGGTGTTCCATCAGCGCTTCTCCACCAACACCACGCCGCAGTGGCGGCTGGCCCAACCCTTTCGCCTGCTCGCGCACAACGGCGAGATCAACACCATCCGCGGCAACCGGCGCTGGATGCAGGCGCGCGAAGCGGTGTTGCGTTCGCCGCTGGTCGACCTCACCGACATCGGTCCGCTGGTGCGTCAGGACGGCTCGGATTCGGAGAGCCTGGACAACGCGCTGGAAGTGCTGCTGGCCGGCGGCCTCGACATGCTCACCGCGATGCGCGTGCTGGTGCCGCCGGCCTACGTAGCGCGCGAGGATCTGGACGAGGATCTCACCGGCTTCTACGAGTACTACGCACTGCACAGCGAGCCGTGGGACGGCCCGGCCGGGCTGGTAATGTGCGATGGCCATTACGCGGTGTGCACGCTTGATCGCAACGGCCTGCGTCCGGCGCGTTGGGCGCTATCCGACGACAACCACCTGATCGTCGCCTCCGAGGCCGGTCTGTGGGACATGCCAGCCTCGCGCGTGGTCGCGAAGGGCCGGCTCGGCCCGGGCCAGATGCTGGCGGTGGACTTCGCCAACCATCGGTTGCTGCATGACGCCGACATCGACGCGATCAACCGCAGCCGCGCGCCGTTCCGCGACTGGCTGCGCGCCGGCGTCAGTTATCTCGAATCGGATCTGATCGATCCCAGCCTCGCCGCCGAGCCGTTGCCGGCGAACGAGTTGCGCCGCTATCAGAAACTCTACGGCCTCAGCCGCGAGGAGCGCGAGAGCGTGCTCAAGGTGCTGGCCGAAACCGAGGCCGAGGCCACCGGCGCGATGGGCGACGACACCCCGATGGCGGCGTTGTCGCGCCAGGTGCGGCCGCTGTTCGACCGCTTCCGCGAAGCGTTCGCGCAGGTCACCAACCCGCCGATCGATCCGCTGCGCGAGCGGCTGGTGATGTCGCTGGTGACCCAGTTCGGCCGCGAGGGCAATTTGTTCGAGTTGTCAGCGGACAACGCGAAGCAGATCCTGCTGAACTCGCCGATCTGCTCGCAGCGCAAGCTG
>JBEPVP010000095.1:0-13566 GCA_041690935.1 Rhodanobacter sp.
CGGTGCATCCGTACCAGCGCCCGACCATCGGCAGCATCGAGGATCTGGAAGCGGCCTCGCTGCAGAACGTGATCGATTTTCACCACACCTACTACCGTCCCGACAACGTCACCCTGATCGTCGCCGGCGACTTTGATCCGAAGCAGCTGGACGCCTGGGTCGACCAGTATTTCGGCTGGATCCCGCAGCCGGCGACGCCGATCCCACAGGTCAGCGCGAACGAGCCGGTGCGCAAGAAGGATCTGCACTACACGATTACCAGCGAGACCGCGCCGCTGCCGGCGGTGGCGATGACCTGGCTGATCCCGCCGGCGTCGGACAGCCCCGACAGCGCCGCGCTGCGGGTTGCCGCCGCGCTGCTGTCGCTGGGCGATTCGTCGCGGTTGTACCAGTCACTGGTGTATCGCCATCAGGTCGCCCAGCAGATCGGGGCCGAAGCGGATGGCCGGGTCGGCCCGGGCCTGTTCACCACCTACGCGATCCTCGCCAGCGGTCATCAGCCGGCCGAGGCGGTGAAGCTGCTGCGTGAGGAAATCATCTGGCTGGCGACCCAGCCTATCCCTGCCGCGGAGCTCGACAAGGTCAAGACCCAGCTGCTGACCAGCGAACTGAAACAGCGCCAGACCGCGCAGGGCGTCGCGTTCGCGCTGGGTCAGGCGAGCCTGATCGAGGGCAGTCCGGAACGCGCCAATACCGACCTGGTCGCGCTGCAGAAAGTCAGCGAGAAGGACGTGCACCGGGTGCTGCAGAAATATGTTACCGGCGCGCACAGCGTCACCATCGACTACCTGCCACAGGCCGCCCAGGCCGCGCCGGTCAGCGGCAAGGGAGCAGCGAAATGATGCGCGCGCAGGTTTTCCGTCTGGCCGTCTTTGCGGCCGCCATCGTCGCCTCCGGATATCTGTTTGCCGCCGAGGCGACAGCACCGACCACCGTCCCTGGCGTTTTCCCGACGACACCGCCCGCCCCCGCCCCGGCGCCGCAGCTGAGTGTGCCGACGCCATCGGCGCAGACCCTGGCCAACGGCCTGCAGGTGATCAGCGTGCGGCGCGCCGGCCTGCCGCTGGTCACCGCACAGCTGGTGCTGCGCAGTGGCGGCGAGATGGATCCGCCGCAGCTGGCCGGGCTGGCCGACCTCACCGCGAACCTGCTGAGCAAGGGCGCGGCCGGCAAGACCGCGCCGCAGATCGCGGCGGCGGCCGAGACCCTG
The DNA here is from genome assembly GCA_041690935.1 of Rhodanobacter sp. GTDB lineage: Bacteria > Pseudomonadota > Gammaproteobacteria > Xanthomonadales > Rhodanobacteraceae > Rhodanobacter. Next base: position 1,211 of record JBEPVP010000095.1, read on the forward strand.
GGCGGCTCGCTGAATGCCGCCGCCGGCTGGGACGAAAGCGCGGTCGGGATCACCGTGACCACGCCGAAACTGCCGCAGGCACTGGACCTGCTGGCCGAGGTGGTGCGCCAGCCGGAGTTCAGCGCGGCCGAGCTGAAACGCGCGCAGGCGCAGACGATCGACGACCTGCATCTGGCGCTGAGCCAGCCCATCGCGCTGGCGTCACTGGTGGCGAGCCGCGGTGTGTACGGCAGCGGCGCCTATGGTCATTCCCGCAGCGGCACGCCGGCCTCGATCGCACGGATCCGCCGCGCCGACGTGCAGACGCTGCACCGCCAGCTGTACCGGCCGGACAACGCGATCCTGATCCTCACCGGCGACATCAGCCCGGCGCAGGCGCAGCAACTGGCGCAGACCAGTTTCGGCGACTGGCCGAAGCCGACCACGCCGGTGCCGCCGCAGCCGGCGGGCATGGCCGCCAGCCAGCTGCCGGCGATCGTACTGATTGACCAGCACGGCGCCGGCCAGGCCGGCGTGGTCGTCGCGCACGCGGCGCCGCCGCGCAAGGACGACGACTACTACATCGGCACGGTGGCGGACGCGGTGCTCGGCGGTTCGTATTCCGCGCGCCTCAACGAGGAGATCCGCATCAAGCGCGGCCTCTCCTACGGCGCCACCAGCCGCCTGCAGCCGCTGGCGGATGCGGGCATGTGGCTGGCCACGGCACAGACCAAGAACCCGTCCGCGACGCAGGTGGTCGACCTGATGCTGGGCGAGTTCAAGCGGCTCGGCAGCACGCGCGTGTCCGCCGCTGAGCTGGCCGCGCGCAAGGCGACCCTGATCGGCGAATACGACCGCAGCCTGGAGACCACCGCCGGTCTCGCCGAACAGGTCGGCGACCTCGCTGTATACGGCCTCCCGCTGGACGAGATCGGCAAGTACATCGGGCAGGTGCAGGCGGTGACGCCGCGGCAGGTCGAGAAGTACGCCGACAAGCACCTCGATGCCGAGCACCGCACCGTGGTGGTGGTCGGCGACGCGGCGCAGTTCGCGCCGGCGATCCGCACGGCGCATCCGCAGGCGGTACTGCTGGAAGCGACCGCGCTGGATCTGGACAGTCCGACCCTGCAGCCCACCGGCGGCGGAAAATAGTCATCGGCGATCATGCGTCCTCCGACCCCGGCCATCGCGCCGGGGTTTTTACATCGGCAGCGCAACCATCCGTTGTCGGCATGGGCCCGGGAGGGGGCTCCTCACGGCACGGGTTATTTTATAAACTATGTGGTACAAAAAATAACTGCCTTCGCCGAGGTTCCCTCATGTCCTCACGCCTCCTCATCCGCAGCGTCCTAGTCCTGAGCCTGCTTGCCGCCGCCGAGCCGGCTACCGCCGCCCGGCTCGAAGTGCGGGTCGGCCGCAGTTACATGGACATGTATGAGGCGAATGCCGCCTTTGTCGAGGCGGTCTTTGCGCCGCGGCAGCTCGGCCAGACCCACTTCAGCTGGTCGCCGGATGTCTCGCTCGGCTGGATCGACGGCCGCAATGTGGCGCGCTATGACAACAGCCGCTACACAGCCCGCGACGCGGTCGGCCTGGTTGCCGCCGGTGTGCGCGTTCACCGGGGCGAGGTCGGCGACTGGTACCAGCCGCTGTTTTTCAGTGCCCAGCTCGCCGCCATCAACCACACCACGCAGGCGCTCTCCAGCCCCTATCAGTTCGTCACCACGCTGGGCTGGCAGATGAAGCGTTTCAGCGTGGCGATCCGGCACGTCTCCAATGGCGGACTGCATCATCCGAACCGGGGCGAAACCATGGCCCTGGTCGGCGTCGCCTTCGACATCTGACGTACGGCTGGCGCCGAACAGGACAACGGCCCCGTTCGGAGCCGCTGTCAATGTCCGCGGGCAGCGAGGAGCTCAGTGCCCACCCGCGGCGGGGCCGGCTTTCGCGGTGAACGGCGGCCTGGCCAGCCAGATCACCAGCACCAGCCCGACGAAGACCCAGCCCAGCGCATGGAACACTTCGTTGAACGAGATCTGGTAAGCCTGCTGGGTGATCATGTCGTTGATCACGCCGGCGCCCACTTGGGTATTGCCATGGCCGATCTGGGTGATGGCCGTCTGCGCGATCGGGTTGTAGACGTTGATGTGTTCGGCCAGTTGCGCGTGATGGTCCACCGCGCGGCGTTCCCACAGCAAGGTGGTGATCGAGGCGGAAAAACTGCCGCCCAGCGTGCGCAGGAAGGTGGCCAGGCCGGAACCGGACGCGATCTCGTTCTGTTGCAGGTCCGACAGCAGGATGGTCAGGATCGGCATGAAGAACAGCGCCACGCCCAGGCCCTGCCACAGCTGCACCATCGCCACGTGGTAGAAGTCGATGCCGATGAAGAAATCCGCGCGCATGAAACAGGTCGCGCCCATCACCATGAAGGCCACCGAGGCCAGCAGGCGCAGGTCGACCTTGGTGGCGTACTTGCCCACGAAGAAGGTCAGCAACACCGGAATGATGCCCAGCGGCGCGGTGGCGTAACCGGCCCAGGTCGAGGTGTAGCCGAGGTTGCGTTGCAGCCATAGCGGCACCAGCAGGCCGATCGAGAAGAACGCCGCGTAGGCCAGGACCAGCGCGATCGTGCCGGCCGTGAAGTTGCGATGGCGGAACAGTTTCAGGTCGACGATCGGGTCCTTGTCGGTCAGTTCCCAGATCAGGAAGATCGCGATGTTGATCGCCGAGACGATGCTGGTGACGATGATGAAGGTGGAGTTGAACCAGTCCTCGTCGTTGCCCTTGTCCAGCACGATCTGCAGCGCGCCGACGCCGATGATCAGGGTGATCAGGCCGACGTAGTCGACCTTCGGGCGCTCGGTTTTCTCGACCTTGCCGCGCAGCTGATTCGCTACCACCATGCTGGCGAAGATGCCGATCGGCACGTTGATGAAGAAGATCCACGGCCACGAATAGTTGTCGGTGATCAGGCCGCCGAGGATCGGTCCGGCGATCGGCGCCACCACCGTGACCATCGCCAGCAGCGCCAGCGCCATGCCGCGCTTGGCCGGCGGGTAGATGCCGATCAGCAGGCTCTGCGTGATCGGATACATCGGTCCGGCCACCGCGCCCTGCAGCGCGCGAAACACGATCAGCATGCCCATGCTCTGCGAGATGCCGCACAGGAACGAGGTCAGCGCGAACAGCAGCGTGCACGCGGTGAACAGCTTCACCTCACCGAAGCGGCGGGTGAGGAAGCCGGTCAGCGGCAGCGAGATCGCCATGCTCACCGCGAACGAGGTGATCACCCAGGTGCTCTGGTTGTTGCTGACGCCGAGGTTGCCGGCGATCGTCGGCAACGACACGTTCGCGATCGTGGTGTCGAGCACCTGCATGAAGGTGGCCAGCGACAGACCGATCGTGCTCAGTGCCAGATTGGGTGGGCGGAATGGGGTGGTCATCGGAGTCGGTCAGTGTGAGGGTGTCGTGCCACGGGGACGGAATTGCTCCTCCCCCTGCATGCAGGGGGAGGCTGGGAGGGGGTTGTCCGAGGCCGCGTGAAGGTCAAGAGCGCACCCCACCCCGACCCTCCCCTGCGCGCAGGGGAGGGAGCATTACTTGTTGCCGGCCATGTTCGCGTGGACGATCTGCGCGATCGCCGCATCGGCCTTGGCCAGCTGCTGCTTGTACACGTCGGTGCTGAAGGCCGGCTGGGTCGGTGACTGCTGCGCCAGCGTGTGGCCGCTCTGGTCATGCAGGTTGACATCCACGGTCAGCGACATGCCCAGCCGCAGCGGGTGCTTGACCAGCTGCGCCGGATCGTCGAACACGATGCGCACCGGGATGCGCTGCACGATCTTGATCCAGTTGCCGGTGGCGTTCTGCGCCGGCAGCAACGAGAACGCGCTGCCGGTGCCGACGCCGAGACTCTCCACCTTGCCTTTGTATTCCACCGCGCCGCCGTACACGTCCGACTCGATCGTCACCGGCTGGCCCAGCCGCATGTCGGTGAGCTGGGTTTCCTTGAAGTTCGCATCCACCCACACGCCGTGCAGCGGCACCACGGCCATCAACGCGGCGCCGGGTTGCACACGCTGGCCAACCTGCACCGAGCGTTTGGCCACATAGCCGTCCACCGGTGCGACCAGGGTGGTGCGCGCTTCGTCGAGAAAGGCGGCGCGCAGCTTGGCCGCCGCGGCCTGCACGTCCGGGTGCGAGGCGACCACCGTGTCATCGACCAGCACCTTGCTGGTCTGGTACTGCTGCTGCGCGGTGATCAGCCCGCTCTCGGCAGTGGTCAGGGCGTCGCTGGCGTGGGCCAGTTCCTCGCTGGAGATCGCGCCGGATTTCGCCAGCGCCACGCGCCGGTGGTAGTCGGCGCGCGCCTTGTCCACCGCGGTCTTGCGCGCGGCCACGTCGGCCTGCGCGCCGCTGACGCTGGAGTACAGGCCGCGCACCTTGCGCACGGTGTTGGCGAGGTCCGCCCTGGCGCCAGCCAGCGCCACTTCGGCGTCGCTGGGGTCGAGTTTCACCAGCACGGCGCCGGCGTGCACCAGGTCGCCATCATCGGCACCGATGCTGACCACGGTGCCGGCCATCTGCGGGGTGATCTGCACCACGTTGCCGTTGACATAGGCATCGTCGGTGCCCGCGTACCAGCGGCCGTCGAGGAAATACCACAGCGCCCAGCCGATCACGCCGAGCAGTACCACGACGCCGAGCACACGCAGCAGCAGGCCGCGCGACTTCTTCTTCGGTGCGGGTGTATTCGGCGCGGCCGGGGTTGGCGCGGCTGTACTCGGCGCGGATGTATTCGGTGATGGCACGGCCGGCGTGTTCTCGGTCGCGGTGGGGGTCTGGCTGGACATGGGGCTGCCTCAGGAACGCGAAGGGGTGGAAGACGGGGAAGGCGTGGGTACCTCGGCCTGCGGCTGGTAGCCGCCACCGAGGGCCTGAATCAATTGCACGGAGAGATCGACCTGCTGCGCCTGCAGCGCCGCCATGCCGCGGTTGGCGACCAGCAACTGCTGGCGCACGCTGAGCGCTTCGAGGTAGCTGCCGATGCCGGCCTGGTAGCGCTGCAGCGCCAGTTCCCAGGCCTGGCTGGCGGCATCCTGCGCGCGTTGCTGGGCGGCGAGCTGCTCGCGCACCGACTGCAGCGCGGACAGGTCGTCGGCGACCTGGTTCAGGGCGCCGACCAGGGTCTGGTTGTACTGCGCCACCGCGAGGTCGTATTGCGCGTCCTTGCCGGAGAGGTTCGCACGCAGGCGGCCGCCATCGAAGATCGGCAGGCTCAGCGACGGTCCGAACTGGTAGAACCGCGCGGGCAGGGTGAACGGATTGCCGCCGCCCATGCTGATCACACCGGCCAGCGCGCCGATGCTGATGTTGGGCAGGAATTCGGTCTTGGCCGCCGTGATGTCCTTGCCCGCCGCTTCCACGCGCCAGCGCGCGGCGACCAGATCGGCACGATGACCGAGCAGATCGATCGGCAGGTTCGCCGGCACGGCCAGCGCGGTCGGCGTCAACGGCTGTGGTCGCACGATCTGCAGGCCGCGATCCGGACCCTTGCCCAGCAGCACCGCCAGCGACGAGCGCGCGGCGTCGATCGCCCGTTTCGCCAGCGCGGTGTCCTGCTCGGCGGTCGCCACTTCGGCGTCGCCCTGCCTGAGCTGGATCTGGTTGTCGATGCCGGCCGCCACGCGCTGGCGGGTCAGCTCGCGCGACTGCTGCGCGCGCTTCAGCTCACCGTCGGCCAGATCCTGCCGGGTGAACGCGTAGCCCAGCTGCGCATAGGCGCGGGCAACGTTGCCGGACAATTCGATGCGCGCCGCGCGGGCATCGACCTCGGCCGCGCGCGAGGCGCCTACCGCGGCCTGCCAGGCGGCCCGTTTGCCGCCCCACAGATCCACGCCCCACTTGAAGTTGAGGTCGGCATACTTGGCCAGCGCAAAATGACCGCCGCCGACGTCGGCCGGCAGGATCGTGGTGGGAATGCGCGCGCCGGACACGCTGGCGCCGGCAGTCAGGCTGGGGCTGCGTGCGGCATCGGCCGCGCCGGCTTCGGCCTGCGCCGCGCGGGCGCGGGCATCGGCGACGCCGAGGCCGGGGTTGTCGCGCAAGGCTTCGGCAATCAGCGCATCGAGCTGCACATCGCCCAGTCCGGTCCACCAGTCGGTGCTCGGCCACGCGGCAGGCGGCACGTCGACGTCGGCGAGGCTGTGTTCGGCCTTGAGCGTGGACGGATCGATCGGCGTGCCGTGCGGATGCAGGCCGCCGCTGCTGGCGCAACCGGCCAGCGCGAGAGTCAGTGCGGTGGCTGCCGCAAGAAGATGCAGACGCATGGGTACAAGTCCAGGAATGAGAGGTCAGTTCTTGTCGCGAAGCGCGTGCAGCACGCGCTCCAGGTAATCGTGCAGCTGCGCCTGCTCGGTGCTGTCCAGCGAGCGTTGCGCCGCCGCCAGCACGCGGTCATTGCAATCGGTCAGTTGCTGCCACAGCGCGTCGCCCGCGGCGGTCAACTCGATCCGCAGCGCGCGGCGATCCTGCTCGTGCGGGCAGCGGCGCAGGTAACCCTTGTGCTCCAGCTGGTCGAGCTGGCGGGTCATCGCGCCGCCGTCCAGTTCCACCGAACGCGCCAGCTCGCTGGCCGACATCGGCCCCAGTCGGGCCAGCCGCTTGAGTATCAGGAACTGGGTGAAGCGCAGATCCACGCCGTTGGCGGCCAGCTCCGCCTCCATCGCCCGCACGATCTCGGTACGGACGAGGCCGAGCAGCACGCCGAGGCTTTCCTTGCGGGTCGAGAATGCGAGCGAATCAGGATTCATGTCCGTGCATTCTATTGCATGAAGTATATTTGTCAAGGCAAATATATGTCAGGCCATGTTTGTTCCAGCAAGATGTCAGGCCCCGCCTGCGGTGGCCTGCAGTTCGTCCTGCACCAGCGTCCGCAAGGCTGGGTCGCGGATCGTGAACAGCTCGAATACACCCAGCGCCAGCAGGGTGGGCAACGGCGCCAGCAGGCGCGGTTCGGCCTCGCGTCGAACCGGTTCCGGGGTGGCCGGGTCCAGCATCAACAGGGCATGCACGACAAACTCGGTCAGTGCATCGGTCTCGCTGGCGGAGGGGACGGGGAGTAACGACATGTCGATCTCCTGGTGGGGATACAGCCAAGGACGTCTGCCGTGGCGTCGATGTGACCGGCGGCGGGAACGGGTTCCCGCCGGCACGCCGCCAAGCTGAGGCGTGGAGACAGGCAACCGTATTTCCCCGCCGCTATCATGGGAAGGCAGCTCCGACTGCTGGTACTCCCACTACCTCCCCCGGTTGCCCGTGAACACGTCCATGCAACGCGCCGAGTTGAAGGCTTTTCTGCGTGCCCGCCGTGCCGCCCTGAGTCCGGAGGCCGCGGGGCTGCCGCGTGGCACGCGCCGGCTGACGCCGGGCCTGCGGCGCGAGGAAGTGGCGACGCTCGCGGATGTCGGCCTCACCTGGTACACATGGCTGGAACAGGGCCGCGAGATCAATGTCTCGGCCGCGGCGCTGACCCGGATTGCGCACGCGCTGGCACTGTCGCCGACCGACGAAGCCTATCTGTTCGCGCTCGCCGGCCTGCCGCGCCCGGAGTTGCCGACTCCGCCGAAACTCGAGTTGCCGTCGCCGGTGCAGGGGCTGCTGGATCTGTACCAAGGGCCGGCGTTCGTGCTCGACCCGGTGTTCGACGTGCTGGCCTGGAACGCGTTCGCGAATTACCTGTTCGGCTTCGACACGGTCAGCGGGCCATTCGCGCGCAACCATGTGTGGAACGCCTTCATGAACCCGGTGCGGCGGCAGCTGTATCCGGATTTCACGCGCAGCGCGCTGAACCTGCTGGGCATCTTCCGCATGAGCCAGGCGGCGCATCCCGACGACCCGCGCTTCGAACCGCTGATCAGCGCATTGTCCGCCGCCAGTCCCGAATTCGATGCGCTGTGGCGGCAGCAGCAGACTGCCGCGCTGAGCGCGCTGAACCTGCCGCTGTTCCATTCCGAGATGGGCGATTTCTGCGTCTATTCGACCCGGCTGCCGATCCGCGACGGCTACGCCGACGGCGCCACCGCGTTCTTCTTCGTGCCGGCGAATGCCGAGACGCAAGCGAGTTTCGCCCGCGTCGCCTGCCGCCTCGGCGAATCAGCGCGCGGCTGAAAACCGGATAGTGCGGCAGCGCCGGCCGTGAACAGGCAAGATGTCCGCACGCACGAATGGCCTGCGCCAGGGTGACAGCATGAAACGTCCCGCCGTGAAAGCGTTTTTCGACGAAGCCAGCCACACCTTCAGCTACGTGGTGTGGGATCCGGCCACGCCGCGCGCGGCCGTGCTGGATGCGGTGCTCGACTACGATGCCGCGTCCGGCCGCACCGGCCACGCCGCGGCCGATGCGTTGATCGCCTTTGTGCGGACGCAGGGGCTGGCCGTGGACTGGGTGATCGACACCCATCTGCATGCCGATCACCTGTCCGCGTCGGCGTATGTGCAGGCGCAGCTCGGCGGCAGGCTCGGCATCGGCGAACACATCCGCGACGTGCAGGACAGCTTCGGCCAGCTGTTCAACGCCGGCCCCGAATTCCGCCGCGACGGCAGCCAGTTCGACCACCTGTTCAAGGACGGCGAACGCTACATGGTCGGCGGCATCGAGGCGCAGGCGCTGCACACGCCCGGCCACACGCCGGCGTGCATGACCCACCTGATCGGCGACGCGGCCTTCGTCGGCGATACCTTGTTCATGCCCGACTACGGCACCGCGCGCTGCGACTTTCCCGGCGGCGATGCGCGCGTGATGTACCGCTCGATCCAGCGCATCTTCACCCTGCCGGACGCGACCCGCGTGTTCCTCTGCCACGACTACAAGGCCGCCGGCCGCGACGAGTTCGCGCACGAGACCACCGTGGCCGCCGAGCGCAGCGGCAACATCCATATGCGCGAGGGCACCTACGAGGAGGCGTTCGCGCGCATGCGCAACGCGCGCGACGCCACGCTCGCGGTGCCGGCGCTGCTGCTGCCGGCGGTGCAGGTCAACATGCGCGCCGGCCAGCTGCCGCCGGCCGAGGACAACGGCGTGCGCTATCTGAAGATTCCGCTGGATGCGTTCTGAGCTTTCGGGGCGCGGGCCACGCTGCGGCACAATGGTGGTTTGCCGCTACCGGGGTGATGGATGATCTACGTATTGCTCAGCGTCGTGTGCAGCGTGCTGGTATCGGTATTGCTGAAGCTGGCGCGGCGCTTCGAGGTCGATGTGGGACAGGCGATCGCCTGGAACTACGTGGTCGCCGGTGCACTCACCGCGCTGATCCTCAAGCCATCGTTGGTGACCCTGCGCGCACCGGGCGCGCCATGGCTGGCCCTGCTCGGGCTGGGCGTGTTGCTGCCGACCATCTTCCTGGCGCTGGCCGCGTCGGTGCGGCACGCCGGCATCGTGCGCAGCGACGCGGCGCAACGGCTGTCACTGCTGCTGTCGCTGCTGGCCGCCTTCGTGCTGTTCGGCGAACAGCTCACCGGATTCAAGGCGCTCGGCATCGTGCTGGGCCTGCTCGCCTTGCTGTGCATGATCTGGCGCAGCGAACCGGGCGCGGCGAGCGATGGCATCGCCGGCTGGCTGTATCCGCTGTTGGTGTTCGGCGGCTTCGGCATGATCGACATCCTGTTCAAGCGCGTGGCGCAGGCCGGCGTGCCGCTGGGCGCGTCGCTGCAGGCGATGTTCGCGCTGGCGCTGCTGGTCGCCTTCGCGCTGCAGCTGTGGCGGCGCCTGCAAGACCGCCTCCGCTTCAACATGCGCAGTGCGCTGGCCGGCGGCGTGCTGGGCCTGGCCAACTTCGGCAACATCCTGTTCTACCTGCGCGGCCACCGCGCGCTGCCGCAGCATCCGGCGCTGGTGTTCGCCAGCATGAACATCGGCGTGGTGGCACTGGGCGCGCTGGTCGGCCTGCTGTTGTTCCGCGAGCGGTTGAGCCCGCTCAATCTGGGCGGTGTGCTGCTGGCATTGCTGGCGATCGGGGCGATTGCGTCGGGGTGAGGCGATGGCGGTCAGCGGGACGCACAGACATACACGAAGCCGATCCGTAGGCGTATCCTGCCAGCCGCTTGAGTCGACGAATGTGGACCCGCATCGGGATACGCATCGCCCCGCTACATGGCAGGCCACAGTGTCACGCCGCCATGCACCGGTTGACTCAAGCGTCGTGCGGCATCGATACACCTCAAATGCAGAGACCGTTTAGTCCTCAGGATGGAATGTCCGTGACGGATCACTGGATGCATGAGCAGGAGATCGACGTGAAGAAGCACGCAGAACGCCAGTGGCGCCGGTTTGTGTTTCAGCTGTGCCTGGGCGCGACGTTCGCGGCGGCCTTGCCTGGCGCCAGCGCGGGCGATGTGGAAGCACCGATGCACGACCACGCGATGCATGCGATGGGCACGGTGAGCTTCCCGGTTTCCTGTTCCGCGTCGGCGCGGGTCGCGTTCAACCATGCGGTCACCTTGCTTCACCACATGACGTATCCGCAGGCGCGTGCGGCATTCCAGAAGGTAGCGAAGACCGATCCGAAGTGCGCGATGGCGCACTGGGGCATCGCGATGACGTTGTTCCAGCCGCTGTGGCCCACGCGACCGGGACCGGCGGAACTCCGTCAAGGTTGGGACGAGGTGCAGCAGGCCAGGTCGCTCGCTCCACCGACCGCGCGCGAGCGCCTTTTCGTCGATACCGCGGGGGCATTCTTCCTGGAGCCGGCATCGCCTGACTACTGGCTGCGCATCCGCCGCTGGGAACAGGCGACGGAAAAGCTGCATGCCGCCTTCCCGCAGGATGACGAGGCGACGGTGTTCTACGCCCTGGCGCTGCTGGCCACCACGCCGGCGGACCGGATCTCGCGAGATCATGCGGATCGCGCGGCCGCGCTTCTGCTCGCGGTCTACCAGCGCAATCCCGATCATCCGGGCGCGATGCACTATCTGATCCACGCCAATGACATGCCCGGGCGCGAGCGTGAATCGTTGGAGATCATGCGCAAGTACGAGACGATCGCGCCGGACAATCCCCACGCGCTGCACATGCCGACGCATATCTATACGCGTCTGGGCGATTGGCGGGCGGTCGTCCACGGCAACCTGCGGGCGGCCGACGCGGCGCTGGAATACCCCGCGGGCGACCATGGCCAGTTCGTGTGGGACGAGTTCCCACATGCGCTCGAATACCTCATCTACGCGTATCTGCAGATGGGCGATGACGCCGCGGCCGCGGCGCAGCTCCGGCGACTGCAAGGCACGCCCCGGTTGCAGCCCACCTTCAAGACCGCCTTCCATCTGGCGTCCACCCAGGCGCGTTACGCGCTCGAGCGCCGGGCCTGGAAAGAGGCGATGGCACTGGTTCCGCGCGAACCGGCCACGCTCGACTGGGATCGCTTCATGTGGCCCGAAGCGGTGACATGGTTTGCCCGCGGCGTGGGTGCCGCCCGGGAGGGCGATGTCCGCGACGGGCGGCTCGCCGAGAAGCGCTTAGGGGAACTCGAAACGGCCTCCGGCAAGGCCGGCGAAGAACTGTTCACCCGCAACATCCGGGTCCTTCATCTGGCCGTGCGCGCGTGGCTCGCCCAGGCGCAGCACGACCGCGACGCCGCCACGGCACTGATGCGGCAGGCGGCGGATCTGGAAGCGTCGACACCGAAGCACGCGGTGACTCCCGCGCCAACACTGCCGGCTTTCGAGCAGCTGGGCGACCTGCTGCTGGAGCAGCAGCGGCCGGCGGCGGCACTGGTCGCGTACCAGCGTTCGCTGGCGTTCTATCCGCGCCGTTTCAACAGCCTGCTCGGCGCCGCGCGGGCCGCCCGGGCGGCCGGCAACAACTCCGCGGCGCGCGCTTTCTACCATGAGCTGCTCGACGTCGCCAACGCCAGCACACGACCATCGCTCAAGGAGGCGAGGGATTACGTGGCGCAGGGGCGTTGAGCGCTGAGTGTGGCGCTGAGTGCGCAGCCAAACCCGCCTCACCCTGTGCAGTGCGACGCGGCACTCGGGCTGGCCAACTTCGGCAACATCCTGTTCTACCTGCGGGTCACCGCGCCTTGCCGCAGCATCCGGCGCTGGTCTTCGTCAGCCCGAATATCGGCGTGGTAGCGCTGGAGGCGCTGGTCGGTGTGCTGGTGTTTCGCGAGCAGTTGAGTCGGCTGGTCAATACCCCTCACCCGATACCAATCGAAAGTAGAGACTTTGGTAACTGCCGTAGTCGCTTGAACTCCATCGGCGGCAGATGACCGATGGCACTGTGGGTTCGTTGCTCATTGTAAACAGGATCCACTGCTCGCTGATGGCACGAGCCTGATCGATACTCTCGAACTGATAGGCATCAAGCACCTCGACACGGAACG
>JBEPVP010000096.1:0-13510 GCA_041690935.1 Rhodanobacter sp.
CGCGCGCGGCGTGCGCACGACCGGCTCCGTCAACGCCATCCGCGGCTTCGCTGCCGACACATCATCGTGATCGGCGGGAAGCGTGCTCGCGACGGGTGCGCCGTGGCGGGAAGCTTCGCGCATCAGCGACTCGTCGTAATCAATCGCGGCGATCACCTCGATGCCGTCCTCCATCCGACGAGTGGACAGGATCACCGCTTCGGGTCCCTGCTCCTCCCTGACTTCGCGCATCGCCTGACGCATGTCGGCGGCCACAAATCGCTTGATCTTCATGCGCGTTTGCTCCGCGAGCGGAACCGCAGGACGACGAGCCCGAGCCACGAGGACGGCGAGCCATCCGCAGGCGGGTGCGACACGGCGCCGTCAGGCCGTCGCGCCGCCGCTTTCGTTCCGCGTTTCAGGTTCCGCGTTGCCATCGTCTCGCTCTCCACGCTCATCGACCCAATGCCTGTACCAGGCGCACCCGGCGGTTGTCGGGCACTTCGTTGTAAGCGAGTACGTGCAGGTTTTGTGCCACGTGGCGAGTGAAGCGTGCGAGCCATGGTCGAAGCAGCGGTGCGACCAGCAGAACCGCGGGTTCCCCGTTCAATTCCTGCCGCCGCGCGGCCTCGGCAACGCTCTGTTGCAGGCGGTCGGCCAGGCCCGGTTCCACCGCGGCGCCGGCCACGCCGCCGCCGCTGGCCAGCGAGCCGAGCAGGATCTGTTCCAGCTCCGGCGCCAGCGTGATCACCGGTACTTCGGTACCCAGCCCGGTGATCTCCTGCACGATCTGCCGACCCAGCGCGACGCGCACGGCAGCGGTCAGAACGCCGGGATCCTGACTCTGCCCGGCGTGCTCCGCCAAGGATTCGACGATGCTGCGCATATTGCGGATCGGCACCCGCTCGGCCAGCAGGTTCTGCAGCACCTTGACCACCACGCCCAGCGACACGCGCTTGGGCACCAGGTCCTCGACCAGCTTCGGCGCGGTGGCGCTGAGCCGGTCCAGCAGCTGCTGCACGTCCTGATGGCTGAGCAACTCGTGCGCATGGCCCTGCAGGATGTGTGACAGATGGGTGGCGACCACGGTGGCCGGATCGACCACGGTATAGCCGTAACTCTGCGCAAGCTCGCGCTGGCCGCTTTCGATCCACACCGCCTCCAGGCCGAACGCCGGATCCTGCGTGGCGATGCCTTGCAAGGTGCCGTGCACCTGGCCCGGATTGATCGCCATCAGGCGTTCGTTGTGCACCTCCGCCTCGCCCATCGGCACGCCCATCAGGGTGATCCGGTAGGTGTTCGGGCCTAGATCGAGGTTGTCGCGGATATGCACCGCCGGCACCAGAAAGCCCAGCTCCTGCGACAGCTTGCGCCGCACCGACTTGATCCGCCCCATCAGCTCGCCGCCCTGGTGCACGTCGACCAGCGGAATCAGCCGGTAACCCACTTCCAGCCCCAGCGGATCGACGCTGGCAACATCTTCCCAACCCAGCTCCAGCCGCTCGGTCGCAGTGGTGGTGACTGGTGCCTCGGCCACCGATTCGGCCAGCTTGGTGCGGCTATCGCGTTCGCGCTTGAACAGCAGCCACGCCGCGCCGGCGCAGGCCGCACCCAGCAGCAGGAAAGCCACGTTCGGCATGCCCGGGATCACGCCCATCACGATCAGCACCACCGCGGCCACGCCGAGCGCGCGCGGCTGGCCGAATACCTGGCCGATCACCTGCTTGCCCATGTCCTGCGACTTGGACACGCGGGTGACGATGATCGCCGCCGCCACCGACAGCATCAGCGCCGGCACCTGCGCCACCAGGCCGTCGCCGATGGTCAGCAAGGTGTAGGTCCTGGCCGCTTCGGCGGCCGACAGGCCGTGCTGCATCACGCCGACGAAGAAGCCGCCAATGATGTTGATGAACAGGATCAGGATGCCGGCGGTGGCGTCGCCACGCACGAATTTCGAGGCACCATCCATCGAGCCGTAGAAGTCCGCCTCCTCGCGCACTTCCTGGCGCCGCTCGCGCGCCTGCTCCTGGGTCAGCAAGCCGGCATTCAAGTCGGCGTCGATCGCCATCTGCTTGCCCGGCATCGCATCGAGGGTGAACCGTGCAGTCACCTCCGACACGCGGGTGGCGCCCTTGGTGATCACCACGAAGTTGATCACCACGATGATCGCGAACACCACCAGGCCCACCGCGAAGTTGCCGCCGATGACGAACTCGCCGAACGCCTCGATCACCTTGCCGGCGGCGCCGGGGCCGTCATGCCCGTGCAGCAGCACCACGCGGGTGGAGGCGATGTTTAGCGCCAGCCGCAGCAGTGTCGCCATCAGCACCACGGTGGGAAACGCGGCGAACTCGAGCGGGCGCATCACGTAGACCACCGCCAGCAGGATCACCAGTGACAGCGCGATGTTGAAGCTGAACAGCATGTCGAGCAGGAACGGCGGCATTGGCAGCATCAACATCGCCAACATCACCAGCATCATCACCGGTGCGCCAATGCCACGTCGCACCATGTGCGTGAAGTTGCCTAGTACATCTGCACCCGTCATGGATTTGACTCGTCATTGATCGCGGTAAGGCCCCATCAAGTCGGGATCGACCTCAGGGGTTGGCGCTGCCGGTGGTGTCTCGCCCTGCGCCGTGGCTTGCTTCAGCTGGTACACGTAGGCCAGAACCTGGGCCACCGCCACATACAAGGCGGCGGGGACTTCCCGACCCAGTTCAGTGGTTGCATACAAGGCGCGTGCCAACGGCGGCGACTCGACCAGCGGGATGCGATGACTACCCGCCACCAGGCGGATCTGCTGGGCCAGCACGTCGACGCCCTTGGCGATCACCCGCGGTGCGCCCATGCGGCCATCGTCGTAGCGCAGCGCCACCGCAAAGTGGGTGGGATTGACCACCACCACATCGGCCTTGGGCAGCTCCTCCATCATGCGGCGCCGCGATTGCGCCTGCTGCACTTGGCGAATGCGTCCCTTCAGCTCGGGGTTGCCCTCGCTCTCTTTCATCTCGTCGCGGATCTCCTGCTTGGTCATGCGCAGGGTCTTGGCGTGGTCGAATTTCTGGTACAGCGCATCGAAGCCGCCGATCAGCGCCAGCATCGAACCGAACCACAGTGCGGACCGGCCCAGCAGGCTGATCGACAGCGCGATGCCGGCGGTGACCGAACCGCGGCCGGTTGCCTGCAATTCGCCCTGCCAGTGGCGCAGCAGCAACAGCAGCACCACGCCGATGAAGATCAACTTGAGCAGCGCCTTGCCCAGCTCGACCAGCCCGCGCATCGCGAAGATGCGCCCCAGCCCCTTGATCGGGTCCAGCCGCTCGAACTTCGGCTGCAACGCCTGCGCGCTGAAATTCAGCCCGCCCAGCAACAGGGGCGCGGCCAGCGTGGCCAGCATCGTGGCCACCGCCACCGGCGCGAACAGGTTCAGTGCCTCATGCACGGCCTCATGCAGCGCGCGCCCGGGCAAGGCGTCGGAGAACAGCGCTTCGCGCGAATAGCCAAGGCCCAGCGAAAAAATCCGCCGGGCATGCAGGAAGGCGCGCTCGCCGTTGTTCATCAGCGCCGCTACGCCAGCCAGCACCACGATCGCGCCGGACAGGTCGCGCGATCGCGGAACCTCGCCTTTCTCGCGCGATTCGCGCAGCTTTTTTTCGGTAGGTTCTTCGGTTTTCTCCTGGTCGCTGTCGTCCGACATCGGCGTCAGCCTCCCACCAGATGCCGCATCAACGACCAGGCTTCCGCCTGCAGCGCCTCGAACGCACCCGGCAGGCTGCGCAGGGCCAGCCACAGCGCGATGAAGCCCAGCGACACCGTGATCGGGAAGCCCACCGCGAACAGGTTCATCGACGGCGCGGCGCGGCTGATCGCGGCAAAGCCGATGTTCACCACCAGCAGCGAGGTCATCGCCGGCAGCGCCACGCGCACCGCTCCGGAAAACAGCTCGCCGCCAAAACTGACCACCGCGTGCAGGGCGTTCGCGTCAATCGCCGGCATGCCCGGCGGCAGGCTTTGGAAACTGTCCGCGAGCAGCGCGATCAACCGCAGATGGCCGTCCATCGCCAGGAACAGCAAGGTCACCAGCAGCAGATAGAACTGGCTCAGCACGGTCGAGCTGCCGCCGGCCTGGGGGTTGACCACCTCGGCAAAACCCAGGCTCATGCTCTGCGCTACCAGCTCGCCGCCGAACGACACTGCCTCGAACACCAGCTTCAGCACGAAGCCCACCGCCGCGCCGATCAGCAGCTGACCGGCCATGGTGGCCACACCCTCGCCGCTCAACGGATCGATCGTGGCCGGTGCCAGCGGCGCCAGCACCAGGGTCAGCACCACCACCACGCCAATGCGGATTCGCGCAGAGATCACCGTGGCGCTGAACACAGGCGCCACCAGGCAAAGCCCGCTGACCCGCGCCATCGCCCACAACAGACCGCCCAGCCACATTGGCAACTGCGCCAGATCCAGCGCGAGCGGCGCGCCATTCATCTGATCGCCCCGGGCAGGCTTTCGATCAACTGGGTGGTGTATTGCACCAGCAGGCGCAGCATCCACGGCCCGGTGATCAACGCGACCAGCGCCATCGCGATCAATTTCGGGATGAAGCTCAGGGTCATTTCGTTGATCTGCGTGGCGGCCTGGATCACGCCTACCAAAAGGCCTACCGCCAGCGCGGTGAGCAACAACGGCGCGGCCACCAGCATCGCCACATACAGCGCGTGCTGGCCGATTTCCATGATGGATTCAGGGGTCATGCGAAGGCTCCGCGTTGCGCGCTGCGCGCGCTATCGTTTGTGGGCGCGGCGGCATGTGCAAACGAATGCAGGAAGAGCTTTGATTGCGAGGCTTTTGCCCGGGCTTGTCGCATCAGAGCGAAGAGCTTTCGTCCTCCTGCGGAGGGCGAGTTACTTTCTCTTTGCGTGGCCACGCCCACGCAGGATGCGTGGGCGAACAGCGAAGCTGGCCCGAAGGGCGGAGGGCAGGATGCCCGGAGTAAAGAGAAAGCTAACCAAAGAGAAAGGCCAACCCGCTTGGCGCTTGCCGGGCATCCCTGCCCGGCAAGTCCGTGAGCTGGGGCCGGGCTTTTCGACAGGGCATCCTGCCCTGGCGAAAAGGAATCGACATCCCTGTCGATTCCCCTGCGGGCCTGTCGTCCCCAGCTCACCGCCGCACAGGGGCCCCGTAAGAGCGGCGCGCATCCTGCGCGCACTCTTGAAAGAACTCGATCAAAAACAAAGGCAAGCACAAAGTGGACCGGCGCCGAAGCGAAACTCCCCCGCTCCGTTCGCCCCGAGAGGCCGTGAATTTCCCCCGTTCGCCCTGAGCGTAGGCCGCAAGGCCGAAGTCGAAGGGTCTCCACGCTGCGACCCTTCGACTTCGCTCGCTGGCGCGAGCTACGCTCAGCGCGAACGCAGGTTTTCAGCGCAGGCAGGGCCGCACGCTCTTTCGCTTTCGCAGCGGCACAGCCGCTGTGCACCGAGTGCGGGCCATGGCGAGGGCATGGATGCCCGAGTTGGGGCAACGCAGGAGCAGTTGCCCGATGGCCCGCTGCTCTACCCGGGGCCCCTGTGCGGCGGTGAGTCGGGGCCGACAGGCCGCGCAGCGGGAATCGGCAGGAAGCCGATTCCTTTTCGCCAGCACAGGGATGTGCTGTCGAAAAGCCCGGCCCCGGCTCACGGACTTGCCGCCCCATGGCGAGGGCATGGATGCCCGAGGTAGAGCAACGCAGGAGCAGTTGCCGAATGGGCGGCAAGCGCCAAGCGGGGTGCTCTTTCTCTTTGGTTACTTTCTCTTTGAGCACGCAAAGAGAAAGTGACTCGCCCGCCGCAGGCGGACGAAAGCTCTTCGCTTTGATCCCTACAAGCCGAACAACAACCATCAGATCCGCGGCGGCCACCGAGAGCATGCTCACGTGTAGAAGCTCCCCGCCAGCGTGCCGAGCAGCAAGGTCCATCCATCGACCAGCACGAACAGCATGATCTTGAACGGCAGCGAGATGATCATCGGCGAGACCATCATCATGCCCATCGACATCAGCACGCTGGCCACCACCAGATCGATGATCAGGAACGGGATGAACAGCAGAAATCCCATCTGGAACGCGGTCTTCAGCTCGCTGGTGAGAAACGCCGGCATCGCCACCTTGAACGGCACGTCGGCCTTGCTGGCATAAGGCTTTTCCTTCGCCAGCCGGGTGAACAGCTGCAGGTCGGTCTCGCGGGTCTGGTCGAGCATGAAACGCTTGAACGGTGCCGAGGCGGCCGGCAGCGCCTGCTCGGCGGTGATCTGGCCGTCCATATACGGTTTCACGCCGTCGTCGTAGGCGCGCGTGAGCACCGGCGACATCACGAACAAGGTGAGAAACAGCGACAGCCCCAGCAGTACCTGGTTCGGCGGCGTCGATTGCGTACCCAGCGCCTGACGCAGGAAGCCGAGCACGATGATGATGCGGGTGAACGAGGTCATCATCAGCGCGATCGCCGGCAGAAACGTCAGCGCCGTCATCAGCGCCAGCACCTGCAACGACAGCGTCCAGCTCTGCCCACCGCCGGGCACGTTCTGCACGTTCACCAGCGGAATGCCCGGCGGCGCCGCCAGCGTCACCAGCGGCAACAGCAGCAAGGAGAACCCGATGGCCCAGCGCCACGTCTTCATGAACCACGCTTCCAGCGCGCCAGCAAGTCGCCGAACGCGGGCATCGTCGCTACGCCAGCCTGCTCGATCGCCGCCGGCCCGGCCGGCGTGCCATCGAAGACATGCAGCGTGCGCATGCCGCCGGGACCCATGCCGATCAGCAGGCGCTTGCCATCGGCGTCGAGCAGCAGCAATCGATCGCGCGCACCCACCGCAAATGTCTCCACGCAGCGGATGCGGCGACCGGCGACGCCGTGACGCCGTTGCGCCCGGCGGGTCAGCCAGCCGGCGGCCAGGATCAATCCGATGATGCCAAGCAGGCTCAGGACAACGCGCACCAGTTCACTGGCGGCGTTGAACTCCGGCGTGGCTGCCGGCACCGCAGCAAGCATGAGAGCCAGCGTGACCATCAGCGCAGCTTTCGCACACGTTCGGCCGGGCTGATCACGTCGGTCAGGCGGATGCCGAATTTTTCGTTGATCACCACCACCTCGCCATGCGCGACCAAGGTGCCGTTGACGAACACGTCCAACGGCTCGCCGGCGGCGCGGTCGAGCTCCACCACCGAGCCCTGATTCAACTGCAGCAGGTTGCGGATACTGATGCGGGTTCGCCCGACTTCCATTGCCAGGGTCACCGGCACATCGAGGATCATGTCGAGGTTGACTTCGCGTCCTTCCGCGGACGCTTCGTGCAGGGGATCAAATTCAACGCGCTCGGGGGTATCGGCAAACGCACCCTGGGTGGACTGGTTCATGCGGGATTCTTCTCTGTGGAATGATCGCCGGCCGAGCGACGTTCGCGCCGGCCAGCCTGGACATGGAAACGTACGGCGTTGCGGCCGTTGGACTGGCCGTAACGGCCGCGAAAGACTGGTACGTCCTCCGCATAGACGGTGGCCAGCTCGGGCAATTGCACCGGGATCACGTCGCCCGGCCGCAGATGCAGGAACTCGCCAAGACTCAGCTGTGCCTCCAGCAGCAGCGAGCTCAGGGCCACCTCCGCATCGAGCACTTCTTCGTGCAGCATCTCGGCCCAGCGGCCATCGCGATCGACGCGATCGCTCTGCACGCCGGCGTCGAGCAGGTTGCGGATCGGCTCGACCATCGCATACGGCAAGGTCAGGTTGATCTCGCCGCCGCCGCCATCGAGCTCGACGTGAAAGCGCGACACCACCACCGTCTCGGTCGGGCTGACAATGTTGGCGAACTGCGGATTGATTTCCGAGCTCAGATATTCAAACTGCAGATCCAGCACCGGCGCCCATGCCTCGGACATCGCGCCGAACAGTTCGGTCAGCATGATCTGGATCACGCGGCTTTCGGTGGCGGTGAAATCACGGCCCTCGATGCGCGCGTGGTAGCGGCCGTCGCCGCCGAAGAAGTTGTCGATCACGGTGAACACCAGGCGCGGTTCGAACAGCACCAGCGCGGTGCCGCGCAGCGGCTTGATGCGCACCAGGTTCAGATTGCTCGGTAACGCCAGGCCATGCACGTACTCGGCAAACTTGACCATTTTCACGCCCAGCACCGAGACCTCGCAGGTCTTGCGCAGCACACTGAAGAGGGCCGTACGGAAGAACCGCGCAAACCGGTCGTTGACCATTTCCAGCGTGGGCAGCCGACCGCGCACGATGCGGTCCTGCTGGGTGAAGTCGTACGAGATCACCGCCTCGGTCGGCAGCGGTTCGTCATTGCCGGTGCTTACCGCGCCGCCGGTGACGCCATCGAGCAGCGCATCGATCTCGTCCTGTGAAAGCAGGTCACTCATGAGCGTGGCATCCCCATCACTGCATCACGAAGCTGGTGAAGTACAGCGCGTCGATGCCGGGGCGGCCGAGCCGCGCCTGGACGATCTTGCGCACCGTGACCAGCGCCTGCTCCTGCAGCTTCTGGCGACCGGCGGCATCGCTGATGATGGTGAAGTTCTGATTGCTGAACAGCGCCACCAGCCCATCGCGCAGCACCGGATCGGCGGCCTTGGCCACGTTGATCGCTTCCGGATCGTGCGCCATCAGGGTGACCCCGACCTGCAGGTAGCGCAGCGAGTCGTCGTCGCGGAAATTCACCACGAAGGCGGGTTCCAGCGGCAGGTAGAGCTCGACCTTGCTGACGTCCGCAGCGGCGGCCTTGGCCGGGGTGGCATGCCCCGCCCGACGCGATTGCCAGACATAACCGCCGGCACCCAGTGCCACCAGCAAGACCAGCACCCCGATCACCATCGGCTTGCGGCTGCTGCGCTCCGCTGGAGCGTCCACCACTGCTTCGGGCTGTTCGTCGTCGACCATGTAGTCTCGTCCTGCTCTTGATGGGTAAGTGCGCCTGACACCGCGCCACCAGGCAAATGCAATCCGCGTGCCATCACTGAAAGGTGTTGCTGCGGCTGGGTTTGCGGCCGCCACTCGCGCCTTCAGCAAGGCGGGCGGCACTTTCTTGACGCGCGTCGGAACGGCGTCGCGTCGCGATCACGGCGAGGCGGGCGAACGCGCCGTGGCGCGCTTTCATCGCCCTGCATCTTGCAGGGTTTCAGGCCGTGGAAAGACGCGCCCAGGATCGGCGCCTGCGGCGCAAGCGGCGCCGCAAGCGATCAGGCAAACGCGTCGAGCAGACCGATCTGACTTAGGGGCGTCGTCATGCCGATGCCATGGATCTCGCCGGCGTCGTCCAGCGCGGCGCTACCCGTATCTGCGGCGTGCCCGTGGCGGTCGCCGCGGTCGTGCTGGCCTACTTCGGCATGGCCGAGGGAAAGACCGTGCTGTGCCAGCAGGTGATCGAGCTGCGGCAAGCTCTGCTGCACGGCCGCCACGGCGCCGGGATGCTGCGCGCTGAACACCACGTCGACGCGGCCGTGCGTCACGCTGATCTTGACGTCGAGCGAACCCAGTTCCTCGGGGTGCAGGCGGATCCGTGCCTGCTTGATGTTCTGGCCACCCAGCCACGCCACCTGCTGGCCCAGGTCCTGGGCAAACGTCGTGCTGCCCACCGGCGACGGCAACTGCAGCACGGGTGGCGTCGCGGCAGCGGCAGGCGGCGCCGCAGGCAGGGCAACCGACGGCGCCACGTCAGCCGCTGAGTGGTCCTTGCCGGTCGTACCGGTCGGCAGCAGGTCATCCGCCACGGCAAACATCCCGGCCAGCGTCGCGGGCGCCGGATTGATGGCCGCGGCGGTCGCGCTGGCGGCATCGTCCAGCTGCAGCAGCATGGCCGCCGAGGCATCGGTCGCCACCGTCTTGCCCGCCTGCACCAGCACGTCGGCAGCCTTGGCGGCAGCCACGGCAGCCGGTCGCAACACGCCAGCCACCGCCGGCCCGATCAGCGCCAGCATGGCGCCGGCCAGCGCCGCGGCGCCCTGGTCATCCACTGCCGCGGTATCGGGTGCTTTCACACCCGGCGCAACGGTAGTGGTGGCCTCGGAGCCTGGCGTCGAAGCGTCTGCTGGCGTCGCCGGCGGCGTGGGTATCGACGCGGCATGTGGATCGGTCTGGCTCGCGCCTGCCCGCGGGTTGTTCAGCGGGTGTGGCTGTGCGCCGGAATCGTGGGCATGCGACCGCGTCGGCGAAGGCTCAGGATCCCGCGGCGGGTTGCGCTGCCTGGCGGCATGCAGTTGATGATCGAAACGGCCCGGCGTGCCCGGATCCGGTGTGCCGCCGGCGGGCGCGCTGCGCGGTGCCGGCGACGCGGCCGGCGTGGAGCCAACAGCGGAGGCAGTCATGGTGTGGTCACTCCTTCAAGCCAGGGACAGGCGGCTGGCAACGGCCTGCTCGCAGATAGTGGTGCAGGTTGCGAAACCACCATTCGGACACGGCGTTCATCGCGACCGCCGGTACTGCATGCGCTCGTCGACTTCGGCCTGCTCGTGGCGATCCTCGGCGCGTCGCTCCTGTTCGCGGTGCTGCGCGACAACGCTGTCGAGCGCGCTTTCGCGCGCGTGCGTCTGTTTCCAGTACTCGCGCACCTGTTCCAGCTGACGCGTCTGGCGACCGATCTCGGCCGTCTGTTGCACGATCGCCTGGTCGATCCGCTCGATGAAGGTCTGTCGATTGAGCAACGCGACCACGCTCAGTGCACCATCACCGGTGGCCGTGTATTCCTGCCGATAGCGCTGCAGTTCGCTGAGCTGATGCTCGGCTCTGGCCAGCAGTTGCTGCTGTGCGGCCAGCTTCATCAGCGCGTCCTCACTGCGTTGCCTGGCCTGATCCACCGCCGGTTGCAATTGCCGGGCGCGCGAACTCATCCAGTCACCTGTTCGGCCAGCTCGGCGAGTTTCACGACGGCGACTTCAAGCGTCATCGGTTCGTCCACCTCCTGTTGCAGGAAGGCGCGCAGTTGCGGCCACATCTCGATCGCCTGGTCGACCTGCGGATCGGAACCCTTCTGATACGCGCCCACCGCAATCAGGTCGCGCTGCTGGCGGTAGGCGGAATAGACCTGGCGGAAACGCTGCGCCGAGCGCAGGTGTTCGCGCGTCACCACCGCCGGCATCACGCGGCTGATCGACGCCTCGATGTCGATGGCCGGGTAGTGGCCGGCCTCGGCGAGATCGCGCGACAGCACGATATGGCCGTCCAGGATCGCGCGCGCCGCATCGGCGATCGGGTCGTGGCGATAATCGTCGCCTTCGGTCAGCACGGTGTAGAACGCGGTGATCGAGCCACGTCCCTCGGCATCGTTGCCGGCGCGCTCGACCAGCGCCGGCATCATCGCGAACACCGACGGCGGATAACCCTTGGTCGCCGGCGGCTCGCCGATCGCCAGCGCGATCTCGCGCTGCGCCTGGGCATAGCGGGTGAGTGAATCCATCAGCAGCAGCACGCGCATGCCGCGATCGCGAAACCACTCGGCAATCGCGGTGGCGTACTGCGCGCCACGCAGCCGCTTGAGCGGTGGTGCGTCGGCCGGTGCGGCGATGATCACCGCCCGACGGCGGCCTTCCTCGCCCAATGTCTGTTCGACGAATTCCTTCACCTCGCGGCCGCGCTCGCCGATCAGTCCGACCACTACCACGTCGGCGTTGGTGTAACGGGTCATCATGCCGAGCAGGGTCGACTTGCCGACGCCGGAGCCGGCGAACAGACCCAGTCGCTGGCCGCGGCCCACGGTAAGCAACGCGTTGATCGCGCGCACGCCGACGTCGAGTGGTGCGTCGATCGGCTTGCGCGCCATCGGATTGATCGGCTCGCGCTTGAGCGCGGCATGCTCGTCCGAATCCAGCGGGCCGAGTCCGTCCAGCGGCACGCCATCGGCGCCAATCACCCGGCCCAGCAGCGCCATGCCGACCGGCAGGCCGCCGCTGTGCACACACGGGCGCACCCGCGCATTCGGCAACACGCCATGCATGTCGCCGACCGGCATCAGCAGCAGGCGTTCGTCGGCAAAGCCGACCACCTCGGTTTCGAGCTTGGCGCCGTCGGCGGTATCGACCAGGCAACGTGCGCCGAGTGCGGCCACGCAGCCCTCCGCTTCAAGCGTCAGACCCACCACCCGGCGCAGGCTGCCTTCGACGGTCAGCGTGCGCACGGTTTCGGCACGCGCACTGCGCCTGGCAAGCTGCTGCTGCCAGCGTGCCTGGCGTGCGTTGTTGCTGTCGTCGACGCTCACGCGCCGGTTTCCGCGGCGCCGGCGTCATCGCCGAGCACGGCATCGATCATGGCCGCCAGGCGGGTCTCCACCCGCGCATCGAGGCGGGAGCGCTCGCTTTCCAGCTGGCAGTCGCCGCGTGCAAGCGTCGGGTCGGCGATGAGTTGCCAGTGACGTTCGGCCGAACCCAGTTCCTGCAACAAGACAAGGTCATCCGGGTGCACGTGCACGCGCAGCTCGCGGGTGGCGGCCGGCAGCGCAGCGGCGGCCTGGCGCACCGCCTGTGCGATCAGGCCGGGGGACAGCTGCAGTTCGCGCACGATTACGCGGCTGGCCACGATCGTCGCCAGCCGCGCCAGTTCCTGTCCGGTCTGTTCATCGAGCACCTGCAGCGGGCGCGCCGCAGCGTCGTACAAGGCATCCAGCCGGGCCATGCGCTCGCGCACTTCCTGCTTCGCCGCGGCCAGGCCTTCGGCGCGACCGGCGGCATGGCCTTCCTCGCGCGCTTGCTGTTCGAGCGCGGCAAGTTCGCGCACGGTCGGTTGCGGCGGGCCATTGGCCGCCTTCGATGCGGTCGGCTGGGTACCCAGGTTGGGCAACTCCCAACGCTGAAAATCCGCCGACACGTTGTGGATCGCGGCATGCATCAGACGAATTCATCCCCGCCGCCGGCAAGGCTGAGCTGCCCGGCATCGGAAAGCTTGCGGGCGATCGCCAGCACTTCCTTCTGCGCCGCATCGACCTCGCTGAGTCGTACCGGCCCCTTCACTTCGAGGTCGTCACGCATCATGTCGGCGGCGCGCTTGGACATGTTGGCAAAGATTTTTTCGCGCACTTCCGGCTCGGCGCCCTTGAGCGCCGTGATCAGCGTCCCCGAAGGCACGTCACGCAGCAGCGTCTGCATGCCGCGATCGTCCAGTTCGGCCAGGTCCTCGAACACGAACATCAGATCCTCGATGCGCCCGCCCAGAGCCTCGTCGTGGCTGCGGATGGCCGTCATCAGTTCGGTTTCGCGGCTGCCCTCCATCGCATTGAGGATATCGGCGGCGGCTTTCAGCCCACCCACGTTGGCGGATTTGAGTTTCTTGGTATTGCCGGAGAACTGACGCTCCATGATCTCGTCCAGTTCGTTGAGCGCATGCGGCTGCACGCCGTCCAGCGTGGCGATGCGCATCACCGCGTCGGAGCGCACGCGTGGCGGCAGGTAGCCGATCACCTCGGCCGCCTGATCCGGCTCCAGATGCGCCAGCACCAGCGCGATGATCTGCGGATGCTCCTGGTTGATCATCTCGGCGATGGCGCGACTCTCCATCCACTTCAAC
>JBEPVP010000097.1:0-13500 GCA_041690935.1 Rhodanobacter sp.
CCGCTTTCAGCGGGTCCGCGACACCATGCACGCTCAACTGCACGCCGGCGTGGGCCAGCGAGGTCAGCAACAACAGCGGCAGCAACAGACTCAGGCGTCGGAGGGCTCGGCGCATGCGTGGGGTTCCATCCTCGATGGCGTGTGCGTGGGGTGAGGGCAGCTTATCCAAGTCGATGTTGGCTGGGTATGAATAAGGCTCATCAACTCGGCACCAGAGCCAAAGCGGCATGCTTGATTTGTTGATATCGCCAAGGCGATATCAACGGCCAGAGCGGCGTGCCTGATGGGTTGATGCGGCCGAGGCCGCATCAACCGGCCTTGTCGCCGGCCTTGTGCGCGATCCACGCACCGGTCACCGCCGACACATACGGAATCGACTGCGCGGCGAGGATGAACATCCACAAGGTGCCTTCGATAAAGCGCGTGCCGTAACCCAGCGCCATGCCGACGATACACAGCGCCAGCGCCACGGCCATCAGCAGCTCCTCGCGTACCGGTGCAAACGCGGCGAAATTGCTCTCGCCCAGCCGCCGGCTCTTGGCGGTGACAACGAACGAGGTCTTCTCGCGGGTCAGCCCGTGCAGGATGCCGCGGGCGATCGCATGCGACAGGCCCATGCTGGCCAGCGAGGCCATCAGCGTGTCGTACCAGCTGCATGGCACGCGGGCGCGGTACAGCACGATGCCGAAGATCGCCTTGGCGAAGAAGAAGCCGATCACCGGGATCAGGAACAGCTGCATCGGCAGGCTGAAATACTGCGGATACGCCACCATGCCGGCGGTCCAGAACAGCGCCATCAGGGTGAAGATCAGATGCAGGGCATCGGCGAACCAGCTGAACCAGCCGGTGAGGAAATGGAAGCGCTGCCCTGCCGTGAGCGGGCCGGCCTTCGTCATCCAGCTCCAGCGGCCCTTGAGGATCTGCATCGCGCCGAACGCCCAGCGGTAGCGCTGGCTCTTGTACGCCTTGAAATCGGCCGGGGTCAGGCCCTTGCCCATCGGCTCGTCGACGTAGATCAGCTCGTAGCCGGAATGCATCAGGCGCAGGCCCAGCTCGGCGTCCTCGCAGATCGTCCACTCGGACCAGCCGCCGGTGCCTTCCAGCGCGCTGCGCCGGACCATCGTCATGGTGCCGTGCTGGATGATCGCGTTGCGCTCGTTGCGATGGTGCATGCCGATGCGGAAGAAGCCGTCGTATTCCCACGCGGTCATCCGGCGGAACGCGTTGTGCTCGAACTCGCGATGCGCCTGCGGGCACTGCACCACGGCGACCTTCGCGTCATGGAAGTAACCGGTCAGTGCGGCCAGCCAGTCGGCGCGCACTTCGTAGTCGGCGTCGATCACCGCCACCACGTCGGCCTGGGGATCGGTTTCCTTCAGGCCGAAATTCAGCGCGCCGGCCTTGTAGCCCGGCCACGGATCCAGGTGGAAGAAGCGAAAACGCTTGCCGAGTTTTTCGCAGTACGCCTGCACCGGCTGCCACACCGCCGGGTCCTTGGTGTTGTTGTCGATCACCAGCACTTCGAAATTGGCGTAGTCGAGCGCGGCCAGCGAATCGAGCGTGATGATCACCATCTCCGGCGGCTCGTTGTAGCAGGCCAGATGGATCGACACGAACGGCTGCTTCTCGGGCGGGTCGGGGGTCAACATGCCGGCATGGCGCATCCACTCGCGCCGCCACAGCACCTCGGTGAACTCGAAGCCGTTGATCAGCAGGATCGCCAGGATCGCGATCTGCGCCGGGAACAGCAGCACCAGCATGGTCCAGTCGACCCAGCTCAGGTAGAAGTTGAACGGCAGCGTGGCCGACCAGGTGATCAGCCCGCAGGCGAGCTGGATCAGCATGCAGAAGAACAGCCGACCCATCAGCTTGAAGCGGCTGAAGCGGCGCGCGAACAGGATCATCGGCAGCAGTGCCAGCAGGCTCGCCGCGATCGCCTTCCACGGCCACGCGGTGTCTTCGGTGACCGGGCCGGTAAACGGAAACTTCAACTGGCGATCGGCGTTGAACACGCCCCAGTACGCCTCGGTGCGGCCCGACAGCTGTTCCTTCCACGGCTGGTCGAACGCTTCCATCAGGTAGTAGTCGATGTTGCGCTGCTTCGCCGCGATCAGCCATTCGCGGATGAAGATCGCCTCGTTGGAGATCGACGGGTCCGCATGCTCGTGGCGGTCGCCGTTGGACGGCCAGCCGATCTCGCCGACCACGATGTGCTTGTACGGAAAGCGCTGCTGCAACGTCTGGTACGAGCCCAGCGCCGCCTCCAGCGCCACGCCATTGGCGACCGGGATGCCGTTCCAGAACGGAAAGATGTGGATGGTGATGAAGTCGACGTGGTCGGCCAGCTCGGGGTACTTCAGCCAGATGTATTCCGGCTCGGCGATCGACACCGGCTGGCGTACCGCGGCGCGCACGCGGTCGAGGTAGACCATCATCTGTTCGGGCGTGAGGTCGTTGCGGAACAGCACCTCGTTGCCCACGATCACCCGCTTGATCGAGTCAGGATAGCGGCGCGCCATCGCGATCAGCGTGTCGATCTCCTTCTCGTTGTTCTCCATGCGCCGGCCGATCTCGGCGCCAGCCATCACGTCCAGGCCATCCTTCGCGGCCATCCGGTAGGTCTGCGGATTGACCCGCATCGAATAGGTGCGGATGCGCTCCGAGTACCTGGCGATCAGCTTGAGATCGCGATCGACCTCGGCGTCGCTGGGGTAATCCTGCTTGATCGGATCCTGGTAGCGCTGGAACGAGGAGAACGCGAAACCGCCGATCTTGCCGTGCCAGTCGTCCGGGCCGTGCGGCAGGTTGCTCCACCACCACAGCCCGATGTTCATCGCGGCCACGACCAGCGCAAGCAGGATGGCGGTGAGCAGGGGGAATCGGCTGTCGTGGTTTGTTGCGGTGGCGCTCAAAAAAATTCCCGGGGGAAGCCTGCGCAACAGGCGATAAAGCCTGAGGAGCTTAACCAATGCGGGGTCGCCGGCTCAACAAGGATCGTTGGCAGCGGTCAGCGCGAGGTCAGGGGCGGCGCAGGACTTCGACGCCGGTATCGCTGGTAACGGCGCTGTAGAGACATGAAAAACGGCGCCACCCGGTGATCGCGCCGTTCGCTTTTCGAGCCTGCAAGCCACGCTGTGGAGCGACTATCGGAGCAGCGAGCGCAGCATCCACGCGGTCTTCTCGTGTTCCTTCAGCCGGCCGGTGACCATGTCGGCGGTGCCCTCGTCGCCGGCCACGTCGGCGGCCTTGATGGTGGCGCGGGCGGTGTGGGCGGCGATCTCGTGGCCTTCGACCAGCTGGGTCACCATCTCCTTCCACTCCGGCACGCCGGCTTCTTCGGTGATCGAGGTGAGCTTGCCGAACTGGCTGTACGAGCCGGGGGCGAACACGTCCAGCGTGCGGATGCGCTCGGCCACTTCATCGGCGGCCAGCCACAGCGCGTTGTATTGGGTCTCGAACATGAGGTGCAGGCTGTTGAACTGGGGGCCGGTGATGTTCCAGTGGAAGCTGTGCGTCTTGAGGTACAGCGAATAGGTGTCGGCCAGCAGTTTGGACAGGTGTTTGGCGACCGCTTCGCGATCCTTTTTGGCGATGCCGATGGAAATGGCCATGTGCTGCTCCTTCCGGTTGGGATGGATCGACAGTAGCGGCTGCGGCGACACGCTGGAAGTGAATCTTTCCGATGTCTTCGATAGCCGGCGGCTATCAGGTCGGCGAGTCGCCAGCGGCTATCATGGGCGGCCCTATGAACGATATCCGCATGCCCGCTCCCGATCCCGCCACCGATCCCGGCCTGCGTGCCCTGCGCCGGCAACTGGACACGGTCTCCAGCCACGACTTCGGCCGCCTGCTCGGCCGCTGGCGTGTGCTGTCGCGGCGACCGGACGAGCACAAGTTGACGGCGCTGGTCGCCGATATCGCGCGCTCCGCGGCGAAGCGGGCCGCGCGCAAGGCAGCCAAGCCGCCGTTCCGGCTGGACGAGTCGCTGCCGATCAGCGCGCGCGGCGAGGACATCATCCAGCTGATCCGCCAGCATCAGGTGGTGGTGCTCGCCGGTGAGACCGGCTCGGGCAAGACCACCCAGCTGCCGAAACTGTGCCTGGCCGCCGGCCGCGGCGAGGCGGGCATGATCGGCTGCACCCAGCCGCGCCGGCTGGCCGCGCGCTCGGTGGCGCGCCGGGTGGCCGAGGAACTCGGTACGCAGGTCGGCGACATCGTCGGTTTCCAGGTGCGTTTCAACGACCAGGTGTCCGAGCGCAGCCTGATCAAGTTCATGACCGACGGCATCCTGCTCGCCGAGACGCAGGGCGATCCGTGGCTCTCCGCATACGACACCATCATCATCGACGAGGCGCACGAGCGCAGCCTCAACATCGACTTCCTGCTCGGCTACCTGAAGCAGCTGACGACCAAGCGGCCGGATCTGAAAATCATCGTCACCTCGGCAACGATCGACACCGCGCGTTTCGCCGAACATTTCGACGGTGCGCCCGTGGTCGAGGTGGAAGGGCGCGCGTATCCGGTCGAGTTGCGCTGGCGCTCGCTGGACGAGATTGCTGCGCGGCAGGGCCGCAGCAAGGACATGCAGCAGGGCAGCGCCGAACACATCGCCGCGGTGCTGGACGAAATCAGCCAGGATGACCCGCGCGGCGACGTGCTGATCTTCCTGCCCGGCGAGCGCGAGATCCGCGACGCGCACCAGCTGCTGTCGCGCCGGCAATACCGCGAGACCGAGATCATGCCGCTGTACGCGCGGCTGTCCGCCGGTGACCAGGACCGCGTGTTCAAGCCCGGCATCAAGCGTCGCGTGGTGCTGGCCACCAACGTGGCCGAGACCTCGCTGACGGTACCGCGCATCCGCTACGTGGTCGATACCGGCACCGCGCGGGTCAAGCGCTACAGCCAGCGCAGCCAGCTCGAACGGCTGCATGTTGAGCCGATTTCGCAAGCGGCGGCGGACCAGCGCAAGGGTCGCTGCGGCCGCGTCGGGCCGGGTATCTGCTACCGCCTGTACGACGAAGCGGACTTCGCCAGCCGCGATGCATTCACCGACCCGGAACTGCTGCGCTCGTCGCTGGCCAACGTGATCCTGCGCATGCTGGCGCTGCAGCTGGGTGAGGTGGATCAGTTCCCGTTCCTGGAGGCGCCCGATCCGCGCGTGATCGCGGACGGCTACCGCCGCCTCGCGGAAATCTCGGCGATCGATGATGCGCGCAAGCTCACCCCGATCGGGCGCACGCTTGCGCGCCTGCCGATCGACGTGCAGCTGGCACGCATGCTGGTCGAAGGCGAGAAGCTGCACAGCCTGCGCGAGCTGCTCACCATCGTGTCCTTCCTCAGCATCCAGGATCCGCGCGAGCGCCCGTCAGATGCGCGCCAGCAGGCCGATGCAGCGCACGCGGTGTTCGCCGATCCGAAATCCGATTTCGTCGGCGTGCTGAACCTGTGGCGCGTGTATCACGACGCGCACGAGGAACTGACCCAGTCGAAGCTGCGCGACTGGTGCTCGCGGCATTTCCTCAGCTTCATGCGCATGCGCGAATGGCGCGAGCTGCATCGGCAGTTGTTGCTGGTGGTGGGGGAGCTTGGTTGGAAGCTGGATGCTTCGCCTGCTGCTCAGAACGAAGCGCAGCCTGCGCGCTCTGCTCCTCCCCCTGCGCGCAGAGGGAGGTCGGCGACCAGCGGGAGTCCTTTAGGTGAAGGGGGTGTCGCTCTTGCTGTAAAGAGCACCCCTCCCCAGCCCTCCCCTGCGAGCAGGGGAGGGAGCGAGAGCGAGGCCGGTCGTCTCTATGAATCTGTCCACCGCTCCCTGCTCGCCGGCCTGCCGACCCAGGTCGGGCGCAAGGACGAAAAGGGCGTGTACCTGAGCACACGCGAGCGCAAGTTCCATGTATTCCCCGGCTCGGCCGTTTCCAAAGCGCCGCCGAACTGGATCTTTTCCGCGCAGATCCTCGACATTGGCGGACGCGTGTGGGGCATGACGAACGCGCGGGTCGAGCCGCTGTGGATCGAGCAGCAGGCGGTGCACTTGTTGCGCACGAATTGCCGCGATGCGCACTGGTCGAAGAAGCGCGGCTGCGTGGTGGCCTACGAACAGGTCAGCCTGTTCGGCCTGGTGTTGGTGGAGAAACGCCCGGTCACGTTCCAGCTGCAGGATCCGGCGCTGGCGCACGCGATCTTCCTGCGCGAGGCACTGGTGCGCGGCGATCTCGACAGCCGCGCCGACCATGGAAGGTCAAGTGGCGCGAGCGCAGGACGCGCAGGAGCGGCCGCCGACTTCGTGCGCGCCAATCAGCGCGTGCTCGAAGAGGCTCTCGGCATCGAGGCGAAGCAGCGTCGCGAAGGGCTGATCCGTCATGAGGACGATCTGGTGGCGTTCTTCGAAGGCAAGCTGCCCGAAGAGATCGCCAGCAGCCGTGCGCTGGACGCGTGGTATCGCAAGGCGCGTCCGGTCGAGCAGGCGGCGCTGCGCTGGTCGCTGGACGACGTGATGGTCGGCGGCGCCGGACTGGATGCGAAGGCGTTTCCCGCAACTCTGGAAATACCACCGCTGGCCAGGGATGGCCGAGTGCCGCGAGCGCAGGCGACGGCAGGGATGCCGGAGTCAGGGCAATGCCGGGAGCAATTGCTGGATGCGCAGGAGCGGCCGCAGCGCTACAAGCTGGAATACCGCTTCGTGCCCGGCGACGAAGCCGACGGGGTCACCCTGCACCTGCCACTGGCGATGTTGAACGCGCTGCCGCGCGCGCGTTGCGAATGGCTGGTGCCCGGCCTGCTCGGCGAGAAGGTGGCGGAGTTGATCCGCGGCCTGCCGAAAGCATTGCGGCGCAACTTCGTGCCGGCGCCGGACTTCGCGCGCGCCTTTGTCGAAGCCGAGTCGCCGCGCGACGAGACACTGGCGAAGACACTGGCGGCGTTCCTGAAACGCGCCACCGGTGTCGACATCGCCGCCAGCGAGTTCGCTGCAGTCGAGCTGCCGCCGCACTTCCTGATGCGTTACCGCCTGCACGACGGGGATGCCTCATCAAAGCCGGGCCAGACGCTGGCCAGCGGCCGCGACCTGGTCGCGTTGCGCGGGCAATGGGAAGGCCAGGCGCGCGAGGCGTTCTCGCGCAAGACCGACATCGAACTGACCCGCGAGGATGTGGCCAGCTGGGATTTCGAGGCGATTCCCGCGCAGATCCGTTCCGGCGGCGGCCTCACGGCGTTCCCGGCGCTGGTCGACCTCGGCGAGACGGTGGCGCTGCGCGTGTTCGAGCGCAGCGACGAGGCGCACGCGGCGCACGCTCAAGGCGTGGTGCGGCTGCTGCGCAACGCGTTGATCAGTGATGCCAAACAGGCGCGCCGGCGCTTGCCGATTGGCAACGCGCTGGCGCTGAAATACGCGCCGCTGGGCGGCGTGGATGGCTTGCGCGAGGATCTGCTCGAAGGTGGTTTCGGCGACCTGCTGGAACCGCATGACCTGGACGTGCGCACGGCCGGCGCGTTCGAGAAGCTACGCACGCAGTTCGCGCACGAGCTGTTCGGCGCCGGGGTCGGACGATTGAAGCTGGCCGAACCGATCATCGAAGCACAAGCCGAACTCAAGCCGTGGCTGCAGCCGCCGTTGCTCGGCTTCGCCCGCGCCAGCTACGACGACCTGCGCGAGCAGTTCGACGCCTTGCTGACGCCCGGTTTCCTGCGTGAATTGCCGAGCGCGCGGCTGGTGCACTTCCCGCGTTACCTGAAGGCGATGCGCCTGCGCGGCGAGCGGCTGCGCCAGGATCCGGCGAAAGACCAGCAGCGCCTGCTGCAGGTGATGCCGTACTGGCGCGCGTATTTGCAGCAGCGCGCCGCCGGCACCGATGCGGATGCGCTGGCCGAGCTGCGCTGGCTGATCGAGGAATGGCGCGTGTCATTGTTCGCGCAGGAGTTGAAGACCGCCGAACCGGTCTCGGCCAAGCGGCTGGCGAAGGCGCTGGCGGTACTGGGTTGAGCGGGAGCTGCCGCCGACCTTGCTGACGATGATTGCGGCCGGCCGATGCGTGCCGTGCCACTGCGGCTACCATGGCCGTCCATACCGGACAATCTGATTCATGGCTCCGACCGTCCCATCTTCCAGCCTGCAGCACTGGCGCGATCGCGCCGGCGTGCTGTCGCCGGTGCTGGACGAGGCGTTGCAGGCGTGCGCCACGCGCGCCGTTGCCGAAGCCGAATGCTGCGACGTGCTGGATCTGCTCGGCATGCTCGGCTGCGATGCCCAGACCCAGGCATCGGCGTTGTGGTTCGAGCTGGCGCGGGCCGATCCGGCGCTGTGGGCCACGCAGGGCGCGAAGCTGCCAGCGGAGTTGCAGCGGCTGGTCGGCGGCCAGCAGGCGGCCGAGCAGGTATGGGCGCTGCATGCGCAACAGGCGCCGGCGGGCGCGGCCGAGGGCCTGCGCCGGCTGCTGCTGGCGATCGTGCGCGACCTGCGCGTGGTGTTCGTGCTGCTGGCGCGGCAGCTGGCGCGGATGCGTGCGGCCGCAGCATTGCCGGCGGAGCAGGCCGCTGCACTGGCGCGGCTGACCCGCGACATCCATGCGCCGCTGGCGAACCGGCTTGGCATCTGGCAGCTGAAGTGGGAGCTGGAGGATCTGGCGTTCCGCTTCCTGCAGCCGGAAATCTACCGGCGCATCGCCAAGCTGCTCGACGAGCGGCGCACCGATCGCGAGGGTTTCATCCGCGAGTCGCTGGACGAGTTGCAGGACGCGCTCGCCGCCGCCGGCATCCATGCCGAGCTGGCGGGGCGGCCCAAGCACATCTATTCGATCTGGAAGAAGATGCAGCGCAAGTCGCTGGATTTTTCCGACATGTACGACATCCGCGCGGTGCGCGTGCTGGTCGACAACGTCACCGACTGCTACGCCGCGCTCGGCGTGGTGCATGGGCGCTGGCCGCACCTGCCGGGCGAGTTCGACGACTACATCGCGCGACCCAAGGCGAATGGTTACCGCTCGCTGCACACCGCCGTGCTGGGGCCGTCCGGCAAGACCCTGGAAGTGCAGATCCGCACCCACGAGATGCACCGGGCGAACGAGCTGGGCGTGGCCGCGCACTGGCGCTACAAGGAAGGCGGCGGCAGCGATGCCGAGTTCGAGGCGAAGATCGCCTGGATGCGCAAGCTGCTGGAACCGCGCGGTGATGACAGCGGGCTGGCGGCGGACCTGCAAACCGAGCTGCTGGAAGACCGCGTCTACCTGCTGACCCCCAGGGGCGAGGTGTTCGATCTGGCGCGCGGCGCAACCGTGCTGGATTTTGCGTATCTGGTGCACACCGAGGTCGGTCATCGCTGCCGCGGCGCCAAGGTCAACGGCCGCATCGTGCCGCTGACGTTCCAGCCGCAGAGCGGCGACCGGGTGGAGATCCTCACCACGAAGACGGCCGATCCCAGCCGCGACTGGCTGTCGCCGCATCACGGCTATCTCCACACTTCGCGGGCGAAGGACAAGGTGCGTGCGTGGTTCCGCAAGATCGCGCATGACGCGAATCTCGCGGTCGGCCGCAGCATGTTCGAACGCGAGCTGAAACGGCTGGCGCTGTCGAACGCGGACCTGAGCAAACTGCCGGCGCATTTCCATCTGAAGAACCACGACGAGTTGCTGGTCGCGCTGGCGCTGGGCGAGATCTCGCCCGGCCAGATCGCCCGCGTGGTGCAGGAGGCCGCGCAGCCACCGGTACCGCCGCCACCGCCGGTGAGCACACGACCGCTCGCGCTCGACCATGACGCACTCAGCATCGAGGGCATCGGCAACCTGCTGACCACGCTGGCGCGCTGCTGCCAGCCGTTGCCCGGCGATCCGGTGCGTGGCTTCATCACCAAGGGCCGCGGCGTGTCGGTGCACCGGGCCGACTGCGGCAGTCTGGCGCGACTGGCGCGGCGCGATCCGGATCGGGTGATCGAGGTGAGCTGGGGCAGCGCCGCCAGCCGCGCCTACGAGGTCGACATCGAATTGCGCGGCTACGACCGCAAGGAGTTGCAGAAAGACGTCACCGGCGTGATCAGCAACGCCGCCACCCACATCATCGCCTCGTCCAGCCGCCTGTTCGCGCACACCGGCGAGGTGGAGATGCGCTTCACCCTGCGCGTGCGTGATTTCGAGCAGCTGTCGACCCTGCTGGGCAAACTGCAGGCGCTGCCCAACGTGATCGACGTGCGGCGGATCGGCGTCGGCTGAATGACCCCGCAATGCCGGCGCGGCGACGGCAAAGCCGCTCGCGGCCCGATGTTAAGCTGCGTGGACAACAGTCACAGCCACGGATCATGAGCGGACGCCGAGACCAGCACGACGGAAATCCACCCAGCCGCACCGAGCCTACCCTGGGTGAGCTCGATCGTATGGATGCACCGCAGGGGCCGTCGCGCGATGGTCTGCCGAACGTGTCCGTCGAGCCGCGCCGCCCGCGTTCCCGCGCGGGCGCGCCAGCGCACCGCAGGCATCGGCGCGGCTGGCTGGTTCCGCTGTTGCTGCTGCTGGTGGTTGCAGCGGCCGGCACGCTCTGGTTCAACCAGAACCGCGTGCGCGGCATGCTGCCGCGCACCGACTTCAACACGCTGCTGACGCAGGCGCAACAGGCGCTGCAGGATGGACGTCTGGACGGCCATAACGGCAGCAGCGCGCGCGAGCTTTTCCAGGCGGCCGTCGCGCTGGAGCCGGACAATGATCGTGCTCGCGATGGCCTGCGCCAGGTCGGCAACGCCGAGTTGGCGCAGGCCGATGCCGCGCTGCAGGCGGGTCATCTCGAGCAGGCCACGCAGCAGGCCGCGACCGCCCGTGAACTGCTCGGTGGCGGCAGCGACATCGACCGGCTGGAGCAGGCGATCGGCAGCGTCCGCGCCGCGCAAGTGCAGACGGTGGACCTGGTCGACCAGGCACAGCAGGCCCTGGCGGCGGCCAAGCTTGATGGTCCCGAGGGTGCCGGCGCGCTGTACCAGCGCGTGCTGCGCGGCGATCCCGGCAATGCGGTGGCGGCGCACGGGCTCGATCAGGTCGGTTACGCGCTGGCGGCGCGCGCGCGCAAGGCGCTCGACGCGAAGGACCCCACCGCCGCCAGCACCAGCATCGACCAGCTCGCCGCGCTGCAACCCGGCAGCGGCGAGCTGCCGGCATTGCGCGCGCTGCAGGCGCAGACGCGCAAACAGGACAACAGCGCGCTGGATGCGGTGCTCCAGCAGGGCCAGGACGCCTTGCGCGCCGGTCGCATCGCCGGCGCCGGCGCCGGCGACGACACGGCGCTGGCGTATTTTCAGGCCGCGCTCAAGCTTGATCCCGACAACGCACAGGCCCAGGCCGGCCTCGGCAAGGTGGCGCAGGCCATCACGGTGCGGGCGAGTGCGGCGATCGATGACGGCGATATGACGCAGGCGGCCAGGCTGCTCGATGAGGCGGCACAGCTGGCACCGAAGTCGGCCGATCTCGCCGCCACGCGTGCGCGCCTGGAAAGCGCACCGCCGAAGCCGCGCGCGCCATCGGCGGTGGACGAAGCCGATGCTCCGCCGCCCCCACCCGCTCCGCTGTCGCCGCAGCAAAGTGCGGCGGTGGCGCAACTGGTGCAGCGCGCGCAGCTGGCCGCCAGGAACGGCGACATCATGTTGCCCCCCGGCAACAGTGCGTACGACCTGTACCGCAGTGCGCTGGCGATCGACGGCAACAACGAAGCGGCCCTGCACGGGCTGCAGGCGCTGCCCGGCCAGGTCGAGCTGCAGTTCAACCAGGCCTTCACCGCGGGCAAGCTGGTGCAGGCCGGCGACATGCTGGCCACGCTGGCCGCGCTGTCGCCAGGCGATGCCGGGCAGCGGGGGATGAGCGACCGGCTGGCCGGCGCGTGGCTCGATCAGGCCGAGCAGCAGCTCGGGCGCGGTGACTATGCCGAGGCCGGGCGGTCGCTGGATCAGGCGCGCAAGCTGGCACCGAACCATCCGCGCGTGCTCGATCTGACGGCGCGTCTGCAGGGTAGCCGGTGAGCGCTGCATGACGGTGCTGGTGTTCGGCGGCAGCGGCCAGATCGGCCACTTCCTGTTGCCACGCCTGCTGGCCAGCGCTGAGCCAGTGCTGGCGCTGAGCCGGCATCGACGCCCGCCGCAAGCCGGGGTGAACTGGGTGCGAGGCGGGCTGCCCGCGGATGTACCGGCACTGCCAGCACTGTCGGCCATCATCAGTGTCGGTCCGCTGCGGGAGTTGGCCGACTGGCTGGCGCAGGTCAGCCTGCGTGACGCGCCGCGGGTAATCGCCATCAGTTCGATGAGCGCCGACACCAAACGCGAATCCAGCGTGCCGGCCGAGCGCGAGATCTCGCGCCAGCTGCATGCGGGGGAGGCCGCGCTGGCGGCGGCCTGCGCCCGTCACGGCAGTGCGTGGACGGTGCTGCGGCCGACCCTGGTGTATGGCGCCGGACTGGACAAGAGCCTGACCCTGATCGCCCGTCGCGCGATGCGCACGCGGCTGTTTCCGCTGCCATCCGCTCGGGGCCTGCGCCAGCCGGTGCACGCGGACGACATTGCGCTGGCGGTGCTGGCCGCACTCGAATGCCCGGCCGCGGCAGGCCGGATCCTGCCGATCGGCGGCGGCGAGCGCCTGCCCGCCGGCGAGATGTTTGCGCGCGTGCGTCGCAGCCTGGCGTGCAGCACCGTGCCGCTGCCGTTGCCTGCGTGGCTGCTGCGACTGGGCCAGCGTGCGCTGCCCTCGCTGCGCGGTCCGCTGCGTCGGCTGGATGTCGATTTGATTGCCGACAACGGCGAGTTGCAGCGGCTGCTCGGCATCAGCCCGCGCCCGTTTCGTCCCGAACCGTCGATGTGGAAACGGCCGATGTAGGAACCCGCTCACGGGCGATGCTCTTGCAACATGCCCCTGCGAAGAGCATCGCCCGCGAGCGGACTCCTGCCACGATCAGCGATGACCCATTGCCCCCGTTTCGCCACAAAAACGGCCGCCACGTTCATATGCCCGCCGGGATGCAGGCCCTATGATCGAACCACTTGATTGCCGGATTCGCCCACGTTGGACTTCCTGACTCGTCTTCGTTTGTTCGCGTGCCGCTGCTGGCCATGGCTGCGCATTCCGTTCTGGGTCGGCATGGGCCTGTTGTTCGGTTTCGTGTTGCCGTACACACTGGTGCTGAACAAGCGTGTGCAGGATCGTTTCAACGACCTGGTGTTCGCGGTGCCGACCCGCGTCTACGCGCGCCCGCTGCCGCTGGCCGCCGACATGCCGATGACGCCGGCCGCGCTGGAGCTGGAACTCACCTTCGCCGGCTACAGCAATGACGGCCATGGCCAGGT
Organism: Rhodanobacter sp.; assembly: GCA_041690935.1. Classification (GTDB taxonomy): domain Bacteria; phylum Pseudomonadota; class Gammaproteobacteria; order Xanthomonadales; family Rhodanobacteraceae; genus Rhodanobacter. Next base: position 13,295 of record JBEPVP010000097.1, read on the forward strand.
CGCTGGCAGCTGGCTGAAGCAGGGCGCGCGCTACACGATCGCCTCGCGCGGTTACGCCGGCCCCGATGGCGGCGAGTTGCCCAAGCGCATCCGCGTCACCCTCGGCAAGGGCGCCGTGCAATCGGTGCAGGAGGCAGCCAGCGGCGACAAGATCGCGCTGGCGCATCTGGATCCGGCGCGCATCGCCACGCTGTACGGCGCCAGCC
>JBEPVP010000098.1:0-13495 GCA_041690935.1 Rhodanobacter sp.
GAGGTGAAGATGCGCTGGCTGGCTGGATCGTAGGCCACGCCGTCGTTGCCGCGGCCGATCGGCAGCGTGGTCACCAGGGCTCCGCTTTTCGCGTTCAGTACGGCCAGTACCGGTTGATCACTGCGGCAGCCGACGAAGATCCGCTGATGGCCGGCGTCGTAGTCCAGCCCGGTGGGCTGGTGACATGGTGCGGTCGGCCAACTGGCGGTGACGCGATGGGTGCGTGCGTCGACGCGCTCCACCACATCGCGGTCGCGCTCGGCCACAAAGAGGTTGCCGTGGCCATCCGCTGCCGAAGCCTCGATGTGTCCGCTGGGGATGGAAAGAGTGGTGACCAGCTTGCCACTGCGGGCATTCACGAACGCGACCTTGCGGCTGTCGCCCATGGTGAAGAACAGCTGACCGGTTACCGGCTCGTAGCTGCCGGCATCCGCGTCGTGACCAAAGCTGATCCGTCGGATCGTCTTCAGTGACGACAGCGAAAACTCGGTGCTCGAGCCATCGCCGTTGACGCTGTAGCCGCGATCGAGCTGCGGCACCAAGATCGCCTTGTTCGCTCCCTCGGAGTTGGCAATCGTGGCCACCACCTTGTGGGTGGTCACATCGAAGACGGTGACGCCGTCGTGCCGGCGACCGATGAACAGATGCGACCGTGCGGCGTCATAGGTCACGTAGTCCCACCCCGGCGCCTTGCCCGGCAGGGTCACTGCCGAGCCGAGATGATAGAACTGCGTGGCATGGCCCGGCGCCGGCAGCAGGGCGAGGCAAAACAGGGCGAGAGGCGCCGCCATCCACTGGCTCGAGCACACTTTCCTCTGCTGGCGGTCGGTGCGCATCAGTGGCTTCTACTTGCCCAGCTTGAACCAGAGGATCTCGCCGCCCTTGCCGTGTTCGCCGGGTGAGGCGGCCAGGTACAGACGATCAAGCTCTGGCACCACGAGGCCCGACTTGGCACCGCTGGCGCTGCGAATCCACGGGCGTGCTGCGTAGAGATTGGGGGTTACCTGCTGGAACACGCCGAGATAGCCGTCGCCGCCGGGCACATACACCCGCTTGCGGGCGCTGTCGTAGAACAGTCCGTCCGAGGTCGCCGGCGCATCCAGCATCGCAACCGTGGCACCGGTGTCGGTATTGAGCACGAACAGTTTGCTCGGGTTGCGGGTGCCGACGAACAGCCGGTGGTCGGCTTCATCCAAGGCCATGGTCAGGTTGGTCTGCGCGCCGCTGAGCGGCCAGTTTGCAATGACCTTGAGCGTCTTCTTGTCGACCACGGCGACCTCGTTGTGGTCGGCCACGTTCACGAACAGCCGGTTGCCGTGTTGCTCGGCCTTGACCGCCTCGGTGTGGTCGGAGTCGAACTTCAGTTTGGCGTAGACATGGCCGGTGAGCGGATCCACTTCGTTGAGGAAGCAGTTCTTCATGTCCACGTCCTTGCCACCGGTGACGATATACAGGTGGCCGGTCGAGGCATCGTATTCGGCCGAATCGGCACCGGGTTCCAGCGCGATCTTGCCCACGATCTTCAGCGTGGTGGCATCCAGGATCTTGGTCATGCCCTTGCCGCTGTCGGTGATGATCAACCGGTTGTGCTCGGGCAGGTAGATGAAGGCGTGCGGCGTCTGGAAACCGGTGAGCGTGCGCTGATGGACGCCGGTCTTCAGGTTGAACAGCTCCACCGTGCCATGATCTTCAGCCGCGAGGAACAGCCGGTTGCCCTTGAGGTCGATGCCGAAGTGATCGAAGTCGCCGGTGTAGCCTGGCTTCCAGCCGGTGCTGCGTCCGACAAGTGTCGCCGTTGGATGGGCGTCGGTCACCGCCGATGCGGCCGGCGCGGGCTGCATCAACTTGCCCAGCGAGGAAATCTTTGCGCGCAACTCGTCGCGGATCGCGAAACCCTGGCGCTGCAGGGCAGCCTTGTCGTCGCCCGGCTTGTACGGAAACACGATGCCGATGGCGCCAAGCGTCTTCCCATGGACGTCGAGCAGACGCGTCTCGACCTCGAAGCGGCTGCCGTTGACCTCGAGGTTGGGGATGCCGGTGTTGATCGCGCGCATGTCATCTTCGTCGGCTGCCTTTCCGATGCGTCCCATGCTCGAGCCCACCACGACATTGGTGGTCGTGCCCGGCGGCACGATGTGCAGCATCAGGATCAGCAACTTCGGATGCGTCGCCATGGTCTGGTCGACCAGCTGTTGCGCATAGGTTTGGGTTGGGATGGCCGGATCGAACTGATAGGGCTGGGTCAGATTGGCGACATTGGAAATCTTCCGGCTGAGCTCATCGCGCACATCCTCGGCGCGCTTCTGCAGCGCCGCCTTGTCGTCGCCGGCCTTGTACGGATACACGATGCTCAGCGCGCCGATGCGGTCGTGAGTGACATCGAGCAGCGGCAGTTCCACCTCGAAGTGGTCCCCAGCCTTGTTGACCTCGAGATTGGTCTTGCCGTTGTTGACAACATTCAAATCGTCATCGTCGGCCTTCTTGCCGATGCGGCCGACGTTCGACGCGAGAATGATGTTGTCCGCCTGCTTCGGTGGCGTCACGTGCATCGCCATGATAGCGATGTCCGGATGCGCGGCAAGCGTTTCGTCAACCAGTTGCTGGGCGTACATTTTTGAAGGCGCCTGCGCGAACAAGGGTGGCGCCAGCAAGGCGGTTGCAAGAAGCATTGCGTAACGAACCATGGGTTCTGTCCTCGACAAGTGGAACGGGTGAAGTGGGGTGTGCATACGGCAGCGATGAAGCTCGCGGGGCCGAGCATGGTGAGGTGAACCCCTTGTCGCCCCTGCTGGATCGCCCCTGGGCGAACTGATCGGACTGCCGTGTGGGAGCACCCTAGGCCACCGACCTGACGGCGACCTGTAGCCATTCTTAAAAGATTTTCAGGTTCACGCGGCTTGTGCAGCGCGTCACTGACTCCGCGCGATGCTGGCCTACACTCGCCGCGCAATGTCGATCGGCAGGTGCGCCATGAAGATTCTCGTCGTCGAAGACCAGCAGCGTCTCGGTCAGTTTCTGAAGCAGGGCCTAAGTGAATGCGCATACACGGTGTGCTGGGTTGGTACCTGTGAGGACGCGCGCGACGCGTTGGCGGAAACCAACTATGACGTCATCATTCTGGATCTCAGCCTGCCGGACGGCGATGGCCTGCACCTGCTCTCGGAGTGGCGCGGCGCGGGTTTCAACGAGCCGGTGCTGATCCTCAGCGCACGCGACGCCGTGGAAGACCGCATCAAGGGGCTCGACCTCGGCGCCGACGACTACCTGCCCAAACCCTTCAGCTTCGACGAACTGCTGGCCCACGTGCGCTCGTTGCTGCGGCGCCAGTCGACGGTCAAGCAGACCGTGATCACCCACCGCTGCGTACGGCTCGACCTGCTGGGGCACACGGTGAAATTGAAGGAGCAGACCGTCGATCTGACCAGCCGTGAATTCGCCCTGCTGGAGATCTTCATGCAGAACGCCGGGCGAACCCTGACCCGCTCCTACATCTCCGAGCGGATCTGGCCGGGACTGGCGGACACCAACCTGCTGGACGTCTACATGAGCCGCCTGCGCACCAAGCTTGAGACCGATATGGGCGAACCGCTGTTCAAGACGCTGCGAGGCATCGGCTATCAGCTGGTATGAGGTCGATCGGCGCACGCATCACGTTCTGGTATGCGCTGAGCGCCACGCTGACGCTTGCTTGCCTGTTCGTCGCCGGCTACCTGTTGCTGCAAAACTACGTGATCCGCGACCTCGATCTGCTCAACGCCACCGAGTTCCGCCAGATCAAGGCGCGCCTGGGCTCGGATTACGCCTCGCTGAGCCCCGAAGTCATCAACGAGCGCATTCGTCAGACCACCGAGTATGCCTCGGTGCTGTTCTATATCAGCATCGACTCGCGCCGGCGCGGCAATCTGTTTCACTCCAAGAACCTGGCTGATCATCCGCTGCCCGACGTCAAGGGCAAGCGTTTTTTCAACGGCACCATGCCGGGCGTCGGCGAATTGCGCATCGCCGAGTTCCTGCTGCCACCGTTCGACGTCAGCATCGGCACGCCGACGGGCCAGGTCCGGCGCTCCATGGTGGCGTACACCGAGGTTTGCCTGGCCTTGCTGCTGGGCATGATCCTGGCCAGCATCGCGATCGGACTGGGCTTGTCGCGACTGATGCTGCGCCCGATTCGGCTGATCGGCGAGACGGCCAACCGGATCCGCTCGGACAATCTCGCCGAGCGCATCGCCGTCAGCGGTATCGACGATGAAATCTCGGATCTGGCGCGGCTGCTGAACCAGATGTTCGACCGCCTCGAATCCTCGTTCAACCAGGTGCGCCAGTTCAGCGCCGAGGTGTCGCACGAACTCAAGACACCACTCTCGCTGGTGCGCCTGCATGCCGAGAAACTGCTGGTCGACGGCAAGCTGTCGCAGGCGCAGGAAGACGCCGTGCTGGTGCAGCTGGAGGAACTGGCACGGGTCAACCAGATGGTGGACGAACTGCTGTTCCTTTCGCGTGCCGAGGCACAGGGCATCCGCATGAATCTTGTCGTGCAGGATCCGCACCGGTTCCTGCAGAATTTCGAACAGGACGTCAGCGCCCTGGCCGAGCATCAGGATCGCCGTCTGCACTGCATCCATCGCGGTCAGGGACAGGCCGCGTTCGAGGAACGCTGGCTGCGTCAGGTCGTGCTCAACATTTTCACCAACGCGCTACGAGCCTCGCCACCCGACGGCCTGATCACGCTGCGCTCGGAGTTTATCGGCCAGGTCTGGCGGGTCAGCATCGAGGACGAAGGTGCGGGACTGAGCCCCGAGCAGTGCGAGCGTGCGTTCGAACGCTTCGTGCGGTTCAACCCGGCTGGCGTCGAGGATCGGGGCAGCGGCCTCGGCCTCGCCATATGTCGCAGCATCATCCAGCTGCACAACGGAAGAATCCACGCGGAACCGGGCATGGGCAGCAGGGGTTTGCGGGTCATCTTCGAAATACCCGCCCAGTGAGTCGGCAAGACGGCGAACTCTGGCCGACACGGAGGCTTGTCAGCAGTGGCCCCGGTCAGTCGATGTCTGGCCGCGTTGCTGAAAGCCGGACGCCGGCCCGCAAGGTGCATGAGCGGCAGCGTTTGCTCCGGCATCGCGTCTACTGGAGCGAGCCCGCCACATGCAGGTTAAGCGTGGCAAACGCACCATCGCGGGCGAGCGCGGTGATCCGGAAGTCGCCGGCGCGGCCAAGCGTGATCCGCCACGGGCCATCGCCCTCGCTGCTGCCCTGCAGGCGACCATTGAACAACCATTGCACACTGCCCTGCGCACCCAGCGCGTGCAGGGTCACCCGCAGCGGCTGATCGCTGTGCGGTGCGCGGCGCAGGCTGACGCCATCGTCGAGGCCGGCGATGCGAATCGGGCTGGAGCCATCGAGTGAGTCCGCGGCGCAACCCGGGGCCAGCGGCGGCAGTGCCGATGCGCGGCGGTCGCCCACGCTCAGCCACGGCGAGGCCAGCGCCGGCCAGCGAGCCAGCTGCACGGAGTGTTCGTGGTGGGCGTGACAGCTGCCGCTGAGGCGCCGACCCTGCCCGTCGACACGCAGGTTGAGCAGGCCGGAGGCCCACGCGCCCAGGTCACGCTCGGCGAACGTGGGCGGCACCGCGCCGTCGAGCACCCACGCCGTGCGGCGCTGGCGGCACTGCGCCGGCGCGGTGGCCGCGACCGCACCGCCCAGCGGCCAGCAGATGTCCACCGCACGCACGCTGGCCGGCGGCGCGGCATGTGCGCGACCACCGCGCTGCGGCAGCATGTCGTCGATCTGGAACAGCAGAGGCAACGCCGTCACCGCGCCGTACTGACCCGGCGACGGCGTGCCGTCCGGACGGCCGATCCACACACCGATGGTCCAGCGGTCGGTCACACCGATCGCCCACGCATCGCGGTAGCCGTAGCTGGTGCCGGTCTTCCACGCCACCGCACCATGGCGGTTGATCGCGCCTTCGAGCGGACCGCCTTCGACGTCGGCCGGATTGTTGGCGAGGATGTCGCGAATGATCCATGCCGCACCCGGCGACAGCAGCCGTCGCGGCTGCGCCGGTTGCTGCGGCCCCGCTTGTGCCAGTGTGTAGCGCGGCGTGCCGGCAATGCCGCCGTTGGCGAACGCGGTGTACGCGCCGACCAGATTCTCCAGCCGCGTGGCGGCACCGCCGAGGATGATCGACAGGTTCGGTTTCGCGCCGTCGGGCAAACCCAGATCGATACCGCCGTTGGCCAGCCGCGCCACGAAACGGGTTGGCCCGACTCGGTCGAGCACGTCGACCGCCGGCACGTTGAGCGAGCGCTGCAACGCCTCCGCCACGCTGACCGGACCGCTGAACGCCTCGTCGAAGTTGCCCGGCTTGTAACCGCCGAAATCCTGCGGCGCATCGACCAGCAGGCTCTGCGAATTGATCAGCCCGTCATCCAGCGCGAGTCCGTACAGGAACGGCTTCAGCGTGGAGCCGGGCGAACGCGGCGCGCGCACCATGTCGACATGACCGAGCCGCACCGGATCGGCGAACTCGGCCGTGCCCACATACACGCGCGCCTCCAGCGTGGCGTTGTCGACCACCAGCAGCGCGGCCGAGGTACGCGCCGGCAATCGCGACAGGTACGCGGTGACTCGATCTTCCGCGGCGCGCTGCAGGTTTGCGTCGATCGTGCTGAGGATGCGCCGCGCCTGGGGTTGCTGCTGGTGCAGCCGCTCGGCCAGCAGCGCGGCGGACAGCGGCGCATGCAGCGAACGCGCGACCACCGGCTCGATCCCGGCATCGCGCATCTGCGCCGCGCTCCACACGCCGAGATCGCGCATGCGCCCGAGCACCTTGTCGCGCGCGGCGCGTGCCGCCTGCGGATGGCGATCCGGCCGCAGCCGGCTCGGTGATTGCGGCAGCACCGCCAGCAGCGCCGCCTCGGCCCGCGACAGCTGGCTGGCCGGCTTGCCCAGGTACGCCCACGACGCGGCCTCGACCCCTTCGATCGGGCCGCCGAACGGCGCATGGTTGAGATACAGATCGAGGATCTGCGGCTTGCTGAGATGCGCTTCCAGCTGCAGCGCGCGGAAGATCTGCACGAGCTTTCCACCGAAGGTGTGCGGACCGAACCTGGATGAGCTGGGCTGGATGATCCGTGCCACCTGCATGGTCAGGGTCGAACCGCCGGACACGATGTGGCCGTGCCGCAACCCGCCGACCAGACCGCGCACCAGCGCATACGGATTGACGCCCGGGTGGCGATAGAACCAACGGTCCTCGTAATGCAGCAGCGCCGCGAGGTACAGCGGCGACACCTGCTTCGCCGTGATCGGATAACGCCACACGCCGTCGTTGTCGGCAAACGCGCGCAGCGGCGTGCCGTCGCGCGCCAGCACCACCGTGCTGCCGGTGTCGGGCGCAGGCAGCCTGAGCGGGAACAGGCGGTCGAGCAGCACGGCGACGAGCAACATGACGGCGATGACGATGACGATGATGCTGGCGCGCAGCCAGCGCCATCGGCTGCGCCGTGATCTGGGGGCTGGGCTGATGCTGCTGGAGATGTCGTTGACCTCGTTGGGCATGGGTGGGACTCGCGCCAGCTTTTCTCCCTCCCCTGCGCAGCAGGGGAGGGCTGGGGAGGGGTCGCTCTTCGTCAAGTCAAAGCGGAAGTCAAAGGCTTTACCCCCTCACCTGAAGGACTCCCTTCGGTCGCCAACCTCCCCCTGCGACCGAAGGAAGTCCCTTTGGGACGAGCAGGGGGAGGGGCAAAAGCGCGGGTTCATCGGAGGACTACGGCTCGACCACGGTGATCTTCGCCGGCTCGACCTTGCCGATACCACGCACGGCCGGCCGGTACATGTCCTCCACCAGCGGCGGCGGCACGACGTAGCTGCCGGGTGTTACCGCACGCACCAGGTAAAACACGTTGGCCTTGTTGCCACGGGTCAGGTTCAGCGCGGCGGCGTAGCGGTCGTCGCGGTATTCCTCGTGCTGGATTTCCGCGGCCGATGCATGCTGGTCCAGATCGATGCCGTCGATCACCACGCCCGACCACGACTGCGCGCCACCGAGGTTGAGGTTCTCCACTTCCAGTCCGCCGGGCAGCAGGTCGGTGACCAGTGCATCGGGAATGTCCATGCGCGCCTCGATGCTCAGTTCGACGATCAGCGTGTCGCCTTCCTTCAATTGGGTGCCGGTCCACGGCTTGCCGTCGGTGGTGAAGTAGCTGCGCCGCACGTCGATCTGGCTGGGATCGGCCGCCGGCGCTTTCTGCGGAATGCCGGCCACGTCGAGGGTGGCGAAGATCGCCGCCGGGCTGGTCGGCTGCACGGTGACGCCGGCGGTAAGCTCGGCCACGCTGAGCTCATGGCTCCACACGCGCTGATCCGGCGCCGGCTCGGTCTTGCCGTTCACCGTGAGCGAAACGGCCAGCGGCGCGTTGCTCTTCGCATCGAATGCGCGCGCCACACGGGCGATCGCTGCCTGTTCCTGCGTGCTGAGGTACGACCACGACCAGCGGTAGTTGGCGTTCTCTTTTTGCCGCTCGCGCACGTTGACGCTGGCGTTGCGCGACCAGTCGATCAGCTTCGCGTCGTATGCGGGCTGGTTCATGCCATAGGTATGCGTGAGCGCCACCATCAGCGCGAGATCGCGCAGGTCCGAGCCGTAATCGCCGACGTACCACGGCCGCTCCTTGTTCCACGCGAACGCCTCGTCGATCGCCTTCTGCGCGCGCTCGTTGTCGCCCATCAGCTTCAGCGCGATGCCCAGATGCACCAGCGGCAGCGGGCCGACCAGCTTGCTGCGATCGTTGTCGAAGATGGCGCGCAAGGTGCCCAGCGGCGCGCGGTTTACGCGGGCCAGCACGAAGCTGGAATACGCCTCGTCGGCGATGCGCATGTGGTCGTGATGCTCGTAGCCGTAATACGGATGGCCACCGGCCAGCAGGTCGTCATTGAGTCGTTGCAGCGATTTCTGCAGCACGTCCTGCGGCACCGCGAAGCCGGCGTCGCGCGCATCCAGCATGAAATCGACCACGTACGGCGTGGTGAACGTCTCGATCGGGCTGGTGCCGCCCCAGAAGCTGAAGTGGCCGTTGCTGGCCTGGAACGAGGCGATCCGCGCCAGCGCGCTGTCGACCGCAGATTTGCGCACGGCGTCGCTCATCACCTCGGCGCCCAATGCCTTGGCCGTCTGGCCGTCCAGAATCAGCGCGGCGTATCCCTTGCTGGTGGTCTGTTCGATGCAGCCATACGGATAGCGCAGGATGTCGCGCAACGCCGCGGCATACGGCAGTGGCGGCAGCGTGCTCAGGGTGATCCGTGCACGCACGGTCGCCGGCAGCAGACCGGCCACCGCGGCGGCGCCGAGGTGCTCGCGCTTGCCTGCTTCCAGCGCCATCGGCGTGGTGCTGACGGTTTCGGGCCAGGCCGGACGCACCGCGAACTCGAAATGACGGTCGACTTTGTAGTCGTTGAGTTCGGCATGGATGTCGACCGTCGCCACCGCTGCGCCCGCACCTGCGGTGACCGGCATGCTCAGTGTGGTGCCGGCGCCATCCTTCAGCACCACGCTGCGGCTCGCCTGATCGATGCTGATCGGACCGCCGCCCTTGACGCTGACCCTGGCGGTACCGTCCTTGCCGGACAGGTTCTTCAGATCCAGGCTGACCACGGCCTTGTCGCCGGCCGCCATCACCCGCGGCGTGCTCGGTTCCACCACCAGCGGCGCACGCACGGTGACCGCGCTGTCGGCATTGCCGTAGCGGCTGTCGGTATACGCCAGCGCGGCCAGCCGCAGGCTGCCGTTGAAGTCGGGTACGTCGACCTGCACGCTCGCTTTGCCTTGCGCGTCGAACGCCACCGGGCCGGCGAACAGGTCGACGATCTGCACTTTCGGATTGAGCCGCGCGGCCTTCGGCAAGGCCTTGCCGCCCATGTCGCCGCCGTAGCGCAGCCGGGCCTGCTCGCCATCCATCGCCTCGATGATGCGGCTGTACAGGTCGTACGCATCGACCCCGAGCGCGCGCTTGGCGAACATCCACGCCCACGCGTCGGGCACCGGATAGTCGGTGATGTTGAGTACGCCCTGGTCGACCGCCGACAGCGTGACGAAGGCTTTCTGCCCCGCCAGCCCGGTGGCCTGCACGTTGCCGTCGAGCGGGTTGCCCGGCCGCATCAGCGCCGGTGCGGCGAGCTTGAGCGGGATGCGCCGGTCGTTGCGATCCATCGCCACATACTCGATGCCCATCGCGCGGGCCGGCGTGGTGTGCTCGCTGGCCTCGCCGCCGCGAAACACCATCGCCACCACGTAGACGTCGTGGCGCTCCCACTCCTTCGTCACCGGGATCTCGAAGGTGGCGCCGGCCTTGGCGTCGATGTTCTTTGTGTAGAGCAGATGATCCGATTCCACCAGCAGCACGCCAGGGCCATCGTGCGGCGGCGTCACGGTGACCATCATGCTGTCGCCGGCGCGGTAGCGCGCCTTGTCCAGCGCCAGCTTGACCTTGTCCGGGCGCGCCTCCTTGCCGAGGTTCTCGTCGTCCCAGCTGTAGCCGGCGAAGAACGGGAACACCGTGGTCAGTTTCGTGGCCGGGTCGTACACCTCGACCCGATAGCTGCCCCACTGCACCGGAAACTCGACATGGGTCGATTTGCCGGCGGCCACATCGATGTCTTTTTCCTCGACCAACTGCAGCTGCTGGTTCGCGTTCGACTGCCAGCCGCCGTTGCGCTCGTACAGCCAGTAGAAATCACGCAGCTCGCGCTGCAGGCGCACCTTGAGATGGCTGCCGGCGACCAGCTGACCATCCGCATTCGCGCGCACGATCTCGAAGCCGACCGGGCTCTCGCTCTCGGCGCCCTGCTTCGGATCGAACAACGGGCGCACGCCGGTCAGTGCATCCGCCGGCCAGTAGGTGCGCTTGAGCAGGCGCGTGACCGCGCGGCCGCCGCTCTCGTACACGCTGCCGGACAGCGTCACCGCCAGCGGCGCGACCGGCTTGACGTCATCGGGCAGCGCCACGTCCTGCTCCAGCACGCCTTGCGCGTCGAGCTTGGCGTCAACCACGTCATCAGCACTCTTCGGCAGCTCGACGGTCGGGTCGCCGAAGAAGGTATCGGGCATCTTCGCCAGCGGGTGCACCTCGGGCGCGACCAGCAGTTTCGCGGTGAAGCGGTTGCCGTCGGCCGGCGCGCCATACAGGTAGCTGGAGGCGACCTTCAACTTCAGCGATTCGTCCGGTGCGAGCCGCTGTTGCGGGCTGGAGAGTTCCACCTTCAGCCGCTCGGGCAGGAACTCCTCGACGTGGAACGGGAACGCCTGCACGGTGTCCTTGGCTGAAGGGTCGAGGCGGAACTCCAGCTGCCACAGGCCGGTCGGCGCATCGGCCGGAATCGCCTGGCTCAGCTCGAAGTAGTTGAGTTGCTGCGGCTGCAGCCGTTTCTCCACCAACGTGCGGCCGTCCGGCTGCTTGACCCGCACGAATAGTGACTGCGCCTTCATCGGCTTGCCGTCGTAGTCGCGCAGCAATGCCGACGCGCGTAGCGTCTCGCCGGGGCGATACAGGTCGCGGCCGGACCACGCATACACCTCGAACGGCGCCTGCTTGCGGCCGCTGATGTCGAAGTTGGACACGTCCAGCGCCGGCCGGTTGAACGGCAGCACCGACACATCCTTGCCGTGCCGCGCGACCAGCACGTCGGAGCTCTTGATCTTGTATGCGATCAGCGCGTTGCCGTCGGCACCGGTGCTGGCCTTGAGCTTGCTGCGGCCCTGCTCGTCGCGGATCTCGACATCCACCGCATTGACCGGCGAACCGTCGCGCAGCGAGGCGACGTGCAGCAACACGTTGTCGCGGTACATACGCAAGTGCAGGCCGAGGTCGCTGACGAAGAACGTGGCGGTGTCGTAGCCGTCCTTGAATGTGCCGCCGGCCTTGACCACGGCCATGTACACGCCCGGTTCGGCCAGCTGCTGGATGTCCTGCACCGGCAGGTAGGTCACCGTACGCTCGTTCGGTTCGCCGCCCAGCGTGTAGTGGTTGGCGTAGACCGAATCGGCGAGGTCGGTGAGCGGTTGCCGACCGCGCTTGTCGTCGTCCTTGCCGCAGGTGTCGTAGGAGTTCTCGTCGTGGTCGAGTTCGTAGTTGTCGCGATGGCCGTTGCGCGGATAGGCGCAGAACAGGTCCGACAGCGCGTTGTCGCGCACGCGGAAAAACTCGACGTCGGCGTCATGCACGTTCATCGACACCAGCGGCAGGCCGCGGCTGCCGCGCGCCGGCAGCACGCTGCCGTGCGAGGCGAAGCCGATCGCCGCCGGCAGGTCGCCGGAGTACACATCGTGCTTCACCTCGTGGCCGAGGGTGCGGCCGTCGGCGGCCAGCACGGCGGCTTTCAACTGCACTGCGTAGTGCGTGTTGGGCTGTACGAACGGGAAGCTCAGCGTCTTGCCGTCGTCCTTCAGGCTCCAGCTGCCGCTGACCACTTCGCCGTTCGGGCCGGTGACCGCGATCAGCGCGTCGAATGCCTGCGCCGAGGCCAGCGTGGCGTTGAAGCGCAGGGTCAGCGCGGTGCGCGAATCGCTGGTTTCCGAACTGGCCGAGACCAGTGCGAAGGCGGTTTTCCCTGCGGCGGGTGCCACCGAGGCGCTGCCGGCGGGCGCACCCTGCAGCGCGGGCTTGCCGTCGTCATGACGGCCACTGCACGCGGCCACCAGCAGGCCGAGCAGCAACGACAACAACGCCCGCGACAAGGCGCGGCGCGAAAAGCACTTGAACGATCGACCTGACATATGACCCCTCTCCCTAGGTGTGACGCAGAGTATTGCCGCCATTCATGGCGCGCCGGAGGCATGCTTCGGCCGCGCCTGTTTCCGCGCCGAGGCAAGCCGGTGACAGCCGCCCCACCGCCGCTTGCGCGAGCTCAATCGCGCATGTGCCGGCCGAGCCAGTCTGCCAGCTGCCGCAATACCTGGCTGCGCCCCGGCTCCGCTTCGTTGAACAGTTCGTGATACAGCGTCGAGAAGAAGCGCGTGGTCAGTTGCCCACTCGGCGCGGCCTTCCTGGCGAAGGCACGGCTGCCGGACGGATCGACTAGCGCGTCGCTGTCGGCCACCAGCAGCAGGGTCGGCTGCGCCAGCGCCGCGGCATCGGCAATGCAGCTGGCACCTTCACGAAAAATGAAATCGGCCAGACGCGGGGTGATCCAGCTGTGCCGCAACGGGTCACCGCGATAGTCGGCCGCCACCTGCGGATCGTGCGAGAGCTGGCTGGAATCCAGCCCGTTGCGCAGCGGCAGATTCGGCGCCACGCGGGTCAGCGCCCGCGCCAGTTGCACCCGCCACGCCGGCTCCCAGCTGCGCAGTGCCGGCGACGACAGCAGCAGCGCCGGCGGCGCGATGCGACCGTCCAGCACGGTACGCGCCGCCACCAGTCCGCCCATGCTGTGGCCGAGCAGCAAGGGCGCGTGTGCCTGGCTGCCGGCGTAGTCGGTGTAGACGGTGGCCAGGTCTTCCAGC
>JBEPVP010000099.1:0-13408 GCA_041690935.1 Rhodanobacter sp.
GCTTTCACTAGCCTTGATGGATACCGAGACCGGCAAGGTGCCCCAGGCACGTGCACAGCCGCCCCGCGGCTGCGCCCGCCCGCCATCCACCGCTTCCTCCTCGCACGCCAGCCACGCCGATGCACGAGGAGGGAAGCCGACTGCGGCGCCTGCCTAGAGTTTCACTTTGGCCGCGAGGTACCAGGTGCGTCCGATCACGTCATACGTCGCGGCATCGGTCCTCAATTCGAGCGTGCCGATGAACGGCGGAGTCTTGTTGGCGAGGTTGTTCACCCCGGCGCTGATCGTGAGCGAGTCGGAGAATGCGTAGTGGAAGTCCGCGTCGAAATAGCTGACTGCAGGCACCGGCTTCGTGGTGTCGTCGAGGTTCGCCATGTTGCCGATATAGCGCCAGCGCAACGTGGCCGTGAACGGCGAGTTCGCGTAGCTCAGGTAGCTGTTGGACTTCAAGCGCGGATGCGAATAGAGGTTCTCGCCATCCGACGTGACAAAGGTATCGCTGATCGCGCCCTGGTAGTTGGTGGCGGCTGTCCCGTCGGACGGAGTGACGGTGTACTTGTTCAGGTAGCTGATGATCGATCCGACTTGCAGTGAACCGGCCTTGGCCGGCATGCCGAGCGCGTCGAGGCCGAAGCGATAATCGAGCTGGGTATCGACGCCCGCGAGCTGGAACTCGTTGTAGTTGAACAGTCCCGAGGTGAGCAGCGAGATCTGGCCCGTGGTGGCATCGCGGGAGATCCGCTGGCAGTACGCACTGCTCGCCGAGAATCCCGGGTTGCCTGTCGCACCATAGCAGCTGGCGAGTATCTGCCCGGACGACAGGCTGGAGATTGCTCCGGAAATCGCGATGTTGTAGTAGTCAATCGAGATGTTCAGTCCCTGTACGGGCGTGAGCACTGTCCCGATCGACCAGGACTTGGCTGTTTCCGGCTGCAGGAGGTTGTTGCCGCCAGTCTGGACCGGAACCGTCACGTTGGCGCCGCCGAACGAATAGGTGGCCGAACCCGCCGCCGCCGACTGCGCCGCACACAGTGCCTGGACTTTCGCACCGTCGGCGCCCGTGCGGTATGCGCTCAGGACGTCGCAAGGATCCCCGCCGTTGAGGCTCTGCTGGCCAACACCGGTGCCGGCATACAGATCGGAAAGGCTCGGCGCGCGGAAGGCAACGGAATATCCACCGCGGAAGCGGACGCCATCGACCACTGTCCAGGAGAGGTCGGCTTTCCAGGTGCTCTTGCCCGAAAAGATGTTGTACTTCGAGAACCGGTATCCCAAGTCGAGCGACAGGTCTTTCACGAGCGCATGCTGTTTAAACAACGGCAGCAGCAACTCACCGAAGGCTTCCTTCGCGTCCTGGGACCCATCCGACGGGGTGCTCGAGCCATAGGACAGGGTGTCGCCCGTGATGAACATTGAGTCGGGCTGATAGGCGAATTCGGACTGGCGATAGTCCGCGCCCAATGCGAATTTCGCCTCGCCGGCCGGCATGCTGAAAAGCGGCCCCTGGATCGACAATTCGATATCTTTCGCGGTCAGCAGGTCGGTGGTGTTCTCGGTCCGGCCGGCGTAGGCCAGACAGGCCGAACTCACGGGCTGCATGCCGAACGGATTGTAGGTGCATCCGCCGACGCCCTCGTTGGCCAGCACGTTGTTGATGGCGGACTGACTGATATCGCCGCTCGCCTGGCTGGCGTAGGCACTACGCCCGAACGAGGCATAGAAATCATACGTCAACCGCGTGCCTGGAATATCGCCCTTCAGTCCGGCAAGCCCCTGCCAGACATCGTAGTTGTAGGTCTCGACGCGATTACCCCACCCAAACATCAGCTTGGAGTAGCCCACCGTGGCATCGGCGGGCGCAGTACCCCCATAGGCCGAATTGATCAGCGAGAGCAGCGCAGGATTCGCCTGCACAAAGGGATTGCTCACCGGGATATAAAGCTCGATGCTGTTGTTGGTCTTGGTGCTGCCCGGGCTGGTGGCATCCAGCGCACTGGAATGCGAGAAATTGAATTGTCCGTAGGCGGTCACATGGTCGGCGAGCCGGTAGTCTACGGTGCCGAATGCGTTGTACTTGGTCAGCGGCACCTGCACGGCGAAGTAGTTTCCGAGCACCACGCCTGCCTGCGTGCAGCTGGGCGACAGCTGCGCCCCCGGTACGCTACCCACACCCTTGTAGTTCTGCGAGCACCCGAGCGAACCGGGTACGACGGTCGTGAAGATTGTGCCATCGGTGTTCACGCCGATGGCGCCATCGTACGTGCCGCTACCCGCATAGGGCGTGGTGCCGGCATAACCGGCAAGAACGGCGTTGACGTCCGAAATCATCGGCGCGGTCGCGCCGTCGCCAAAGCCGCCCTTGTAAATCATCCCTTCGGGCGGACGGCCCAGGAACCGCACCGTGGGTTGCCTGAAGAAGGGGCGTTGCGAACCCAACACCTGGTCGCGCTGGGCGTACTCGAACGCCAGCATGACGTGGCCTCGGTCGTCGGCGAGCTTGCCGCCGACAATGCCGCTGACCTGCGTCGTCCCGCCATCGCCCGCCGTGCTTGCACCGTGCTGGACGCTCAGCTCGACGCCGGAGAAATTCTGCTTCAATTTGAAGTTGGCGACACCGGCGACGGCGTCCGAGCCATAGGTGGCCGAGGCGCCTCCGGTGACGACCTCGACGCTGTCGAGCAGCGCCATGGGTATGGTGTTGAGGTCAATGGCGCCGTCCGGCGTCGATGGCATGAGCCGACGTCCGTCCATCAGCACCAACGAGCGATTGCGGCCAATACCGCGCAGATCGCTGAAGGAGGCACCGCCACCGAAGCCGACGCTGCCCTGTACGTCACCGACCTCGGCCGCACCTTGCGCGGCTTCGAACTGGGGCATCTGGCCGATCACGCGATCGAGCGACGGTTGGCCGGCCGCGGCGATGGCCGAGCTGCTCAGCGTGGCAATCGGGCTTTCGGCGTTATAGTCGCGGCGCGAAATACGCGAACCGGTTACTACAATCTCCTCAATGTCCTTCGCCTTGGCTGCATCGGCGGCATTGTCGGCGGGCTGGGATGTTGCGGCGCTGGGTGCCGCCGGGGCCGCCTGGTCAGCGGCATGGAGCGGTATCGAAGCGGCCGTGAGTGCCAGCAGGCCGATGCCGACGCCCAAGGGTCCGGCGCGACCCATGGTCCGTGGAGCACCGTTGCTCGCTTGGCCAGCGTTACTCAGATGCGAATCGCGGCGCGACGAGAAATTCTCCATGGTCCCCCTCCTCAATCAGGTTATTGGATCACCAGTGCCAGGTCCAAAGCCGTAGGGTTGTTGCGACCGCCCAAGGTGCTGGAAACGGGCCTGAAGTGAACTGAACGCGACTTCCATGCGGACAGTGGGGGGGGATACTGCGCGCACCAAGCTGTCAGGAAGCTGTCAGCGCGAGCTACTCCCCACGGAGCGAAGTCGGGAAGCGCAGCCGTGCCAGCAGGCCGTTGCCGTGTGCGGTGTCGCCCAGCCAGAACTGCGCATTGCAGCTGGCGGCGAGCGACTCGACGATGGCAAGCCCCAGGCCGCTGCCGACCTGCGACTGGTCGCGCTTGAGCCGATAGAAGCGCGTGATCACTTTAGCGCGCTCGGCCGGCGGAATACCTGGGCCGTCGTCCTCGACTTCGATCACGAGTGCGTCCGGCGAGTGCAACAGCCGGACCACGACGTGGCCGCCCGGCTCGTTGTAGCGGATCGCGTTGTCAATCAGGTTGGCGAGGATCTCGCGGATCATGATCGGGTTGGCAAAGCAGGGAGAGTCACTCGCGTCCGCCTCGAAGTGCAGCTCGACCCCGGATTCAGTCGCCGCATTCAGGAACTCGCCGGCAACATCGTGGACCAGTTCGCGCAGGTCGGGGCAAATTGCCTCGGGGTCGGGCGCGTGTCCTGAGTCCGCTGTGGCGAGCGTGAGAAGCTGGATCAGCAGGCGCTGCAGGCGGTCCGCGGCCCCACGTATGTCGGCCAGCGCGGCACGCGCATCATGCGATTCTGGCAGCAGCGCATCCAGGACCGAGATGTGCGTCTGCAGGATCGTCAGCGGCGTGCGCAGCTGGTGCGAGGCGTCGGCCGTGAACCGGCTCATCGCGTTTTGAAGCTGCTCAGCCTGCAGCGAGCTGGCGCGAAGCGCCTCCAATGCCAGTGCCATGCTTCCGAGCTCGTCCAGGCTGCGGGGCGCGGGCACGGGCTGGGCGTAATCACGCCGGCTCAAGCGCGCTATAGTTTCTGTCAGCATGCCCATGGGGCGCGTAAAACGCCGACGCACCACCACCACGGCGAACGCACCGAACGCGATCACCGCTGTCAGGTCGATGCCGGCGACGAACAACATGCGAAACGAGGTCGAGCGGATTTCCTCTGCCCGCCGCGTCGCCTCAAGCTGCGCCTGGCGGGCGATCGCCAGGATGGAATCGAACGGCCCGTCGCACAGCGCGGTCCATTCGGCGCTGGCCATGGCGGGACTGTGCGCGGCGTCGATGCGCCCGACTACAATATTGATCGCGGTCTGCGCGCGGGTCGTGTTTACACGCGCCTCGGCCGCCAGGCGCAGCAGCTCCGGCGATGCGCCGGGACGGGAGAGGAAGTCGTCGAGGAAGCGCCAGTCGGCAACGTAAACAGCGCGATCCGAGATCCACGCGTCGCGCGTCGCCTGCGGCGGCGATGCGCCGGCGTCCACGTTGGGGCGCAGCAGCGCGCACTGCAGCCCGTAGCGGTCGCGGATCCGCCAAGCCACCTGTCGCACTTGTACGTATTCGGCAATGCGGGCATCGGCAACCCGTACTTCGTTGCCTACTGCGATCGAGGCACTGCCAAGGGAATCCATCATCTGCTGTATGGCTGCGCGCCAGCCGTCGACAGCCAGCAGGCTGCGCTGCGCGCGGGGCAGGGCGGCCTGCCGGTCGACTTCGACTTGCTGCGCCAACACTTCGCGCCAGGTTTGCTCGACGCCGGCCGCGAGTCGCGCGCCATCTGCGATGCCCGAGCGGCGCAGGGCCGCGAGCGCGCCCTGAACCGCGCGGTACGCCTCGCCGTAGCTGAGCCGGATCACCGACCGCGGATCGTCCTGCCCGACCAGCGCCATGCTGTCGCGAGGCACCTGTGCACGCACGCTCACCAGCGCGTTGAAAATGGTTTCGTCTGTGGCGGCCAAACTGGCGATGCGCCCGGCGAGCGCGTAATTGTTCCAGGCCCGCGCGGCCAAAATCAGCGTGGCCACGAGCAATCCCGCCATCAGCACGGTCAGGGAGGCGATCATGAAACGCGTGATCGAGGACTTGAACATTGGGTCGCGACGCACGCCGCTTCAGGAAGCGACTAGCATGTACCCCAGTCCGCGCATGGTCTTGATGGCAGGGCCGTCCGGTTCGAGCTGGCGCCGCAACCTGGCCACGTGTACCTCCAGGGCATTGGGTGCGACTTCGTCGTCGTAGGTAAACACCTCCGCCAGCAGCGCCTTCTTGGGCACGACTTCGCCCGCCCGGGCGCTCAGGCAAGCCAGCACCGCCCACTCGCGCGGTCGCAAGTGCAGCGCGCGGCTGCCCACCTCGGCCGTTGCGTGCACTCGGTCCACGACGAGCGCGCCGACGCTGATGATCGGGCTGGGGTCGCCATGCTCTCGTCGCAGCAACGCTCGCACGCGGGCACCGAGCTCGCTCGCGTTGAAAGGCTTTAGCAGGTAGTCGTCTGCGCCCAGGTCGAGCCCGCGCACGCGATCCGCCACCTGGTCGCGTGCCGTCAGCACCAGGACGGGCGTCTTGCAGCCCCGGGAGCGCAGGTTCTCGATGACCTGGAAGCCGGAGATGCCCGGCAGACCGATGTCGACGATCAGCAGGCCGAGTGGCTCGGCGTCAACGTAGCGCAGCGCCGTCTCTCCATCCCGCGCCCACTCAGCCGCGTGGCCGGCCGCCTTGAGCAGCGCCGTGATGCCACGTGCGAGAGCCGGGTCGTCCTCCACTACCAGGACTCGTGCCATGATTGTCGCCCCCGTGAAGTGACGGCCGGTAGCTGGCGTCGGCAGATTCCGGCGCTGCGCACTGAAATCTCCGCTGTGGTCCACTGAGTGTCAAGCAAGCGGGTGGCAGAAGGGTCTGCTAGCCTTTGCCCGGATCGGCGCGAACCTTAAGGAGTACATACATTATGGGTTCGACGCCAACTGCCGGTCTCGCCGCAGGCGCTGCCGCTCCGCTCCGCGCTGAGACCTACGACCGGCGAACGATCCACTTGCACTGGCTGACCGCAGCGCTTGTGGCCGCATTGTGGATCATCGCGCAGCTCATCGACGACTTTCCGAAAGGCACGCCGCGCATCAACGCGCGTTCGACGCACATCATTCTGGGTGTTGTGCTCGCACTGGTCGTGGCGCGGCGGATCTGGTGGCGCGTGCTGCACGGTCACCGTCTCGTGGCGCCGGGTCCGTACTGGCTCGCTGTCGCGGCAGCCACCACCCACCGCTTGCTCTACGCTGGCCTGGTCGCGGTGCTCCTGCTCGGGATCGCGAACGCCTGGGCGCGGGGCGACAACCTCTTCGGCCTGATCGCCATCCCGAAGTTGTTGCCCGGCCACGCGCAGCTGCGGCCGACCGTGGAATCACTGCACAAGCTCCTGGCTAACACACTCGTCATTGTGGCTGCACTGCATGCACTGGCCGCGTTGTGGCACCACTATCGATTGAAAGACGACGTACTGCGCAGGATGCTGGGGCGACCGAGCTGACAGCTTCCTGACAGCTTGGTGCGCGCACGATCTGTCCACCGGCTGCGCCGAAACCGCAATCCGCGCGGCCAGCGCCCAACAGCGGCTCAAACGGGGGATCTCATGCTCAAGCGCAGCCATGCGAGGTCAACGGCCCAATCTCGCTGCGCCGGGGTTGACGTTAACGCCTTGGAAGTATTTGTTGTGAACAGTCCACGGTGCTCCCATGGCTGACGCCGGGCGGCAACGGCTTCATATGGCCAGGACAGTCTTCCGCGTGGCGAGCGGAAATTTCCTCGAGATGTACGACTTCATGGTGTTCGGATACTTCAGCGCCGCGATTGGTCGCGCCTATTTTCCGGCCGCCAGTGAATTCGCTTCCCTGATGTTCTCGCTGACTACCTTCGCGGTCGGGTTCCTGATCCGGCCACTGGGTGCAGTCTTCCTGGGCGCCTATATCGACCATATCGGCAGGCGCAAGGGACTGCTCTTGACCCTCGCGTTCATGTCAGTGGGAACATTGACGATCGCGCTGGTGCCTGGGTACGCCACCATCGGCTTGTTCGCACCCATCCTTGTTGTGCTGGGGCGCCTGTGCCAGGGATTCTCGGCAGGCGTCGAACTCGGAGGCGTGTCGGTCTATCTATCCGAGATCGCAACACCGGGGCACAAGGGCTTCTACGTGGCCTGGCAATCGGGCAGCCAGCAGGTTGCGGTCGCCTTCGCGGGACTGCTCGGCTACGTGCTGTCGGCGACGATGCCGCCCGAGGCGCTGTCGGTGTGGGGATGGCGGATCCCGCTGATCGTCGGCTGCCTCATCATCCCGTTTGTGTACATGATCAGGCGCACGCTCCAGGAGACCGCCGAATTCTCTGCCCGCACACATCACCCCAAGCCCGCAGAGATCTACCGGACCCTGCTGATGCACTGGCGCATCATCGTCACGGGGGTGGCGATGGTCCTGATGACCACGGTCTCCTTCTACACGATCACGGCCTACACCCCGACTTTCGGCAGGAGCGTGCTCAGACTCTCCGACAGCGATTCCCTGCTGGTCACGCTGTGCGTGGGCATCTCCAACCTGATCTGGCTGCCATTGATGGGCGCGCTCTCGGACCGCGTGGGCCGCCGCCCCCTGCTGCTGTTGTTCGCGGGCCTGGCCGTACTGACTGCCTATCCGGCCATGACCTGGCTCGTCGAACAGCCCACATTCAGCAAGTTGCTGGAGGTCGAGTTGTGGCTCTCGCTGCTGTACGCTGGCTACAACGGTGCGATGGTTGTGCACCTGACCGAGGTCGTGCCGGTGCAGGTGCGCACGGCCGGATTCTCGGTGGCCTATAGCCTGGCGACGACGATTGGCGGTTCAACCCCCGTGATCGCGACGTACCTGATCCATGTGACTGGCAACCGGGCCATGCCTGGCGCGTGGTTGTCCGTTGCTGCCACGATCGCGTTCGCCGGGGCATGGATCAGCGGCCGCCTGGGCGGAGTGCGCGCGCTGGCGGCGGCTTAAGCAGAGATCAACTTTGGACCAAAGCTGCAGAACCTGGAACCGCGATTCGTCGGGGTAGTCACCACAGTAAAGATCGAACGCGGGCGACATCCGTCGTAGCACGGCATCGTGTATCACGAAGTGGTGCACAAGTTCTGGCGTCGCAATGCTACAAGTGCCGGGATCGTGGCGATCCGGAAGTTGCGTGTAACCTACCTAGAGATCCACCTGAGGCCTGAGCCAGGAGGGGTCCTCACGCTCACGGGCTTTGATCCCTGCGCGCTGGTGTGTGCGGAGCCTTAAGCGATCCGCCGATGGACCTGAAATAGATTACTTATGTGGTGGTTTTTCCTTGGCAAACGTCAATTCCAGGCGTAATCCAGGCTGGGCATCCTTGAGTCTCAGTACTGCGCCGTGGAGTTGCGCGATTGCGGCGACCAACGACAGTCCCAATCCGTGCCCATCGGTGGAGCGGCCAGCCGCCATACGATAGAAGCGCCGCAGGACCTTGTCGCGTTCGTCGACGGGAACACCGGGACCGTCGTCGCGAACGCAGACCACAACTTGACTACTTGAGGTGTGCAAGCTCAGGTGGATGTTGGAGTTCTCGGGCGTGTGATGTATTGCGTTTTCAATCAGATTGCTGAACATTTGCGTCAGCAATTCCTCATCGCCGCGAATGTACACCGCGTCTTGGACGTCACGCGTTAGCGCATGCCGGCAGTCCTCAGCCACTGGCAGATACAGCTGATACATGTTGTCGACGAGATCCGACAGGCACACGGACGAGAAGGTCTGCGCCCGAGTGCCAGACTCGACCTGCGATATTCGAAGCAATGCAGCAAATATCGACAGCAACTGGTCAGTGTCGTCAATGGCACGGGACATCGCAGCAGAGCATTCCTGAACACTTTCGGAGCGGGCTCGGGCGTCCTCGAGCCGATTTCTCAAGCGCGTCAGGGGCGTGCGCAGATCGTGCGCGATGTCGCTCGACATTTGACGCAGATTCTCCAGCAGCGCCGAGATCCGATCGAGCATCTCGTTGATGGCTCGAGCCAGGCGGTCCCACTCATCGCCGCGCCCGCGCCCTGGTATGCGTTCGGTCAACCGACCGGCGACAATCGCTTCACAAGTTTGGGCGATGGCGTCGACTCGTGCCATGAAGCGACGCCCCAGAATGAGACCAGCGATCGCCGCAAAGCCACAGGTCCCAAGAGCGACCCAAATGAACGCGCGTACAATGCGTTCGTGCGTGGCCGTCAGGGTCGCAGTATCTCGGCCGACGAACAGACTAACTCCGTCGGTGATGTCAACGCAGCGTCCCAGGATATTGCGATGGCGGCGACCCTCAAGCAGCGGTGGCATGGACACGCTGAAGACGCCCGCATGGCACTCGACCGCGAATAAGTTTCCGACGAGCACTGTGCCATGGGAATCCTCGATCACTATGTAAGCATCCGGATCCAGAGTGTGCTTGTGCTTGGCCGCTATGGCGGGCGTTCCAATCCGTTGCCGTACCACTTCGATCGCCTCGTGCACACCCTCGTCACGAAAGCCGTTGATCACCGTGGCGATGTCGGCGTCGTTGGCAGTAATTAGTGTACTTCTCTGGGTTCCATCGACAATCCACAGTACCGTTCCGATGAGCGCGCCGGTAAGCGCCAGGAACAGCAAGGCAAAAAGCGCCGCGAGCCGAAAAGTTTCCGCTTTAAAAATTCTAATTGGGCGCAAGCAATCGGTATCCGATGCCGCGGACGGTTTGGATGGCGTCGATGTCGCAACCGGCATTGAGCCGGGCGCGCAGCCGGCTGATGTGGCTCTCGACCACGCTTGTGTGCGGATCGAAGTGGATGCCCCACACGTTTTCCAGCAGCATTTTACGAGTCACGGCGCGATTGGCGTTGCGCAAAAGATACTGAAGCAGGAGGAATTCTTGGGGCAACAATTCGATGGCTTGACCGCGTCGTTTGACGGAGCGTTGCACCAGATCCATCTCGATTGATCCGGCGCATAATGTAGGCGATGGCGTCACCGACCGCCGTGTCATTACCCGCACGCGCGCCAACAGTTCGGCAAAGGCGAATGGCTTGGTCAGATAGTCGTCGCTGCCGGCCTCCAACCCCTGGACCCGGTCATCGATGCCGCTCATGGTGGTCAAGTAGATTATGGGGGTGGATTTCTCGCGTCGGATGGCCTTGACCAATTCCAAGCCATCCATGCCTGGCAGCATGCGATCCATGATGATGCCATCGAAGTCGTCACGCATGGCAACGGTCAACCCCTGCAGGCCATTATCAACGTGCACCACATCGTGACCCTCCTCGCGAAAGCGCTCGACTAGCGATTCCGCCAATTCAACGTCGTCTTCGACAAGCAAGAGTCGCATATTGAAGAGCAGTCTCCGGGCGTTCTGTATGCGCCGAGTCTATCGGGAGATAGGCGCCAATCTCAGTGGGCGCCAACTTTCAGCAGCGTGAACGAACCAGGAATCGGCGTTGGGCGCGGATGCGGCTGGTCTGCTGTCGGCGCCGCGGCCGGGGTAAAATCCGCGCTCACCAGGTAGATGTTCCCGGTATCTGCGTCGAGCGCCATGGTGCGCGCTCCGCGCTGCGTCTTCACGGTGTCGATGACGCGGTATCGATCGGCTGACTCCTGTCGCGCCACTGTTAGGGTTCCGTCGCTGTTCGAACTGAACACCAGGCGACGCCGCACGTCAAATGCGGCTGCATCGGGGCCGTCGCCGATGTTGACCTGCGCAACCTGAGCGCCGGTCTCGGCGTTTGTGACCACCATGACCTTGTCGTCGCACACCGAGAATAGACGATGATGCACTCGATCCATTGCAAGCCCGGTCGGGCTTCCGCATCCGGGAAGATTCCAAGTGGCGGTCACTGCTAACTTGTGGCTGTCGATCACCACCATTTGCCCCGGCGTGCTGTCGATATTGACGAAGATCCGACCTGCGCCGTCGTCCACTGCGAATTCCGGTTTGTCCGGAACCGGCAGGGTGGCGACGACCGCCAGGGTCAGCGCATCGAGTACAGTGACATCCTTGCTCTTGCCATTAAATGTGTACAGGTGTTTGCCGGTCGGCTCGTACAAAATGGCATCCGGATTGTGCCCGGGGATTGTGATCTCCTGGATGATTTTGAGACTGTCGCTATCGAAAACGGTGACCGAGTCCGCCTTGCCGTTGCTGGTGAAGCCGCGATGCAGTTCGTTGGCCAGCGCAATGCCATGCACGCCCTGCGTATTGTCGATGCTGCCGATAATCTTGCCCGACTGCGTATTGATGACATCAACGCGTGTGCCACGACTCACGAATAGGCGGTGCGCCGAGCCGAGCGTTAGAAAATCCCAACCGCCCGCGCCTCCGATCGTCCAGCGCTGCAGCACTTGCGTGGCGACTTCAGGTTGGGTGCGGCTTGCGGCCGCGGCGGTGGCGAGGCCAAGACCAATGGACAGACCCAATCCGATCGAAACTAAAGTGAATGAGTTTTTAATCATCTGACCTCCTAAAGAGCGGCTATTTGGCGTGGTTCCCGGCGCCGAATATATTCAAACGGAGCCTGCGACCACCTTACAAAGATGTACACAAATGCAGAATTGTCCCTTGTTAACCTAGGTTGAAATGGCGTCATCGAGGACAGAATGGTTTGGTGCGGCAAGCACTTGGCGGCGGTGGGCGTCACTGTGATGACGTTCTATTTGCGCCTGTGCTGCGTTCTCACGCTGGCTGGGATTCTCTGTGGTTGTTCGTTGTATCACGCGATGCCGCTCGACACCTCGGCCGTGAACAGGGCCCTGGAGCCGCCGCCAATGGCAGCCGTGAAAATCGCGGCGGCGAAGCTCAATCACCCGTTGATCAAGCCGATGATCATTGATGGCCAGGGCGGATATACACCGGATGAGATTGCCGTCATAGCGGTTATCGTCAGCCCGCAATTGCGCTCAGTGCGCGATCAGCGGGGCTTGGCGCAAGCGCAGGTCTTGCAGGCCGGTATCCTGCCCAACCCGCAGTTCAGCGTTTCGGCAGACCGTCCGGCAGGGGACGCGGATCCAACTTTGGTGACTGCCCGTACCGCTGGCCTGAACTGGGACCTGTCGGCGTTGTTGACTCATCACGATAATGTGGCTGCGGCCAGGGCCAACGCCCAGAGCGTCGATCTGCAGATTGCATGGCAGGAATGGCAAGTGGCGCAGGATGCGCGCTTGCGGGCATTTCGGGTTGCCTCGATGCAGGAGCGTTTGCCGCTCGCGCGGGAGATCGAGGACGGTTTGGCGGGCAACATAGTGGCGCTGCGGCAGGCATTTGCGCAGGGCCATCAGACCACCGCAGATTTGACTGTCGCGACCGATCTATATACTCAGGCGCGGGACGCTCGCTTGGTACTCGAGCAGGATTTGATTGCCGACCGCCTGGCGCTGAACCTGTCACTCGGATTTCCGCCGGACGCGCCGCTGCAGATTCGAATGCCGGAAGCGTTTCCAGTCCTTGAAACGGGTGACGACGCCGCGGCGATGTTGCTGACTGGCCTCGAAACGCGCCGACTGGATCTGGCTGCGCTGGTGCTCGGCTACCAGAGTTCGGAATCCACATTGCGTGCGGCCGTGTTATCGCAGTTTCCGAAGATTGGCCTGAGTATCAATAAGGCCAAGGACAATCAGAACATCAAGTCGCAAGGTTGGGCAGTCAGCGTCGACCTGCCGCTATTCGATCGCGGCCAGGGCGCGATCGCCACTGCCAGGGCGACACGACAGCAGCTGTTTGACGACTATGTGGCGCGCGTAGCCGAGGCGCGCGTGCAGGTTTACCAATTACTTGAACAGATCGCGGTGACGCGCGCGCAATTCAACGGGGCCAGCGAATCAATCGCAGATCTGCAACAACTGGCCGACGGTTATGAAAAGATTTATGCGAATCAAGATGCCGACGTTATGGCCTATCGCGCCGCTCGGGCCGCTCTGGCCACCCGGCGCATCGAGCAAAGCAAGCTCAAGCAGGATCTTCTTGAACTCAGTGTGGGGCTGGAAATTGCCACAGGCCGAGCGCTGTTGACCAGCACCATTACTCGTTGAAAGGGAATGTCATGAATCGGCGCGCAGTTCTTATCGCAGCGGTAGTTGCAGTGCTTGTCTTGGCCCTGTGGTGGTTCCTGCTGGCCGCAGGCAGCGATGACAATGCCGAGACAAAGTCCACGGCTCATG
>JBEPVP010000100.1:0-13130 GCA_041690935.1 Rhodanobacter sp.
TCATCGAGGAGGTTCTGGTACGGCCACTGGTGATGGTGGTGGATGACTCGATCACGATGCGCAAGGTCACCAGTCGCGTGCTGGAACGCCATGAATACGAGGTCAGCACGGCGAAGGACGGTGTCGATGCGCTGGAGAAGTTGCATGAGCGCGTGCCGGACCTGATGCTGCTCGATATCGAGATGCCGCGCATGGATGGCTACGAGTTGGCCACCCTCATGAAGGCCGACCCGCGGCTGCGCGACGTGCCGATCATCATGATCACCTCGCGCAGCGGCGACAAACATCGCCAGCGGGCATTCGACATCGGCGTGGATCGCTACCTCGGCAAGCCGTACCAGGAAGCCGATCTGCTGGTGCAGATCAGCGAGGTGCTGGAACAGCGTGCGGTGGAGCCGGTTCATGACTGATACGGCTCCTGCGGTCGCCCTGCTGTTTGACGACACCGAGCTGGGCACCCAATTGCGACAGGCGCTGCACGAGCGCGGTGCACGCATCGTCCACGAGGGCGGCGTGTCCAGCTTCAGCCGCGAACTGCTGCAACAGGTGGGCGCCGATGTGCTGGTGGTCAATCTGGATGACAGCGCCGACGATGCGCTCGATCAGCTGTATGAGGTGATCGATGGTGACCGTCCGCGCGTGGTCTTCAACGATGCGCATGCCAGCCGCGCGCTGGTCGGTTGGGACCGTGCCCGCTGGGCGCGGCATCTGGCGGCCAAGGTGCTGGCGGTGGGCGACGTCGATCCGCCGCGCCCCGAGGATGCCCGCGCCGTCGAGGCGCCGCTGGCGCTGCGGCTGGAGTCGGAATCCAGCGATGACGCTCCGGTGCAAGCACCAGGGGTGGACGTTGAGGCTGCTTCTGCCAGCCAGGCCGTGACCGATCAGGACGCGGAGCCGGCGGTCGAGGAGATGGCCGCAGAGCCGGAATCCGACTGGCTGCCGCACGCCGACCCGGAACAGCACGAGCAGATTGCCACCGCCGAGTCGGAAGATCTGGCGGCGGAGCTGGAAGCCTTGCTGGCTTCCGGTGAACTGCCGTCCGGCGACGAGGACGAAACCGGCCCCGGTCTGCGCTATCTCGACGATGAGGAGTTGTCGCCATTGCACGACGGCAATTTCAGCGCTCCGCTGGCCATGCCGGAGTCCGCGTCGCTTCCGGTCGACCCCATGTCCGCGTCGAACGACGAAACCGCGCCGGCCATGCCGCCGTCGTCATTCGAGTCCGATCATCTGCAGCTCTCCGCGGTGACGGATCCGTCGGTCGCGACCCTGCCCGCCACCGCGGCCGAGCCGGTGCTGCCCGATGCCGCCGTGTCGGCAAGCGCGCCCGCTGGTTGGGCGCTGCTGGACGACGAGGCTCCGCTTGCGCCAGCCGCCGAGCGCACCGAGGCCGCGACGTTCGGCATCGAGAAATTGAGCGCGGCGGATTTCCTTGCGCCAGACGTCGAGCCGATCGCGTCCGGCGTCAAAGCGTTCATGAGCCTCGAACTGGTATCGATGGAAGAGGCGATCGCGCCGCAGGCCTATGTGCACGATCACGAAATGCTGCTTGACGATCTCGGTACCGCGCTGAGCCGGATCGTGGTGCTGGGGGCGGCGGTCAGCGGTGCCGACTCGGTGTGCGATTTTCTCGCGGCGCTGCCGGCAACCACGCGGTTGACCTTCCTGCATACCCAGCATGTGGGCGAGCAGTCGGACCAGGCGCTGGTGCAGCGGTTCGCCGCGCATTGCGCGTTGCCGGTCACTCTAGCCGAACAGGGCAATCGCGCTGGCGTCGGTGAGGTGCTGGTCGTGCCAGCCGGACATCAGGCGCGGGTGCGTCGCGATGGCAAGATCGAGCTGCTGTCGAACGGCGCTGATGCGTCCGCGGATCCGTCGATCGACGTCAGCCTGACCATGGCGGCCAATGCGTTCGGCCGCGACGCGTTGGCGATCGTGTTCGCCGGCCGTGGCAACGATGCCGTCGCTGGCGCGCAGGCGATCCATGATCGTGGCGGCCAGGTCTGGGTAGAGTCGTCGTCCAACGAACATTTTGCCGACATGGTCAGCGGAATTTTTGCCGAACGACTGGTCAGTTTTTCCGGTACGCCGCCCGAGCTGGCGGCGCGCTTGATCGAGGTGTTTCCATGAGTGATCCGCTGCCGCGTGAAATTCGCTGCGTTCTGGTGCCGGTAGGCAACCTGCGTCTGCTGTTGCCCAATGCCACCATCGCCGAGGTGGTCACCCAGAGCCGCCCGGAACCGGTGGCCGGCGCTCCGGACTGGCTGCTCGGCCGTATCGCCTGGCGTGGCTGGCGCGTGCCGCTGGTGTCGTTCACCCAGCTGGCCGGTACCGAGGAAGGCGACGCCGACCTGAGCGTGCGCGTGGCCGTGCTCAAGGCGCTGGGCGGCGACCCGAAATTGCCGTTCATCGCGGTGCTGACTCAGGGCTTTCCACGCCTGACCACCTTGAATGCCGAGCTGATCATTCCCACCCACGACGGCAGCGCATTGCCGCCAGGTGTGCGTGCCCACGTGCTGGTGCGGGATGACGTGGCGATGATCCCCGACCTGGAGTGGATCGAGGCCGAGTTGCTGGGCCTGCTCGATGACGCGGATCTGACCGCGCCGGCGGAATCCGATGAGTCCGCCGAATTGCCCGAGTCGTCCGACGCCGAAGACTGAGGCAAGCCGAAGCCGGCGGCGGTCTAACCGTCGCCGTGCAATGCCTGCAATGCCGCCAGGGCGGCCATTCCGGCGGTCTCCGTGCGCAGGATGCGCGGCCCCAATCGCAGGCCCTCGAAGCGAGCGGCGGTCAGGGCGCTGATATCACGTTCGCCCAGCCCGCCCTCCGGACCGACCACCAGCACGCCACCGCCGGCCGCGAAACGCAGTTCGCGCGATGAGCGGGTGGCTTCCGGCAGCAGCGCCAGCCGCAAAGCACCGTCCTCGGCCAAGCTGCCCAGCCATGCCGACAGCGGCAGCGCGGGGGTGATCTCCGGCAGGCGTGCGCGGCCACTCTGTTCGCAGGCGCTCGCTGCGACCGCGCGCCAGTGCGCCAATCGCTTTTCCGCGCGCGCGGCTTCCAGCTTCACCTCCGAGCGCTCGGTCAGCAGCGGCACGATGCGCACCACGCCGAGCTCGGTCGCCTTCTGCACGATCAGGTCCATCTTCTCGCCGCGAGCGACACCTTGCGCCAGCGTCAGCTGCAGCGGGGATTCGTTGACGAGCGTCTGGACATGTTCAATCCGCAGCATCACCTCGCGCTTACCGACCGCGACAATGACCGCGGCATAGTCGTTGCCGTCGCCGTTGAACACGGTGAGCGGCTCGCCGGGATTCATGCGCAGCACCCGCGCCACGTGGTCCGCAGCTTGTGGCGGCAGGTTCAACTCGCCGGCAACGACGAGCGGCTGGTCGACGTGGATACGGATCGTGCGCATCGGAACAAACCGGATTGGAGCCGGCCGGATTGGACCCGGCGGGATTGGAACGGCCATCCAGCATAGCGCGACGCGTATCCGGCATGTCCGTGCAGCTGAACGCGCGCGAGATGAGCGAGCCCGACCACTTGCGTCCCCCCAATACACCGTAGCAGCATGAGCACACTCTCCATGCGCGCTCGCCGCATTGGTCACACGCGAGCCGGAGGTTGCATGTCCAGGTGTTTCTTCGTTTCCGCACTGCTGCTGGTCAGCTACGGTGCCAGCCCCCTGCTGCTGGCGCAGAGCCCACCGGCGCCACCGCTCGCCCAATCGTCCGGCCAGCCATCGGCGCCGCGGGCTGCCCGCTCGAACGACCGCAACTGCATCCGCGATACCGGCAGCCGGATTCCGGCAAAAAAAGGGCGCTGCCTGCCGGTGACCGGGCGTAGTTACAGTCAGCAGGACCTGCTGCGTACGGGCCGGCCCGACTTGGGTGAGGCGTTGCAGCAGCTTGACTCCAGCATCACCGTCCGCGGGCACTGAAGGCGCCGCAGGTCAGCCGCTCACGGCGCGTTCGATGCCGGCGATCGCGGTGTCGACCAACAGATCGAGGTCGGCCTCGGTGACCACGTACGGCGGCATGAAATACACCACGTTGCCGAGCGGGCGCAGCAGCACGCCCTGTTGCAGGCCATGCAGATAGACGCGCAGGCCGCGTCGCTCGTCCGCCGGGAACGGGCGCCGGCTGGCCTTGTCGGCAACCAGCTCTATCGCCGCAATCATGCCGGTCTGGCGTACGTCGGCGACATGCGGATGTGCTTGCAGCGGCTCAAGTCGGCGGGCCAGATGTGCGGCCAGCTGACGATTGCGTTGCAGTACCGGCTCGTCGCGAAAGATCGCCAGCGTTTCCAGCGCCACCCGGCACGCCAGCGGATTGCCGGTGTAGCTGTGCGAGTGCAGGAACGCCTTGCCGGCGTTGTACTCGGCGTAGAACGCTTCATAGATCCGGGTCGTGGTGAGCACCGCCGACAACGGCAGGAACCCGCCGGTGAGACCCTTCGACAAACACATGAAATCCGGCGTTACCCCCGCCTGTTCACAGGCAAACAGGCTGCCGGTGCGACCGAAACCCACCGCGATCTCGTCCGCGATGAAGTGCACCGCATACTCGTCACACAACGCGCGCAGACCGGTCAGGTAGTCGGGGTGGTACATGCGCATGCCGCCAGCGCATTGCACCAGCGGCTCGACGATCACGGCGCAGGTCTCGTGCGCGTGGTGTTCGAGCAGCACGCGCAATTCGCCGAGGCGGCGTTTGGCCGTCTGTGCGGGCGATTCACCCGGCTCGCCTTCATACGCGTCCGGCGACGGCGCCAGGAACGGCGTCAGCAGCAGCGGCGCATAGGTCTTGCGGTACAACGCCACATCGCTGATCGACAGCGCGCCCAGCGTCTCGCCGTGGTAGCTGCCGGTGAGCGCGATGAAGCGGGTCTTTTCGCCATGACCTTGATTGAGCCAGTAGTGGAAGCTCATCTTCAGCGCCACCTCGATCGCCGCCGAACCGTTGTCGGCATAGAACACGCGATCAAGCCCCGGTGGCGTGACCCGCACCAGTTCTTCGGCCAGTGCGATCGCCGGCTCGTGGGTGAAGCCGGCGAAGATCACATGCTCCAGCGAGCACGCCTGCTCGGCCAGTGCGGCGGCGATGCGCGGGTTGGCGTGGCCGAACAGGTTGGTCCACCATGAACTGATGCCATCGAGGTAGCGACGGCCATCGGCATCGATCAGCCAGGCACCTTCGCCGCGCACGATCGGCACCATCGGTACGCTGCCCTGGCCGGCGCTGCCGTGATCGTGCATCTGCGTGCATGGATGCCACAGGTGTTTCAGGTCGCGCGCGGCGAGCGCGGCGTTGCTGCTTGCGGGGTTGCTCATCCGGCTATCATCGGCGCTGCGCGATGGGTGCTCAAGTCCGCGCATGAATTTCCGATAGCTGACGCGGGATCGACGCTTGACCTATTTGCGCAAAAGCCTGCTTGGCCTCGGCGTGTTGCTGCTGGCGCTGGCCGTTCTGGTTTGGTTTCTGCCGGCGCGCTGGGTCATGCCGTGGGTCGAGCCGCAGTTGCACGGGCTGCGCCTGCAGCAGGTGCAGGGGTTGCTATGGGAGGGCCGCGTCGGCGAAGTCCTGGCTACCGACGGGCACGCGTTGGGGCGCCTGCAATGGCAGCTGTCGCGACGTGCGCTGCTCGGGCAGCTGCAGTTGCAACTGCGTTTCGACGGGCCGCAGCTGGTGTTCTCCGGCGGGATGCAGCGGTTGCCGGACGATCGCATCGCCGTGCACAACGCGAGCATGCATGCCGAGCTGGCCGCACTGGATCGCCGCGTGATGTCGCCGCTCGGTCAGCCACGTGGCGATCTGCAACTGATCGTTGATCACGCGCTGCTGCAGGCCGGCTGGCCACTGCAGCTGCAAGCGCAGGCGCAGTGGCGGCACGCCGTCATGCGCACGCCGCAAGGCGACGTGGCGCTCGGCGAACTGCACGGGCAGGCGCAAGCGCAGGACGGCGTGATCCGCACGCAATGGCGTGACGACGGCTCCGGTCCGGTGCATCTCGACGGCGAGCTGCAAGTGAGCCCGCTCGGCTGGCGACTGGACGCGACGCTGCGTCCCCGACAGACTGATCCGGCACTGCGCCACTGGCTGGCGGGCTTCGGGCCGACTTCGGCCGATGGCAGCGTGCATATCCACCGCAGCGGCGGACTGGCGGTCACCGTGCCGGTGCCGCCGACGAAATGAGGACACGAGACCCGCATGAATCCTGATATCGCCATAGCGGCGTTGGTGGCCGCACGCGAAGCGGCAGGCGCCGCCGCCGAGGTGATCCGGCACTACTGGCACCGCGGTGTCGAGGTCGAATGGAAGGCCGACGCCACCCCGGTGACCATCGCCGACCGCGAGGCCGAGCAGGCGATTCGCAAGGTGCTGCAGGCGGCATTGCCGCAGGCGGCTATCTACGGCGAGGAATTCGGCATGGATGGCGAACGCGGCGGTTTGATGTGGCTGGTCGATCCGCTCGACGGCACCAAGAGCTTCGTGCGGCGCACGCCGTTCTTCTCCACCCAGATCGCGTTGATGGATGGCGACGAGCTGGTGCTTGGCGTGTCCTGCGCGCCGATCTATGGCGAGACGATGTGGGCGAGTGCAGGCAATGGCGCGTGGATCGATGGCGAGCGCGTGCAGGTGGCCGGCACGTCGGCGATCGCCGAGGCCTCGCTGTCCATCGGCAACGTGCGCACGCTCACCACCGACACACGCTGGGCTGCGCTGGGCGCGTTGATCCGCGACAGCAACCGGATCCGCGGCTACGGCGATTTCTGTCACTACCACCTGCTGGCCCGCGGCAGCCTGGATCTGGTGATCGAGTCGGATGTGAACATCCTAGACATTGCCGCGCTGGCGGTGATCGTGTGCGAGGCCGGCGGCGTGTTCACCGATCTCGACGGCG
Source organism: Rhodanobacter sp. (assembly GCA_041690935.1). Taxonomy (GTDB): domain Bacteria; phylum Pseudomonadota; class Gammaproteobacteria; order Xanthomonadales; family Rhodanobacteraceae; genus Rhodanobacter. The sequence continues at coordinate 6,910 of JBEPVP010000100.1, forward strand.
CGCCGCTGACGCTGGAGACGCGCAGCGTGCTGGCCGGCACGCCGGCGATCCACGCGCAGGCGTTGCAGCGTCTGCGGCGCTGAGCGACGCGCGCTAGAATGCGCGGATGCCAAAACTACCCATCATCCACGCCACGCGGGACGTCAGCGACAGCCGCTTCCTGCAGGTCGAACAGCTCGACCTGGAGTTCTCCAACGGCGTGCGGCGCACCTACGAACGCTTGAAGGGAAGCGGCTTGGGCGCGGTGATCATCGTGCCCATGCTGGATGACGACACGGTACTGCTGGTGCGCGAATATGCCGGCGGCCTGGGTCGCTATGAACTCGGCCTGCCGAAAGGCCGGCTGGATCAGGACGAGACCGCCGAGCAGGGTGCCGAGCGCGAGCTGAAGGAGGAGGTCGGCTACGGTGCGCGCCAGTTGAAGATCCTGCACAACCTGTCGCTGTCGCCCGCGTACATGACGCACATGGCGCATGTGGTGCTGGCGCAGGATCTGTACCCCGAGAAGCTGGTCGGTGACGAACCGGAAGAGCTCGAAGTGGTGCCGTGGAAGATGACCGAGCTGCACACCCTGCTCGGTCGCGATGACGTGACCGAAGGGCGCTCGATTGCCGCGTTGTTCATGGCCCGCGAATACCTCGCCGGGCGCTTTCAGCGCACATGAGCGGCGCCCCCGCGTTTGCCTGTCAGATCGGTGAGATCGCCCGTGCGGCCGGAGCCGCCATCATGGCGGTCTATCGCAGCGACTTCGCGGTGCAGACCAAGGCCGACGCGTCGCCGCTGACTGCCGCCGACCTGGCCGCGCAGCAGGTCATCATGACCGCTCTGGCGCAGCTCGATCCGGTGTTGCCGATACTGTCCGAAGAGGCCAGGGCACTCGCCTGGTCCGAACGCCAGCACTGGTCGCGCTACTGGCTGGTCGATCCGCTCGATGGCACCCGCGAGTTCGTCAAGCGCAACGGCGAATTCACCGTCAACATCGCGCTGATCGACGACCACGAACCCGTGCTCGGCGTGGTGCTGGCGCCGGTGACCGGCGAGCTGTACGTCGCCGCGCGCGGTCATGGCGCCTGGCTGCAGGCGCAAGTCGCTGGCGATTGGCGGCGCATCAGCACGCGACCACTGCAGCAGCCATCGCTGGTCGCTGGCAGCCGTTCGCACGGCGGAGCGCAAAGCGAACTGCTGCAGCGGCTGGTCGGCACGGATTACGCGCTGCTTCCGCTCGGCTCGTCGCTGAAGTTCTGCCTGATCGCGCGCGGTGCCGCGGACGTCTATTTGCGCCTGGGCCTCACCAGCGAGTGGGATACCGCCGCCGCACAATGCGTGCTGGAGGAGGCGGGCGGCGCGGTGCTGGATCTGTCCGGCCAGCCATTTCGCTACAACCGCGGCGAGTCGCTGTTGAATCCCGAATTCCTTGCCGTAGGCGACCGCACGGTGGACTGGGCCACCCGGTTGCGTGCCTTGACACCGGGTTGATGCGGTCGGCTCAGATACCCGCATACCATTCGTAACCCTGGTCTTCCCAGTAACCGCCGTTGCCATCGGCGATGGCGTCGAACGAATGCACCAGTTCGATCCGGCTCAGGTATTTTGCCTGCTTGTAGCCCAGCTGCCGGCCGATGCGCAAACGCAACGGCGCGCCGTTCGGCACCGGCAGCGCCTGGTCGTTCAAGCGGTACGCCAGCAGGGTTTGCGGATGCCGCGCCTCCTCCATGCCCAGGCTCTCGTAGTACGGCGTATCGGCCTCCATCTCGTCGAAGCAATGGAAAACCACAAAGCGCGCCTGCGGATCGACGCCGACGTGATCGAGTACCGCGGACAAGGCGGTGCCTTGCCACTTGCCGATCACGCTCCAGCCCTCCACACAATCGTGGCGGGTGATCTGCGTGCGCGTGTCGAGTTTTTTCAGGTCGTCGATCGACAGCAGGGCAGGCCGGCTGACCAGGCCGTCCACCTGCAGCTTGTAGTCGCGAAACTGGTTGGCCAGCAGGGCCTGGTAGGCCTCGGTGGTGGGCATGGTGGTGCCGTTGGCGCGAAACACCGCCGAGATGTCGGCCTCGCTGTATTCCGGGGCCATCGCGCTGGATGGCGACAACAGGGCCTGCACGCGGCGATTCAGCCCTTCGGCCTTGCCGAGTATCTTCGGCCCCCAGCTGCTCTGCGAGATCTGGTCGCAGCCGGCGACGAGGATGCCGGCCGCGCCCATGATGGCCAGGCGCAGAAACGATCGGCGGTCAGTCATGGCGGCGTTCCTCGGCAGCGATCGTCGGGTCGGGTTCGACCACGTCTACCCGGTCGCAATCGATGGCGAAATAACCGGTGATCATGCCGCGCAGCTGGTTGAACACCCCGCTGATCAGCACCTCGAACACGTGCACCAGCAGGAAGGCGACGAACGCCCACGCGATGATGAAATGGATCGTGCGCGCCGACTGCCTGCCGCCGACCAGCGTCAGCAGCGGCGAGAGCACCGCGTCCATCCGCGGCGACATCGCCAGCCCCATCAACACGATGCCGATGCCGAACACAAACACCACGATCAGGTAGGCCAGCCGCTGCAAAATGTTGTAACGCAGCGCCTCCGCCCCCTGCGGATGCTTGAAACGGACGTGATCCCAGATCGAACGACCGATGCCGCGCCAGTCCGAACGCGTCGGCCACAGGTCCCGCTGCAGATGCCGCCGGACCAGCGCGTAGCCGATATAGCAAAGCCCGTTGAGCACGAACACCCAGGCAAAGAAGAAGTGCCAGCGCCGCCCCATCGCCAGCCAGTTCGGGCCCGGCACAGTGAGCCATGATGGAAAACCGCGCGCTACGGGCACGCCATCGCTGCCGTTGGACACGCCGAGCACGCCGGTGGTGGTGAATTGATGCTGGCCGATGCGGGTCACCCCGACCATGTGTCCCGCCGGATCCTGACGCGCATCCAGTGCCAGCAGTTCCCTGCCGGGAACGGTGCGATTGCCCCAGGACAGGACGGGACTCGCGTTGAAAATCTGCAGCCCGCTGAAGAACATCAGCGACAGGGCGATGACATTGATCCAGTGCATGAGGCGAATCGGCAAGGTGTGCCGATACACCAGCCGGGTGGACCGTGCGCGCACCACCGGCGTCGGCGCATTCGCGGGGGAATGAGGGCTTTCAGCCACGGTGTCCGTATTCACGGCCATGCCCTCCGGGGCAGCAAGGTGAACGGCTTGGCGTTCCATGCCATGCAAACAGGTTTCGGTGCGGACATGAAATTCCTCCTCCACGGGCCGTAAAGCAAGCGTTCTGGACGGCTAGCCAAACCTCGGCAAAGCATGCCTGCCGGATCTCGCGGCTACATGCACTATTTCGCCGCTGCCGCGTGTCCGGTTACTCGTCGCAAGGCGGCAAGGCGGCCACGCCACCCCTGAACGAGTGCACCCGTGCCAGTCCCTGCCGGCGCAATTGCAGCGCCAGTTGGCGGCTGCGCCGGCCACGCGCGCAGAGCAGCAGGTAGCGTTTTTCGTCCGGTGTTTCCACGGCGTTGAGCACGGACTGGATCGGCAGCGCCGGAATCGACAGCGGATGCGCGAGGATCTCGTCGGCATCACGGATATCCACGATCGTGTAGCCGCCGTCCAGCGCAAGTTGGAGGGTCGGGAACGCCAGTTCGAGCGCGCCGCCCGCCGTCGGCCACGCCGAAAGATCGCGCACGTGCACGCAGCGCCCGGCTTCCAGGCAGGGCGCACAGCGCTGCGCGCCGATCTTGCGCATGCCATGGTCGAGCAGGTTGACCAGCAACAGCGACTCGTCGAGCCGACCGGGCAGATCGAGGATCATCCGGATCGCCTCGACCGCCTGCATGGCACCGAGGGTCCCGGGTACCGGACCGAGCACGCCGGCCTGCTCGCAGGTCGCCAGCGCACCGGCCGCCGGCGGTACCGGCCAGAGACAGCGCAGGCAGGGCGAATGGCCCTGTGGCACATAGGCGTGCAGCTGGCCTTCGTACTGGTACACGCTGGCGAACAGAATCGGCGTGCCGGTGAGCACGGCCGCGTCGCTGCTGAGGTATTTGCTGTCGATGTCGTCGGTGCACTCGACCACCAGGTCGTACCGATCGAATATCGCCGTGATCGTGTCCGCGGTGAGGCGCTCGGCGAAGGTTTCCACGCGGACCACCGGATTCAGCGCCGCCAGCCGCCGCGCGGCGAGTTCGACCTTGGGCTGGCCAACCTCGGCCGCCGCATACAGCGTCTGACGGTGCAGGTTGCTCGCCTCCAGAACGTCGCTGTCGACGATACCCAACGTGCCGACGCCGGCACCGGCCAGATAGCTCAGCACCGGGCAGCCCAGGCCACCCGCGCCGATGACGAGCACCCGGCTTGCGGCCAGCCGAGCCTGTCCGGCCGCACCGATCTCGACGAGCCGGGTCTGGCGCGAATAGTCGGGTATGAATGTCGTGGGCACGTTCGCGTGAGGCGCGTGCGCGTGTTCGTTCGCCGGGCCATGCGAGCAGGCCACCCATGCCGATTCGCCGACGAGGTAGTGTTCCTTCTTCCAGATCGGCAGGCGTTGCTTGATCGCGTCAATGATGTAACGGCAGGCGCGGAACGCCGCATCGCGGTGCGGCGCGACCACCCCGATCCACACCGCGGTGTCGCCCACCGCGAGCCGGCCGACGCGGTGCATGCAGCGCGCGTCGGCGATCCCGAAGCGCCGCACGGCCTCGTCGATGATGCGCTCACCTTCGTTGAGCGCCAGCTCGGTATACGCCTCGTAATCCAGGCCGCTGACCTGGCGGCCTTCGTTGGTCTCGCGCACCCAGCCCTCGAACACGCAGAAGCCGCCGCAATCGGGCCGTTCCAGTGCGCGGCGCAGCGCGGCGATATCCACCGGTTCCGCAGCGATGCTGACCCGGCTCATCCGCCGGCCACCGGTGGAATGAAGACCACCACGTCGCCCTCGGCCAGCGGCTGCAGCCAGTCGCGGAACTGCGCGTTCACGGCAACTTTCAGTTGCCCGGTCTCCAGTCGAAATCCATGCCGCTGCCGCAACTCGGCATACAGCGCGCCGAGTGAAGCGGCATCGGTGGAAAGCTGCTCGCGACTGTGTCCCGCCTGCTCGCGCAGCTGCGCGTAGTATTCGACGGTGATCGACGTCATGGCGACGACGCTCGCAGGCTGGCCAGTTCTTCCGGGGTGTTGATGTTGTCCAGCGCGTGCGGCGCGAACGGCTGCAGCAGTTGGGTGTCGCCTTCGATCAGGGCCTTGCGCGGACACGTGCTACCGGCCTCGACGCGGGCCGCCAGCAACGCATGACTGGATGGTTCCCATAGTGCGCACAACGGTTCCGGCAATCCATCGTGGGCGCTGAGGAACGCGGTGGCCGCACGGGCGGGATCGCGCGCCGCAAGCAGGTGTTGCAGCGTGGCCGCGTCGAGTCGTGGCAAATCGCAGGCGACGACCAGCCAGGCGATTTGCGGATACAGCGTCTGCGCCGCCAGGATGCCGGCGGCGGGGCCGGCATGCGCGTGCGTGTCGACGATTTGTGGCAAATCCTGACGCAGTGGTTCGTCGCGCTGATCAGCGCGCACCGAGACGAACACGCGCGGCAGCAGCGTAGCGAGCAGGCGATACGTCCACAGCAGCTGCGGCTCGCCGTGATAGTCGATCAGCGCCTTGTCGTGCTGCATGCGCCGGCTGGCGCCGCCGGCCAGCACCAGGCCGTAGATGTCCGCCACCCGCGGATCGATCGGCGCGATCATGGCTGGCGCGGCTCCGTCTCGACATCCACGTCGCGCTTGCCGCCGGACTTGTGCAGCAGGCGCACCTCGCTGATCACGATGTCGTGCGACATCGCCTTGCACATGTCGTAGACGGTGAGCGCGGCGACGCTGGCGCCGGTCAGCGCCTCCATCTCCACGCCGGTGCGGCCGTGGCAAGCCACCTCGCAGACGATGACGATCTCGTCGCCCTCCACGGTCAGCTCGACCCGGCAGCGTTCGAGCAGCAGCGGATGACACAGCGGGATCAGCTGCGGCGTGGCCTTGGCACCCATCACGCCGGCGAGGTTGGCGGTGGTCAGCAGCGGGCCTTTCGGCGTCATGTGGCCCGCCTCGCGCAACTGCGCGGCCACCTGCGCGGGCAGCAGCACCCGCGCCTGTGCGCGCGCCATTCGGCGCGTGGCGGCCTTGGCACCGACATCGACCATGCGCGGCTGGTTGTCCTTGTCGATGTGCGAGAGCATCCCTAGCC
>JBEPVP010000101.1:0-13089 GCA_041690935.1 Rhodanobacter sp.
CGATCGATGTGCTGCCGCGCCTGTCGGGCAGCACATCGCTTCTGACGGATGGGGGCATCGCAGACTGGAACCGAAAGTGTCGGGCGTGCGTTGGTCGCGCGGGCGGATTCGCGCAAGAGCTCAGGCCCGATGGTACGGGTGCCCTGCCAGTAAGGTGGTGGCACGATACAACTGCTCGGCCAACACCAGTCGCACCAGCATGTGCGGCAGGGTGAGCGGACCAAGCGACCACGTTTGATCGGCGCGCGCCAGCACTTCGGGCGCGTGGCCATCCGGACCGCCGATCAGGAACGCCAGGTCGCGCCCGGCCATGCGCCAGGCCGCCAGTTGCGTGGCGAGCTCCTCGCTGGACCAGGTTTTGCCGCGGCCATCGAGCGCGACCACATGGATGTCCTGCGGCAACGCCGCGAGGATCGCCGCGCCCTCGTCCTGGATCGCCCGTGCATCGTCGCGACCCTTGCCGCGCATGCCGGGCTTCAGTTCGATCAGGTCCAGCGGCAGATCATGCGAGAGCCGCTTGCGGTATTCGGCAAAACCTTCGGCCACCCAGCCGGGCATGCGTTCGCCGACGGCGATCAGGCGCGCGCGCATGGCCCAGTTTCAGTCAAATGAAACGCGCGTAGCGCCGCGTTCGCCTCCTCTCCCCTCGGGGGAGAGGATTGAGGTGAGGGGCTGTGCTTGCGACACGGTCCCAATATCGGGCTCAGCCGGCTTGCGCAGCGTCGACTTCGTGTCCGTGGTCGCCCACCGTCCACAACCGCTCCAGGCCGTAGAACTCGCGGATGCGGGGCAGCATCACGTGGACGATCACATCGCCCAGATCGACCAGCACCCATTCGCCTTCCTGCTCGCCTTCCACACCCAGCGGCATCACGCCCGCCTTCTTGGCGAACTTGCTGACTTCGTCGGCAATGGATTTGACGTGGCGGGCGGAGGTGCCGGAGGCGATCACCAGCAGGTCAGCGATGGAGGTCTTGCCGCGAACGTCGATTTCGCGCACATCCTTGGCTTTCAATTCTTCCAGCGCGTCGATGACCGACTTGCGCAGGGTGGCCGTGGTGACGGACTTGTTCGTACGGGCAGTACTCAAGAGGAAGAGCCTCGATGCGTGAGAGCAGCGCGAAATGGCGCGGGCGCAGTATAACCGGCTTGCCGTCAAGGGCACCTCACCCGTCAGGGCGCCAGCGCCCGTCGCGCCAGCCGGTACTCGTACATCAGGCGCGCCACCAGCTCGGAGGCGGGCTGCGGGCGCACCAGGCTGGCCGCCTGCCCGCACCACTCCGACAACAGGTCGCCGCGGCCGGCCGCAGCCGCAGCCCGTCGCAGCGGCGCGGTGAGCGCGTTCAGCACCGGATACGGCAACCCGGCGGCCGGCTGCGGCATGGCCTCGACAAAGCGGTTGCGCAGGCCGCGCGCCGCCCGCCCGGAAAAGCTGCGGATGGTGGTGACCTGATGCTCCTCGACGTACGCCAGATCCTGCTTCCACGCCGTAGCCGCCGAGCACTCCGGACAGGTGAGGAAGGCGGTGCCAAGCTGGCTGGCCGCGGCGCCGAGCACTTCCGCCGCCAGCATGCCGCGGCCGTCCATGATGGCGCCGGCGGCGATCACCGGAATGGCCCTTGCATACCCCGCCAGCGCGCGCACGGCCAACGGCAGCAGCGCGAACAGACCAATCATCGCGTCCTCGGCTTCATGCAGAAACGTGCCGCGATGACCGCCGGCCTCGGCGCCCTGCATGCAGATGGCATCCGCGCCGGCGTCAGCCCAGGCCCGCGCCTCGGCCACCGTGGTGGCGCTGCCGATCACGTAGATATCGCACTGATGCAGCTCGCGCAACTGCGCCGGGCTGATCACGCCAAACGCGAAACTCGCCACCACCGGCCGTGCCTCGCACAACGCGACAAACTGATCGGAGAATCGCGGCGCCCAGCGATCCGGCACGCTGGTGCGCACGTCGAGTCCCTCGTGCGCCATCAGCGCATCGAGCTGTTCGCGGGCCGTCGTCACCGCCGCCATGTCGACGTCGAAGTCGTCCGGCAGCACAAACAGGTTGAGCGCCCAGGGCCGGTCGCCGAGTGCGCGGATCTGTGCCGCCTGATCGAGGATCGCCTGCGGCTCCAGATAACCCGCGCCGAGCGAGCCGAGTGCGCCCGCACTGGACACCGCCGCCACCAGCGCCGGTGGCGTCGAGCCGGCCATCGGCGCCTGGATCAGCGGATGCTCGATGCCGAGCCGATCAGCGAATGTCGAATGCATGCGCAGCACCTGGTCGATGAAGTGGGCGACCAAGTATGCGCGGCGGACGGGCTGCAGATAAACGTGTGTCTAATGTGGCGCGCGCCGCATACCGTCACGGCGGCCACCGAACGCCGATGACGTTAGCTGGCGGCGTCATGTTGACCGACGAGCGGGAGAGCCATGCAGCTCTCCCGCTGCAGCGCCGAACTTAGTGGCCGGCGTCCATCGAATCGTCTTTGTTCATGGAATCGTCTTTCATGGCGTCGTGCTTCATCGAATCCTTTTTCATCGAACCGTGCTTCATCGAACCTTTTTTCATCGAGTCGTGTTTCATGGAGTCTTGCTTCATCGAAGCATGCTTCATGGAGCCACCCTTCATCGAGTCGTGCTTCATGGAGTCTTTCTGCATTGCATCGTGCGACATCGCGGTGCTGGAACCGTGGGCCATCGCGTCTTGCGCGAACGACGTGCTGGCAGCAAAACCGCAGGTCATGGCGGCGACGAGAAGGGTGGCAAGGCGAACGTTCATCGGAATTCCTGGCAAGAAAAGGGATGAAGACGGCCGTGCCGTCTCCACCCCTTCATTCGCCGCCCGTCTGCCGACAGTTACATCGACGGCAACCCAGGTCGAGACGGCACTGCTAGCTGCCCTGCCCGGCCACGATGTTCACCGTGATCGCGATGATGAACACGTTGAAGAAGAACGCGATGACGCTATGCAGCAACACCACCCGGCGCAGGTACTTGCTGGTGATCTGCACATCGGAGACCTGGAAGGTCATGCCGATCACGATCGAGAAATAGGCGAAATCCCAGTAATCGGGCTTGGGCGTGTCGGGAAATTCCAGGCCGGTGTGCTCGTCGCCAAGATCGCCGTAGTAGCCGTGAGCGTAGTGGATCGCGAACATCGCGTTGAGGAACAGCCAGCTCAGGATCACGCTCACCACACCCACCGCCAGCATCAGCACTCCGCCGCTCCTGGCCGCATGCAGCTCGTTCCCCAGCGCAGCCAGCACCACCGCCGACAACACCACGCCACCCCACAGCACACCCCAGCGTCCGGTGTCGATCGCCTGTGCCTGGGCACGCATGTTCGTCGGCGTGGCCTTGAACAGGTGCGCGAGAAGGCCCAGAAATATCACCGCAGCGAGGTCGAATCCGAGCAAGACCGCATTGGCCAGGCGCACCCCGCCAGCGAACAGGCCGGCGAACACCACCACAAAGATGGCCAGCGACGTGATCGTCCGCGGGCGCCCTTTCACGAAGCCCCATGGTCGCCAGCCCCGACGGCCCTTCACGCCGCCCGCCTTGGGCAATAACTTGCTCATGAGTCAAACCAGTGGGTCAAGGCAATCTCCGCGGGCGCGGCGCCACCGCCGACCATGCGCCGATGATAGCGGCAGCTTCAGGCGCGCAGGTCGTGGTATTCCGGATGTCGCTGCATCCACTGGGCGGCATACGAACACGCCGGCACCACCTGCCAGGCTGCGGCGCGCGCCGCCGTCATGGCGGCCTGCATCAGGGCAGCAGCGATACCGCGACCGCCGATCTCGGACGGCACCGCGGTATGGGTGATCGTCATCACGCCGGCGCCCAGGGTGTACTCAAGCACGCCGTCGAAACCCTCCACCTGCGTCTGGAAGCGACGGGCGGTGCGATCGTGCTGGATGGCAGGCGACATGCGACGCTCGGCGGGCAAGGTGTATCCGCGAGCATACGATCTGCGCGGGTAGCCCGTGTGAAGCCCGGCCGGTGAAGCATTCGCGCGCTGTGAATGAACCAGCGGGCATAGTGTCGACTTGTCCCTCAACCTGCAGCAGGAGCCTCCCATGCCGAAGAAATCCGCATCCGCCCATTGGTCCGGTGGCATCAAGGATGGCCAGGGCACGATCTCCACGGAAACCGGCGTGCTGCGTGAAGCGCCGTACGGCTTCAAGTCGCGCTTCGAAGATGGACCTGGCACTAACCCGGAAGAACTGATCGCCGCCGCGCATGCCGCCTGCTATTCGATGGCGCTGTCGCTGGGCCTGGGCAATGCCGGGCTGACCGCCGACAGCATCGACACCAGGGCCGCGGTGACCCTGGACAAGGACGGCGATGGCTTCTCGATCACCGCGGTGCACCTCAGCTGCGAGGCCAAGGTGCCCGGCGCCGATGCAGCCGTCTTCAAGCGGATCGCCGAGGAGACCAAGCAGGGTTGCCCGGTCTCCAAGGTGCTCAACGCGAAGATCACGCTGGAGGCAAAGTTGGTCTGAAGCGCCGCTCAGGCAGCTGCCATGGCATCCGCAGTAGCGCTGGATGCTTCGCACCGACGACGCCGGCGCACCGCTTGTGCCAGCGTGGTCAACAGCCGAACCGAGGTATCCCAGTCGATGCAGCCGTCGGTGATGCTCTGGCCGTAACGCAGCGGCTGGCCGGGCTGCAGTTCCTGACGACCGCCGACCAGATGGCTTTCCACCATCACACCGAGAATGCGCCGTTCGCCGGCTGCGATGCGCGCGGCGAGGTCGTCGATCACCTTTGGCTGGTTTTCCGGCTGCTTGCCGCTGTTGGCATGGCTGACATCGATCATCACGCGGGCAGGCAAGCCGGCCTGGTCGACCGATGCGCAGGCGGCGTCCACACTGGGGCCGTCGTAGTTCGGCAGCTTGCCGCCGCGCAGGATGACGTGGCAGTCGGTGTTGCCGCTGGTGGTGGCGATCGCCGCCTGACCTTCCTTGGTGACGGCCATGAAATGATGAGGTTGGGCGGCTGCCTGCACCGCATCCACCGCGATCTTCACGTTGCCGTCGGTGCCGTTCTTGAAGCCGACCGGGCAGGACAGCCCCGACGCCAGTTCCCGATGCACCTGGCTTTCCGTGGTGCGCGCACCGACCGCGCCCCAGGCGACCAGATCGGCGATGTATTGCGGCGTGATCATGTCGAGGAATTCGCAACCCGCCGGCACACCCAGCGCATTGATGTCGCGCAGCAGGCTGCGAGCGGTACGCAGGCCCTTGTCGATGCGGAAGCTGCCGTCGAGGTCGGGATCGTTGATCAGGCCCTTCCAGCCGACCGTGGTGCGCGGCTTCTCGAAATACACCCGCATCACGATCTCCAGCGCATCGCCGAACTCATCGCGCAACGGAGCGAGGCGTTCGGCATATTCCAGCGCGGCGACGGGATCGTGGATCGAACACGGTCCGATCACAACCGCCAGCCGGTCATCACTGCCTGCGATGATGCCGTGCAGCGACTGACGCGAGGCTTCCACCGTGGCGATCGCCGACGCGGTCGCGGCGCAGTCATGCATGACCTCGGCGGGCGTGCTGAGGCGGGTGAGCGCAAGGATGCGCAGGTCGTCGGTGGTGTGCATGGCGGCTTTTCTCCTGGTGGGGTTCCCGGAAGGCGGCCAACAAAAAACCGCCAGGGATGCTGGCGGTTCGGTGTGGTTGTGTCGATCAGTTCAAAACGATCGCGTCCGCGCCGCCGCCGTTGGCTTCGGATAGCCGTAAAACCAGAAATACAGGCGGGCGGTGGCGGAATGCATGGAGCCATTGATAGCACAACCGAAGCTCGCCGCAAACCGGATAGCGTCCAGACGATAAACTGCGCGCATGTCCTCGCCCTTCGATCTGCTCACCCGTCCCGTTCGCGAACCTGTCCGTCGCTGGGTGCTGAGTGCGTTTCCGCGCGCCCAGGCCGGCAGCATCGACTACGACCATCCGCAGGGCGACCCTGGGCTGTTCGGCCCGGACAGCGCCACCTGGCGCGTGCACTCGGATTTCCCCGGCATGCTGGCCGGCGGCCTGGCCGCGCTGACCTTGCAGACCCTGCATCCGCTGGCGCTCGCCGGTGTATGGGATCACTCCAATTTCCGTGGCGACCTGCTCGGCCGGCTGCGCCGCACCACCGCCTTTGTCGGCGGCACCACCTATGCACCGCGCGAGCAGGCCGAGGCGCTGATCGAGCACGTGCGGCAGATCCATACGCACATCGTTGGCCACGCTGAAGATGGCCGTCCATACGCAGCGGATGATCCAGCGCTGCTGACCTGGGTGCATGTCACCGAGGCGTACAGTTTCCTGCATGGCTATCGCCGCTACAGCCATGCGAGCTTGCCCGCCGGCGCGGCCGATCGCTACTACGACGAAGTACGACGGATTGCCGAGGCGCTCGGCGCCAGCGAAGGGCCTGCCTCGGAGCACGCCGTCGACGCGTACTTCCAGCGCATCCAGCCGCAACTGGCCTACACCGAACGCTCGCGCGTCGTGCTCGGCTTGCTGGCGCAGGTGCGCCTGCCGGTGCCGGCGGCCGGCTTGTCGCGCGACCTGTTCCTGCATGCCGGCGCCGCCCTCCTGCCGGACTGGGCGATCGCGCGGCTGGGCCGCACCCCGCGGCAACAGCGCCAGGCCCGCCTGGCGGCGCACGCGTTGTGGTCGGTTGCGCCGGTGTTCCGCGCCGCGCTGAAGGACGGCATCGCCAGTCGCGCCTGCCAGCGCATGCAGGTGCCACCGGAGCAGTTGCGGCACTGGCGTTAGCGCCGTTCGGCGCGCGCCGGCGACATGTGGGGAACCGCCGCAGCGCGGTCGGCATTGACAGTCCCGCCCTATCGGCTAACGTCGACCGGATACGTCAGTCAGGGGCGCCTGTGGCAACACTCATTCCCACCCGCAACAGTTGCCTGCCGCGCATGACCGGCGGCGAGAAACGCGTCTCCGAACGGCTGGAACAGAAGCTCGAGGACGACTACCTGCTGTGGTACGACGTGGCCGTCGGCCTGAAGCAGCGCCATCCGGACTTCGTGATATTCCATCCGCGCCGCGGCCTGCTGGTGCTGGAGGTGAAGGACTGGAAAGCCGATACCATCCGCCATGCCGACAGCACCCAGTTCACCCTGGTCACCGAGCGCGGCCTGGTCAAGGAGAACAATCCGCTGCTGCAGGCGCGCGCCTACGCGCTGGAAATCGGCGTGGTGCTGGAACGCGATCCGGCGCTGCGCCATCCCGAAGGCTCCCGTCATGCCGGCAAGCTGATCATGCCGTGGGCGTGGGGCGTGGTGCTGGCCAACATCACACGCAGGCAGTTCGATGAAGGCTCGCTCGGCGAGGTGCTGCCCGAACACCTGGTGATCTGCCGCGACGAGCTGTATGAGACGGTCGAGGTCGAGGCGTTCCAGGAACAGCTGTGGGCGATGTTCCCGCAGGTGTTTCCGGTGACGCTCACCCTGCCGCAGATCGACCGGGTGCGCTGGCATCTGTTCCCCGAGTTGCGGGTCGAGCCCGGCAGCGGCCAGTTCGGCCTGTTCGGCCCCACCGACGCGGCCGTGCGTCCGCTGGAAATACCCGACCTGGTCAAGGTGATGGACTCGCAGCAGGAGCAGCTGGCGCGTTCGATCGGCGACGAGCACCGGGTCATCCACGGCGTCGCCGGCTCCGGCAAGACGATGATCCTGGGCTTCCGCGCGATGCAGCTGGCGCGTGACCTGTCACGGCCCATCCTGGTGCTCTGCTACAACAAGACGCTGGCCGCGCGGCTGGAACAGCTGATCGGCGAGCGCGGTCTCAGCGACAAGGTGCAGGTCTACAACTTTCACAAGTGGTGCCGCAAGATGCTGGTGGCGTACCACGTGCCGTTGCCGCCGGGCAAGGACAAGGCGTTCTTCGAGGCGTTGCCGCCGGCGGTGATCGAAGGCGTGGATCGCGGCCAGATCCCGCGCTTCCAGTACGGCGCCGTGCTGATCGACGAAGGCCATGACTTCGAGCCGGACTGGTACAAGCTGATCGTGCAGATGATCGACCCGGTCACCAATTCGCTGCTGGTGCTGTACGACGATGCGCAGAACATCTACGGCCAGGCTGACCGGCGCAAGATCAGCTGGAAGAGCCTCGGCGTGCAGGCGCAGGGTCGCACCACCATCCTCAAGCTCAACTACCGCAACACGCTGGAGATCCTCTCGGTCGCGCGCGTCTTCGCCCATGATCTGCTCGAATCACGCGGCGACGATGACGACGGCGTGCCGTTGATCGCACCGGAAAGCGCCGGCCGCCGCGGCGCCGTGCCCGAGCTGGTGCGCACCGACACCGCGCGCGCGCAGCTCGACGTGCTGATCACGCGCCTGCGCGACGAGCATGCCGGCGGCCGCTGCTATTCCGACATGGCCGTGCTGTTCCGCAACCAGTGGGAAGGCGAGAAGCTGCACGAGGCACTGCAGCGCATCGGCATCCCCAGCCGGCTCGCCGACAGCACCGGCAAGCACACCCTGTTCGTGGTCGAAGACAGCGTCAAGCTGGTCACCATGCATTCCAGCAAGGGCCTGGAGTTTCCGTTCGTGATCATCCCCGGCCTCGGCTCGTTGCCCAAACCCGGCCAGACCGAAGCCGACGAAGCGCGCCTGCTCTACGTGGCGATGACCCGCGCCACCGAGCACCTGCTGCTGATCCACCACGACGACTCGGTATTCAGCAAGCGCATCCGCGATTCGATCAACGAGGTGCAGGGGCAGTTGAATGCCGCCTCGGGACAAGGGTTGGGGTAACCGCAGCCACCCCAACATCGAAGGTGCAACGTGACCTCCGGCATTCGGCCGGACAGGAGTTCCGCATGACCGCTTTCGATCTCACTCCGCCCAGCGACGAACAGCGTCGCGACATCACCGCCGGTCTCGCTGCCGACGAGCGGCGCGTGCTGCTGGAACACGGCACCGAGGCGGCGTTCTGCGGCGTCTTTCTCGACAACCACAAGGACGGCGTCTACACCTGCCGCTTCTGCGGACTGCCGCTGTTCCGCTCGAACGCGAAGTTCGACTCCGGCACCGGCTGGCCGAGTTTCTTCCAGCCGTATGACGAATCGCACATCCGCTCGATCCGCGACACCAGCTACGGCATGACCCGCGTCGAAGAGGTCTGCGCGCGTTGCGGCAGCCATCTCGGCCACATCTTCCCCGACGGTCCGCCGCCGACCGGCAATCGCCACTGCCTCAATTCGGTGTCGCTGGGCTTTGTCGAAAACGGTGACGCGCTACCAGACGTGCTGGGTCGAGGTGCGCCGGAAGGCAAGCCGGACGCCGCGCGCTGAACGCGCTGTCGCCGATGAATCAGCGCCGATACGGCGCCAGCAAGTTCGCATCGTCGAACAGTCCGGCCGGCAGCAGATAGCGCGGATCGCGCCCGGCCGCGAGCAGTTCGCGGATGCGTGTCGCCGAGATTTCCAGCGGGGTGACCGCAAGCTCGATCAGCTTGCCGGCAGACGTGTTGCGCAAACTGGAAACATCATCCGCCTGGCGGCCGTCGATCTCATGCTGCAGCTCCGCGGGCAGCACGGCATCGACACCCGGCCGACTCAACACACCGATATGCGCCGCCTCGAACAGTTCGCGCCAGCGATGCCAGCTGGGCAGGCCGGTGAATGCGTCCGCGCCGATCAGCAAGATCAGCGGACGCTCGCCCTGCTCCGCGCGCAACTCGATCAGCGTGTCGATCGTGTACGACGGACCGTCGCGATCCAGCTCGCGCGTGTCCAGCGTGAGGCGCGACTGCCCGTGCAGTGCGACGCGCAGCATCGACACCCGCTGTGCGGCCGTGGCCACCGGCGGTACGCGATGCGGCGGCACGCTGGCCGGCATCAGACGCACTTCGGCGTCGAGCAGTTCGGAGGCTTCCCACGCCACGCTGAGGTGACCCAGGTGCACCGGATCGAAGGTGCCGCCGAACATGGCCAATGGCTGATGCGATGTCTGTGGCAAGCGCCTTACCCCTCCCCAGCCCTCCCCTGCAGGCAGGGGAGGGAGAATGTCATGCGAGTGCCTTGGCCGCGCGCGGTTCGGCAATGGCGACAATCAGCCGTTCGGCCTCCTGCCACGGGTTGCCGTTTTCGCGGCCCTTGACCATGCGGTCGATGCGCGAGGCGCGCGCCAGGCATTGCAGCCAGTGGTCGCGCGGGGCGCGGCGCAGTGCCGTGCGAAAAAGTTGTTCGCGCGCCTGCCACAGATGTTCGCTGCGGATCTGCGCCGCCAGGTCGTTGGCATTGGCCAGGCGCAGCGCCAGTTGCAGTTGATTGACCAGCCAGCCCATCAGCGCCAGCAGCTCGTCGCCCTCGGAGCGCAGCCCGGCGAGGATGCGCAGCGCGCGGGCACCGTCGCCGACGAACGCGGCATCGGTGAGCTTGAACACGTCGTAGCGGGCGCTGTCGGCGACCAGGTTTTCCATCTCGGCGGCGTCGATGCGGCCCTGCCCGTGCAGCACGGCGAGCTTGTCGATTTCCTGCGCGGCGGCGAGCAGGTTGCCTTCGACGCGTTCGGCCAGCAGCGCGGCGGCATCGGGCGTGGCGGACAGGCCGCGCGTCGCCAGTCGCGCCGTGATCCACGCGCCCCACTGATCCGGCCGCGGCGAGTTGAACACCACCATTGAGCCGCTGGCGTCGAGCTTCTTGCTCCACGCGCCATCGTGCTTGTTGCTCCACTCCATCGCGGTGATCAGCAAGGTGACATCCGGTGGCGGATCGGCGCAGAACGCATTGATCGCCTTGGCACCCTCGGTGCCGGGACGGCCGGTGGGCAGACGCAGGTCGATCAGCCGGCGGGTGGCGAACAGCGACATGCTGGCGGCGGCGCGGGCCAGATCGTTCCAGTCGAAATGCTGGCCGACATCGAGCACCTCGCGTTCGCTGTAGCCGAGTTTGCGCGCCTGCGCGCGCAACGCATCGGCCGCCTCCAGCACCAGCAGTTGCTCGCCGGCGAGCAGGTAAACCGGCTGCAGGCTGCCAGCTGCCAGCGCCTTCTGCCATTGGCCGGGACTGAGCGGCATCAGTGCGTGCTGGCAGCCGTTGCCGGTGCGGCCAGCTCATGTTTGCTGACGGCCTGCAGGCGGAACAGGATCGCCTGCACCATGTCATCGGTGAGGCTGCGCTGGAGCTCCTGCACCTGCGAGGCATTGCCGATCGTGTTGCTGGCGTCGTAACTGTATTCGCGCGACATGTCGATGCGCTGGTGCGGCACCAGCACCTGGCCGGCGGCATCGCTGACATCGAACTGCACCTGGTAGCGCACCGCATATTCGGTGATGCGTACGTAGCCGCCGGCACTCAGCGTATCGGTGCTGAATGCCGCCACCGGCACATGCAACTCGGCGATGCCGGCGCCGCTGTCATCCTCGACCGTGACCCCGGACGTTTCCAGCGCGCGGGTCAGGCGCCGCTCGAGCTCGCCGCCCCCGTTGACCGTAAGGTGGACCCGTTGCATCTGCGGTGGCAGGGTAGCGTTCTCGCGCAGGTGGAAGCCGCAGGCAGCCAGCGCGAACACCGCGACCAGCAGCAACGAGGCTTGGAACAGACGGCGCGCTTTCATGAAGCTCATGGATTTCATCCTGCGACGATGTTGACGATCTTGCCGGGGACCACGATGACCTTGCGCACCGTCAGGCCTTCCAGGAAGTGCACGACCTGCGGTTGTGCGTGGGCCAGCGCCTCGGCCTGTTCCTTCGAGGCGTTGGCGGCCAGTTCGATGGTAGCGCGCAACTTGCCGTTGATCTGCACCGCCAGCGTGACGGTGTCGCGCACCAGCGCGGCCGGGTCGACCTGCGGCCACGGCTGGTCTTCCAGCACCGCCTGCGGGTGACCAAGCACCTGCCACAGCGCGTGGCTGATATGCGGCACCACCGGATTGAGCAGCAGCACCATCGCCTCCAGCGCCTCGTGGCGCACCGCACGACCCTGCTCGCTCTGGTCGCTGAACTTGCCCAGCGCGTTCAGCAGTTCCATCAGCGCGGCAATCGCGGTGTTGAAGGCGTGCCGGCGACCGAAATCGTCGCTGACTTTCTGGATCGTCTCGTGCAGCTGGCGCCGCAAGGTTTTCTGGCCCGCGTCCAAGGTAGCCGGATCGATGACGCCTGCGGCGTCACCCCTTCCGCCTGATTCGCCCCATCCCTGGGGCTCACCCCTGTCGGGGTCAGCTACGCTGTTCCGCAGGCGCTCCTGCGCCTGCAGGTCGGCACCTTCCCCTGCAAGCAGGGGCAGGGATGTGGAGTGGCTAGCGGCCACTGCCTTAATCGAAGGATGATCCGGTTGCGCCACGTGCGTGGTCACTTCGCGCCAGAAGCGTTTCAGGAAGCGCGCCATGCCCTCGACGCCGGCCTCGCTCCATTCCAGTGACTGCTCAGGCGGCGCGGCGAACATCGAGAACAAGCGCACCGTGTCGGCGCCGTACCTGTCCACCATGGTCTGCGGATCGATGCCGTTGTTCTTCGACTTGGACATCTTCTCGATGCCGCCGATCTGCACACTCTGGCCATCGGCCTTCAGCAGCGCACCGACCACGCGCGCCTTGTCGTCACGCTGGATCTCGACATCGGCCGGGTTGATCCAGTCCTTCGAGCCGTCCGCGTTGTCACGGTAAAACGTCTCGGCGATCACCATGCCCTGGCACAGCAGGTTCTGCGCCGGCTCGTCCGAATGCACCATGCCGGCGTCGCGCAACAGCTTGTGATAGAAACGGAAGTACAGCAGATGCATGATCGCGTGTTCGATGCCGCCGACGTACTGGTCGACCGGCAGCCAGTAGTTTGCGCGTGCGTCGATCTGCGCGTTCGCGCCGGGGCTGGCGTAGCGCGCGTAGTACCAGCTCGACTCCATGAAAGTGTCGAACGTGTCGGTCTCGCGCTCGGCCGGGCCACCGCACCGCGGGCAGGTGGTCTTGCGCCATTCGGGATCGGCCTTGATTGGCGACTGCACGCCACTGAACGCCACGTCTTCGGGCAGCACCACCGGCAGCTGATCCTCCGGCACCGGCACCGCTTCGCACGTCGGGCAGTAGATCACCGGGATCGGGCAACCCCAGTAGCGCTGGCGGCTGACGCCCCAGTCGCGCAGGCGGAAGTT
>JBEPVP010000102.1:0-12954 GCA_041690935.1 Rhodanobacter sp.
TCAGAGCCGGCGCTGTTGCCGGCCTCGGCCAGCGCGGTGAAATCGACCGAGGCGGTGAGATCGTTCAAACCGGGCAGGTACAGCGGATCGTTGTGCGCGTGGTGGCGGTAATGCGCCATCAGCGTGCCGTCGTCGCGGTCGGGCAGATAGAACTCGCGGCGAACGTAGCCGTAGTCGACGAACAGCATCAACCCCGCGGTCAGCGCACCGGCCACTGCCTGAATCCAGTACGGCAGCTGCGGCAGGATTTCCGAGCGGTAGCCGTCGGCAAATTCGCGGCCCAGGTCGCGCTCGACATGCCGCACGGCCGCGCCGACCAGCGCATCGGCCGGGCGATCGATGCGGCGCAGCCGACCTTCGCCATCCAGCGCCACGTACTCTTCGCAGACCTCGCCGCCGCGCAGGCTGAAACGCGTGGCGGGCAGCGCGTCAATCACCTCGTTGGCAAACAGCACGCCGCGCCAGTCCCGTTCGGGCGGACGATCCAGCCAGTGCACGCAAGCATGAAGGTCGGCCGGCAGATTCGCGCCCAGCCGCTCTTGCTGGCGCTGGCGCAGGTCGGCGCTGGGTTCGAGGATCAGATACTGCCGCGGCAGCGTGCCGCTGTCGGCCAGTGCCTTGAGCGCCGCCTCGGCGAACGCACCGCTGCCACCTCCCAGTTCGAGAAAATCCGCCTCGTCGCCCAGCAGCGCCAGGGTCGGCTGCACCGCCCTGATCACGCAGCGCGCAAACAGCTCGCCCAGCTCCGGCGCGGTGACGAAATCCCCGGCCGCGCCGAACTTGGTACGCCCGGCGCTGTAGTACCCCAGCCCCGGCGCATACAGGCAACGCTCCATGTATTGCGAGAACGGCAGCGGTCCGTGCGAGGCGATCTGTTCGCGCAGCAATTGCAACAGCTGGTCGGAATGCGCGCATTCGTCGGCGTTCGGTTCGGGAAGGCGGGAAGGCATGCGGGTTGCCGGTCATGAAAAGCGCGGCCAGCATAACGGATGGCGTTGCATCGGCCGCGCACAAGCTGCGTGCGACGTGCCGATGCTGTCGCCGACGGCGCGTGGATGCGGCGGCGGGACGCACGACGGATCAGACGGGCATCAGCCACGCCACGAGCAGGGCGGTGGCGTACAGACCGACGCCGAAGACGGCATGGGTCAGCAGGCTGCGCCAGCGTGCCCGGTTCGGCGCGGGAGTGTTCGATGCAGCGAATCCGGCGCCCATGCACGGCTGCATCAGCAGAAAGGGAAAGACCACCGTGAGCAATCCGAACACCAGCGCCGGAAGCGGTGTCGGATGCCGCGCCCACGCGATCCCCTCGATGGTGATCAGTACGGCCGCGAAGACGATGCCGGTCGCGTAGTGGGCGATCCAGCCAATGGCGGCCTCGCCGCGCACTGGCGCCGCGTTCGCCATGCCCTGATGCACGAAGCGGCCTCCCGGCATGTGCCCGAGCCAGCGACCCACCATCCCGAAGTTCAGCGACGGGGTGCCAAACAGGCGTTTCAACAATTGCCCCCAAAGATCGATGACGACCGTGGCGCCGGCCCCGATCAGGATCGTTCGCAACACGAGTTCCAGCCCGTCATTCATCGTCATTCCCGATAGATGCAACTGTGATTCATGCTTCGCGAGTAAAGCGGTAAGCTCGTTCCGGCTTTCTGGGGAGAGCTTCGAACGATCTCACCTTTTTGCCGTCATCCCGGCGAAAGCCGGGAGCCAGTGCCTGCTCGGCGTGACCAAGACTCAGGATGACCAGCTTCGCTGTTGTGACCGGGATGACGAATGCTTGTTGTTCGAGGTTTCCTGGAGGAAGCACGGCGAAGAGCACGATCAGAAATCCTTCTGCACGCTCAGGTACACGCTGCGGCGCGGGCCGAACTGCGGCGCGCCCACGCCGATGCCGCTGCCGTCGCGCAACTCGTAGCTGCGGTCGAGCGCGTTGAGCACGGCCAGTTGCGTGTGCAGCTTGCCAACGTGGTCGAACGCGAACTCATGCGAGACATTGAGATTGAGCTGGAAATAAGCCGGCAGTGAAGCACCGTTCGGCACCGCGCCATCCTTGCGCAGGCCGCTGCCGAACAGGTAGTCGGCGCCGACGCGGGTGCGGTCGTTCAGCGCGTAGTTGATTCCGCCGGACGAGGTGAGCTTCTGATCGTGGTCGAGGAAGATATAGTGATCGTGCACGTACGCCAGGTCGTCAGGCGCGAAGTTGTACTGGCTGGTGATGATGCGCTTACCGATGGCCTTGCCGAGTGATGCGTTGAAGTACGCCGACAGCGGACCGTGTGTGTAGTTGGCGGTGAACTCCACGCCCTTCACCCGGCCGGCAGCGTAGTTGAAGGTGGAGTAGACCAGCGCCGAACCGAACTGGCCCTCGTCCTGCAGGCGCTGCACCTTGCGGTAGTAGGCGTCCAGGCCGACGGTCCAGGCCGAGCCGATGTTCTGCGAGATGCCCACATCGAAGTAGTCCGAACGTTCGGCCAGCGGCGTGTTGTTGCCATTGTCCGCCACCGCATTGGTGGTGCCGTCGAACTTGGTGATGTTGGTGCTGGCGATCATCTCGGTCGCCGGCGGGGTGAAGTAGCGCGAGTAGCCCGCGTGCACGATGGTGCTGCCGGTGGCCTGCCAGACCAGGCCCAGGCGCGGGCTCAGCTGACTCTCGCTGCGTATCAGTTGGTAGCGGTCGCCGCGCAGGCCGTAGTTCAGCGTCCAGTTTTCGGCGAGGCCCCATTCGTCCTGCACATAGGCCGACCAGGTTTTCGCGGTGAGGCGGCTATCGTCGAGGATGTTGATTGGCGTGGTGCTGGCCTGGTTGCCGTCCGCATCGACCGGGAACACCCACGCATCGTTGCCGCTGGCGGCGCGCTCGAAACTGCCGTAGACGCCATAGCGCAAGGTGTGGTTTTCGCCCAGCGGGGTGGAAAAATCGGCCTGCAAGGTACTGGCGCGGTTGGCGCGGCTGACGCTGGACGCGACACCGTTGAACATCAGCTCGCCGATCCGGTCCGGCGTGTAGGCGAGGCTGCTGTAACGCTGGCCCACCGACGCCTGATAGTCAGTCGAGCCGAGCTTGCCCTGCAGTGCCAGCACGCCGAAGCGGGTGTTCTCGCGCTGCCGCTCGTTGAGCTTGGCGGAATTGAAATCGACCGAGTCGAGACCATTCTGTCCAAGATACGCAAACGCCGGCGTCTGGCCCGGGTTGTTGGGGATCTGGAAGCGGTTGTTGGCCACGCCGAACAGCAGGCTGAGGCGGGTGTCGTTGTCGATCAGGTAGCTGATGTCGCCGAAGCTCTTCAGCTGATTGGTATGGTCGTGAATCGCTTTCCTGCTCGACGTCGGATCCTCGATGCCGGCATCGTTCTGCATGGTGTTGGCGGTGAGGAACCAGCTCCAGCGGTCGCTGCTGCCCCACAGCGACGCGTTCGGATTCAGCGTGCCGTTGCTGCCGCCGGTGATGCCCACGCTGCCGCCGTCGCCGAGCTCGTGGCCGCTCCTGGTGGTGATGTCGACCACCGCCGCCGTGCGCAGGCCGTACTGCGCCGGCAACGCGCCGTCGAGCAGCTTCACGTTCTGGATGGTGCGCGCGTCGAGGCTTTGGCCGAAGCCGCCGATCGACTCGGGAATGATCACGCCGTTGATGCGGTATTGCAGATTCGCGTGGTCGCCGCGCACGTGCAGGCCGCCGTAGGAATCCTGCACCACGCCGGGCGCCTGTAGCAGCACCTGGTTCATCGGCGTGGACGCGCCCAGCGGCAGTTGCGCGATGGCCTTGTGGTCGATCACGTACTGGCTGCTGCCGGTGCCCGGCGACAGCGTATTGCGCGCCTGGTCCAGCCGGGCCGACACCGTGATGGCATCGAGGTCCTGCACCGTCGCGGGCTGCCGGTCCGCAGCGTTGCCCGGGACATCTTTTGTGGGCGCAGCCGCTGCAGGAGATCGGTCGGCGGCGTGGACGGTGGTCGTACCCAGTGCTATGGCGAGGCTGAGGGCAAACATGGACGGTTTCATCAAGAATCCAGGCAGGAGGCGAAGTAGGAATTTGTAATGTTATAACATTACTATTATTACCTTCCATACCACCTGCGCCAGAAGTCATGCCGGGCGAAGAAACGCCGCCAGGCCTCTATCGTGCCGTACGCCATTGAGCCCCGCTTCACGCCGCGTCCCTAGACTGCAGTGATGCACGCCTCACGGAGCCACGCATGACCCAGCACAGCACGCAGGTACCCGCCGTCATCGCCCCGGTCGAACATGGCCGGATCACCACGGCGATCCTGGATTTCGTCAGCCAGGTGCCGGACAGCCGGATCGACAACAGCAAGGACCCCGCCAGCGCGGCACGCCGGCTGGCCAATCGCGCCGCCCAGCGCGCCGCGCTCACTGCCGGCTCGCTCGCCCTGCCGCCGGGGCCGCTGGGCTGGCTGACCTTGCTGCCGGAGCTGATCGCGATCTGGAAGATCCAGGGCCAGATGGTCAGCGACATCGCCGCCGCCTACGGTCGCCACGCCGCGCTGGGGCGCGAGCAGATGATGTGGTGTCTGTTCCGGCATACCGCGGCGCAAGCCTTCCGCGACCTGGTGGTGCGCATGGGCGATCGGCTGGTGTTTCGGCGGATGTCGCACGGCGTCGCGCAGCGCGTGGCGAAACAGATCGGCGTCAAGCTGACCCAGCGCACGTTGAGCAAGGGCATCTCGCGCTGGCTGCCGGTGATCGGCGCGCTCGGCGTCGGCGCGTATGCGTACTACGACACCGGGCAGGTGGCGAGTACCGCGATCGAGATGTTTGAAAGCGAAACCTCGCTGGAGGACGCCGCCGCCGACGAGACGGCCGCGGATACCACCAAGCCGAAGCCGAAACCGAAACCGAAGTCCAGCGCAAGCCGACGTGTGGTGGACAAGCTGGTCGACAAGGCCGTCGCCGGCGCCGCGCACAAGGTGGCCAGCACGGCGCGCAAGGCCGCCAGCAGGAAACAGCGCAAGCCCAAGGCCGAATAGGGCGCGGATGACGCCATCACCGCTTTGCGGCAAGCTGTCCGCTGGATATTTGCCGGAGCCGTCGGATGCCGCCACGCCATGATCGACCCATCGCGCTGATCACCGGTGCCGGCCGCCGCGTCGGTGCGGTGATCGCACGCACGCTGCACGCGGCCGGCTACGACTTGGCGCTGCATTATCGGCATTCCGGCGATGACGCCCGTGCACTCGCCGACGAACTGGAGCGACAACGCGCCTGCAGTACCTTGCTGCTGCAGGCCGAACTGGCCGAGCTGTCCGCGTTGCCGCGGATGATCGAGCAGTTGCTGGCGCACTATGGCCGGCTCGACGCGCTGGTCAACAATGCCTCGACCTTCTATCCCACGCCGTTGGGCACGGCCACGCCAATGCAGTGGAACGAGTTGTTCTCCTCCAATGCGCAGGCGCCGTTCTTCCTCTGCCAGGCGGCGATCCCGGCGCTGCGCGAAGCGCGCGGCGGTATCGTCAACATGGTCGACATCTACGCCGAACGGCCGTTGGCCGGACATCCGCTGTACTGCATGGCCAAGGCCGCGCTGGCCGCGATGACCCGCTCGCTGGCGCTGGAGCTGGGCCCGGACATCCGCGTCAACGGCGTCGCCCCCGGCGCCGTGTTGTGGCCCAGCGACGGCAAGCCGTACGACGACCAGCAGGCGCTGCTGGCGCGTACGCCGCTGCAGCGCGCCGGCACACCCGAGGATGTGGCCGGCGCGGTGTTGTGGCTGTTGCGCGATGCGCCGTTCGTGACCGGGCAGATCATTCGCGTGGATGGTGGGCGGACGTTGTCAGTGTGAGTGGGTGGCGCGCTACTTCTTCTTGGGCGCGAACGCCTGCTGCAGCAGCGCCTGGTCGAAGCCGATGCTGGCCTCGCCGGCTTCCGCGTAGCGATATAGCGCGGCCGAGTAGATCCCTTGCAGCGAGGCCTGGATCAGGCCGAGCAGGGTCAGCCCCAGCACTACGATGCCCACCGCCAGCACGATCGCTACCGCCGACTGCAGCGCGAACGCAGCGCCGATCAGCAGCGCACCAACCAGCACCGCCAGCACCATCAGCAGGCCGAACACCACGCCGATGCCGCCGTTGCCGATCAGGTTTTCGCCCCAGCTGCGCTTGAGCAGTTCCACGCTGCGCTTGACCGCATCGACCGGACCGACGTCCTGGCTGGCCAGGATCGGTACCACCAGGAAGGTGGCCACGGTCCACGCGAGACCGATGAAACCGACCACCAGCCGCCCGATCAGGCCCAATCGCTCCTGGATCATCCGCAGCAGCAGGCCGACGGTGGCGGCGATCAGCGCGTAGCCGAGGATCTGCGGCAACTTCGCGCGGGCCAGTGCAAAGCCGGCGGCCACGCTGGTCGGCTCGCCGCGCAGATGCATCAGCGCCACGCCGGTCAGCGCGGTCTGGAAGAAAATGATCACGAAGTACTGCACCAGGTAAAACCCGAACATCAGCAGGTACGCACCCGCCGACATGCCGTGCTCGAGCTGCCGGCCGGCGTGCTGGTTGCCAATCACCATCACCCCGATCGGGATCAGGAAACTGGCCGCCACCAGCAGCGTGCACAGACCCGACAGCAACGGAAATACCAGCAACGACTTGTCCGAACGCAACACCGCCGCGCTCGCCTTCATCAACGCCCAACTGCGTGAAAATTTCCCGGCCATGCGTGACTCCCCTTCACCCGTGGATTGCGAGCTGCCTTTCTAGCACCCGCCGCCAGCGCGCAACAGTGCAGCCGGTCAGCCGGGCAAGGTTTCGACCTGCAGCGGTTCGCGCTCGACGGGAAACGCCGCCCACAGTTCGGCCATGCTCAGGCCACTGACGGGATGCCGGAACTCCGGTGCGATATCGGCGATCGGCCGCAGCACGAACGCGTGCTGCAACTCCTTGCGCGGTATCTGCAGATGGCCCGGGCCGTCGATCACTCGCTCGTCGTAGAACACGATGTCGATATCCAGCGTGCGATCCGAATAGCGCGGCACGTCGCGGCGTCGGCCGTGGCGATCCTCCAGTGCATGCAGCCAGTCGTTCAATGCTTTGGGCGACAGTTCGGTATCCAGACCCATCGCCAGGTTGACGAAGTCCGCGCCATCAAAACCCACCGATTTGCTGCGATAGGCCGGCGACACCGCGACCTCGCCGAAGTGCTCGCGCAGCGCGGCGATCGCCGCCGCGAGATGGCGCTGCGATTCGAGGTTGGAGCCCAAGCTCAGATAGACCCGCGCCATCAGCCCGGTCGCGTGCCGCGCTCGATCCACACGCCGACCGCCTTCGCGCCGCGCACCGCACCGGGCTTGGACAACTTCAGACGCACCCAGCCGACCCCGAACTCCTCGCGGATGATCGCCACGCAGCGCTCGGCCAGCGTCTCGACCAGGCCGAAGCTCGACGCGCCGACATAGTCGATCAGGCGCTTCGACACGTCCTTGTAGTTCAGCGTGAGCGTGATGTCGTCTGCGGCTGCCGGCACGGTGTTGTCGAACGCCATCTCGATGTCGAACGACAGCGTCTGCCGCACGCGGCGCTCCCAGTCGTAAATGCCGATGACGGCGTCGATGCGCAGGTCTTCGATGAAAACGATATCCATGGCGGTAATCACTGAGGCAATAGCCATACAGGGTCGGCGAGCTGGCGGCCGGATGCAAGCGTGCGGTGTGCCATCAAGGCTGCTAGTGGAGCAGCTCAAGCTCGGGATAGCTTGGGGAGGCAATGCCAACCGCCGCCTCATCGGCGTGCTTGAGGTGTGCATCGAAAAAACGTCGCACGCAATATGCGGTAATTGCCAGTTGCCGTCGCCCATCGATACCGACCACACCTAGAACACGAAGGATGCCCAGCACAAGCCGGTTTTTCACTACTGCCCCGTCGCTGAAATCGAAATGATTCGCGCCGCGTATCATCAAGTGCCACCTGCTCGCCGGTGGCAGCTTGTCGTAGATCGACTGGATATGGGTTTCGATCTGCCGGCTATCCGCAGCAGAGTCATCGTCGTGATCGCTCATCAGAAACATGAAGGGCCGATCAAGGCTATCGCGAATCACACTACCGTAAGGGGCACCGTCGATGTCGACGCCGGCCTTGCAACGCGCGTCGTCATGACAGAACTGCGCGGCGGTTGCGCCTCCGAGCGAATGGCCGAAGACGCCGACACGCGCCAGGTCGAGACGCCGGGCAAATCGGCTGGCAGGATCAGCGACGTTCAAGCGCTTCAGGCGGTCGAGCACGAAACCCACGTCGGCCGCCCAGGCCATCACCAGCTTGCCGGCGATCTGTTCGCCCTGCTCACCGCCGAACAGTTCCGGATCGTTCTGCGGCGCGCGATCGACCACCTTGCCATCGGCAAAGACCACGACTTGCGTGCGGTATGGCGCATCGAAGCCGACCACGACGTAGCCATGACTGGCCAGATCCTCCGCCAGCGTCGTGTACTCGGTGGTCAAGGCGGCCAACCCAGGCCGCATGATGACCAGCGGGTAGGTCGGTTGACGCGGCGACATCTCGGCGTGGCGAAGGCTGTGCGTGTGGACGCGTGCGTAATCCCGGTCGAGCAGGCTGCTCATCAACATGCCGCGATAGTGTACGAGCGCCGCCAACCAAGGCGCAGGCAGATAGGCTTCGGTTGGCGTCGTGGCGGCTTGCTTGACCGCCGGGTACCAGATCCAGACGACCAGATCGCGCGTAGCACCATGCAACGGCGCCATCGCATCGGGCTGGGTGGCGTCGCTCCAGCGGTACATCGTGCGGCCCACGGCGAACGAACCTGTGGGCATTGGCAGCGTGGTTTGCCTACCGTGGTCGAACCACAACAGGCCCAGCAGCAAGCCAATCCCGAGCAGGCCGGGCAACAGCAGCTTCGCCAGACTCTTGAGTGCCCACCTGATTCGCCCTAGCGCAATCATCCGGCGTCTCCGCTTCGCGCGTGCCATTTCAGGCACTGTATAGACTTGAGGTTTGCGCGCGCAAGGCAGGACAATCCCTGCATGCAGTATCGATGTCGCGCGGCACCGTGCTGTGGTCATGCGATCATGTGCCAATGACCACCTTCGGCTCGCTCCCGCTCAAACCCGCCCTGCTCGCCAGCCTGGAAACACTCGGCTACACCAGCATGACACCGGTGCAGGCGCAGAGCCTGCCGCCAATGCTGGAAGGTCGCGACGTGATCGCGCAGGCGCAGACCGGCAGCGGCAAGACCGCGGCGTTCGGGCTGAGCCTGCTGCAGTCGATCGACGTGGACACGATCCGGCTGCAGGCGCTGGTGCTGTGCCCGACGCGCGAGCTGGCCGACCAGGTCAGCAAGGCGATCCGCAAGCTGGCCGCGAACATTCCGAACGTAAAGCTGCTGACCTTGTGCGGCGGCATGCCGCTGGGTCCGCAGCTGGCCTCGCTGACGCATGATCCGCACATCGTGGTGGGCACGCCCGGCCGCGTGCAGGAACATCTGAAACGCGAGAGCCTGCACGGCGGCGGCATCAAGGTGCTGGTGCTGGATGAGGCCGACCGCATGCTCGACATGGGTTTCACCGAGGCGATCGACGACATCATCGGGCGCATTGCCAAGCATCATCAGACGCTGCTGTTCTCGGCCACCTATCCGGAGGAGATCCGGGCGGTGAGCAAGCGCGTGCAGCGCAATCCGGTCGAGGTGACGGTGGATGCACCGGCCGCGGAAAGGCCGGCGATCGAGCAGCGCTTCCACGAAGTGGAGCCGGCACAGAAGCCCGACGCGCTGGCGCAGCTGCTCGGCAGCGAGCGCAACGAACAGGCGCTGGTGTTCTGCAACATGCGCCGCGAAGTGGATGCGGTGGCGCAGGAACTCGATCGCCGCGGCTTCTCCGCGCTGGCCCTGCACGGCGACATGGAGCAGAGGGATCGCGACGAGGTGCTGGTGCGCTTCGCCAACCACAGTTGCGCCGTGCTGGTGGCCACCGACGTCGCCGCACGCGGGCTGGATATCGTGGCGCTGCCGCTGGTGGTGAGCTACGACATCGCGCACGATCCGGAAACCCACACCCATCGCATCGGCCGCACCGGCCGTGCCGGCCAGACCGGCCTGGCGATCACCTTGTGCACACCGCGCGAGCGGCCGAAGGCGGCGAACATCGAGGAGCTGAACGGCACGCCGCTGCCGTGGCGGCCGCTGAAGCTCGGCGCGGCACGCGGCAAGACGCTGCATCTGGCACCGATGAAGACGCTGGTGATCGACGCCGGCCGGCAGGACAAGCTGCGTCCCGGCGACATCCTCGGCGCGCTCACCGGCGAGGCCGGGCTGGAGGCGAAGGACATCGGCAAGATCGACGTGTTCGCCACCCGCGCCTACGTGGCGATCGGCCGCGCACTGGCGAACAAGGCGCTGGAGCGGCTGCGCGCCGGCAAGATCAAGGGCCGTAATTTTCGCGTGCGCCCGCTCGGCTGATGGCCGCCCGGCCACGACGTTACCCTGCGCCAGAACTATCCTGATGATCCGACCGACCCTGCCGACCTCGATCCTGACTCTCGTCCTGCTACTGGCCAGCGCTGCCGCGCCGGCAGCCTCGTCCATTCCCGTTTACGGCTACAAGATCGTGCACAGCTATCCGCACGACACCGGCGCCTATACCGAGGGCCTGTTCTACAAGGACGGCTATCTCTACGAGAGCACCGGCGAGGCGGGCCAGTCGACCGTGCGCAAGGTGGATCTGCCAACCGGCGAGACCGTGCAACGCTACAACCTGCCGTCGCGGTATTTCGGCGAGGGCATCGTGGACTGGAAGGACCGGCTCGTGCAACTCACCTGGCAGAGCCAGACCGGCTTCGTCTACGACCGGGCCAGCTTCACGCTGCAACATACCTTCAGCTATACCGGTGAAGGCTGGGCACTGACCCGCGACGATCGGCACCTGTACATGAGCGACGGCACACCGGTACTGCGCGTACTCGATCCGCAATCACTGACCACGATCCGCCGCATCACGGTGACGGCCGATGGCGTGCCGGTCACCCACCTCAACGAACTGGAATGGATCAAGGGCGAGCTCTACGCCAACGTGTGGCTGACCGACCGCATCGCGCGCATCGATCCGAACACCGGCCACGTCGTCGGCTGGATCGATCTCGCTGGCCTGTTCGACATCAGTCAGCTGCCCGATCCGGGCAACGACGTACTCAACGGGATTGCCTACGATGCGGCGCACGATCGCCTGTTCGTCACCGGCAAACGCTGGCCCCGGTTGTTCGAGATCACCCTGGTGAAGCGCTCCGCGCCATAACGCCGCGCCATAACGCCGCGCTACGGCGCAGCGACCGGCATCACAACGAGTTGAGCCAGGTCGCCAGCGCCTGCACGTCGTCATCGCCGAGCGTACTCGCCACGCCGTGCATCACCTTCGCATTGCTGCTCCCGGCGCGCGCGCCACTGCGGAAGTCGCCCAGCTGCTTGGCGACATACAACGCCGACTGGCCGCGCAGATGCGGAAACGTGGCCCACGGCGGTGGCGGCGCGCTGCTCCGATGCGGCTGCGGGCCGAGCGCGGCCGGGCCGTGGCAGCCCTGGCACGGCGGAATGCCCTGCGCGGGATCGCCGGTCAGAAACAGCTGCGCGCCGCGCGCCCCCGCAACGGCCTGCCCCGCCGGTTTCGGTGCCAGCGCCGCGTAGTAGCTGGCCACGTCGCGCATGTCGGTGTCGCTCAGCGCGGCGGCCTGGCCGCTCATCACCGGATCGGTGCGCTGGCCGTCGTGGAATTCTTTCAGCTGGACATACAAATAGGTGGCCGATTGCCCGGCCAGGTTCGGGAACGTCGGCGCGATCGCCACGCCCCGCGAGCCGTGGCAGGCCGCGCACACCGCGGCCTTGCCGGCGCCGGCCTGGGCATCGCCGCTGATCGGCTGCATGCGGCGCAGATCCAGCAACTTGCTGCGGGTGGCGGCGGGCGACTGCTGCGCCCACGCGTTCGTCGCAAGACCCGCCATCAGCAGACATACGAACAGGAGGCTTGTGCGATACATCATCCCGGCGTCCTCCTCACAGTTTCAGGTTCAGCATCACGCCGACCAGGCTGGCGCTGTAGTGCAGCTGGCCGCCCTTGTCGGTGTAGATCTTGTGGTCGTAACTGAGTGTGTTGTCGAAACCGGCGTAGTGCCAGTCGCTGAACGCACCGGTCTGGTAGCGGCCGAACACGCGCACGCCGACGTTGCGGTTGACGCGGAAGCTCAGGCCGAGGTCGAACGTGTTGGTGCGGTACTTGTTGTCGGGAAAGCCGCTGCCGGTGACGGCCACGGAGGCCGGGTCGCGGTAGGCCAGCGCGCCGATGCTGGCGTAGCTGTAGCCGACATGGCCGAACGATCCGCTGTAGTTGTAGCTGAGGTCGGCGCGCACCCGACCGAAGTCATGACTGAAACTGAAGCCGGCATTGCGGTTGCTCTCGCGGTCGAACTCCCACCACTGGTTCGCGTACGGATACAGCGGGCCGCCGAGGTTGGGATCGGACTGGCCGGGGTTGCCGAATGCATTGCCATTGTCGGAGTTGTCCGCGTCAGCGACGTTGGCGATGCCCAGGCGGGAAGTTTCCGCGCCGAGGTAAGCATTCGCCGTGGTCGCCGGCGTCGGCTGCCAGTCCCACTGCACGGTGGCGCCGGTGGTGCGGGCGTCCTGCCGGCCGATCAGCGCGTCGTACTGGTCGCGGTTGCCGTAGAACGTGGCCGACAGGGTGGCCGATTCGCCCCACGGGTAGGTGACGATCGCGCGGGCCTTGCTCTCGGTGCGGTCGGACAGGTCGTATTTGCGCATCTCGGCGACGGTGTGCGCGGGGATGCCGATGGCGGGCTCGACGAAACCCGGCAGCGAGGCGGAGAAGAACTGCCCGTACGGATCGTAGTTGTACTTGTCGCCGTCGCGTTTCGCATATTCCCAGCTCAGCCGCACGGTGGCGCCGATGACGTCGCGGCTGACCCAGTCGAACTTGATGCGCTG
>JBEPVP010000103.1:0-12982 GCA_041690935.1 Rhodanobacter sp.
TTGGCGGTATGCGGATCGTTGCGCACGGCGCCGATCAGCGACTGGTCGATCTTCAATTCGGTGGCCGGGAACTGGCGCAGGTACGCGATCGAGGCATAGCCGGTGCCGAAATCGTCGATGGCGATGCGTACGCCGTGATCGCGCAGCCGACGCAGTACGCGCACGCTCAATTCGAGATCGTTGACGAGGGTGGTTTCGGTGATCTCCGCGACCACCGATGTCGGCGACACGCCCCAAATGTCGAGCGCACCGAGCAGCTGTTCGACCACGCCGGGCCGCGAAAGCACGCGTGGCGAAAAATTGATGGCGAAGCTGAGTCCGCGCGCGTCGGGCATGCTCGCGACGTGGCGCAGGGTGGCGTTGACGCTCCAGCGGGTCAGCACCGAGATCAGGTCGCTCTGCTCGGAGAACGGTACGAAGTTGGCCGGTGACACATCACCGTGACGCGGGCTGTTCCAGCGCGCCAGGGATTCGACCCCCGCGATCTCCCCGGACTGCAGGTTCCAGATCGGCTGGAAGAAGACCTGCAGGCGATTGCTCTCGATCGCCTCGCGCAGTTCCTCGTAGAAAATCTCCACCTGGGTATCGTGCGGCAGATAGATCGCGCACAGCTCGCCACGGCGCTGCGCTTCGTCCAGCGCCATGCCGGCACGGCGGCATAACGCGTCCGCATCGGAGCCGTGGTCCGGGTACAACGCGATGCCCATGATCGGGCGCACCTGCCACGGCGATGCCGTCCCGTTCAGCGGTTGCTCGAACGCCTGGGTGAGACGGGCGCCGGCCAGCAAGGCGTGGTTCTGGTTGAGCATGCCGGGCAGCAGCACCAGGAAACTGTCGTCGCCGGTGCGGAAAACCTGGTCGACCGGCCGCAGCGACTGGCCGATCAGCGCGTGGGCTTTCTCCTCGGCCTGCTCACCCTGTACGTAGCCGAAACGCAGGCTGATCTCGCGCAGGCCGGGTACGCGCAGCAGCAGCACCGCGAATTGTTCGCCGGTCCGGGCGCAGGCGTCGATATGCTGGTCGATCGCGGCGAATATGCTTTCCCGGTTCAGCATGATCCGGCCCGCCTCGGCCACGCGCGGCATGCGTGCTGCGGTGAGCCCGTCATGCCAGAAACAACTCGGCGGCATCGATGCCGTAGTCGCCCACCGCCAGGCTGCGCACGATGTCGATCGCGTCCTTGTCGCCCAGCGCCATCAGGTCCACCTGGAGGAAATCGCTCAGCGGCTGCTTGCCCGGCGTGCTCAGGATCGCGACCCGCGGGCGCAGCCGGCGCACCTGGTTCTGCGCCATCACGATGGCCACTTCACCGGTGCTCAGTTCGACCAGCGAGCCGGTCGGGTAGACCCCGAGGCAGACCTGGAACTGCTCGATCATCTCCGCGTGGAACAGGCTGTTGCGCGCGGCGTAGATCTGGCGCAGCGCCTGGTGGCGCGAGATGGCGGCGCGATAGGGCCGCACGCTCGACATCGCATCGTAGGTATCGATGATGCCGAGCATGCGTCCGGTGATCGGGATCATGTTGCCGGCCAGTCCGTCCGGATAGCCGCTGCCATCATGCCGTTCGTGATGCGAGCGCACGATGTCCAGCACGTCCTGGTTGATGATGTCGGACTCGGCGAGGATCGCCTGACCCCGCGCTACATGCGAGCGCACCACATCCACCTCGCCGGGTGACAGCGAGCCCTGGTATTGCAGCAGCGACTCCGGCAGGCGCGTCTTGCCCACATCCATCAGCAGGCCACCGGCCGCCAGACTGAAGATGGTTTCCTCGTCGAACCCCAGGTGCCGTCCGAACGCGGCGCCCAGCGCGCTGCAGCTGATCGCGTGGCTGTACGAATAACTGTCCCGGCGGCGCAGGCCTTCGATCAGGAAAAACGCATCGGCGTTGCGCAGCACGCTGGCGACCAGCGGACGCACCGCCTGTTCGACATGGTCCACCGACAGTTCACGGCCGTGGGCGATATCCTCGAACAGGCCTTCGACGATCTGCGCGGCGTTGTTGAGCGCCGTGCGTGCGCGTGCGGCCTCCTCCTCGATCGGCGCCTTGTCGACGTAGCGGGTGACGCTCCTGAAGCGGGTGCCGGAAAGATCGGTGCGGGTGAGTGCGCGGCAAGGATCTTGCGCAACCAGGCGGCGCGCATCGACGTAAACCACGTGGCACAACCGCCGGACGGCCGCGATGTCCTGCTGGCTGACCAGCTCGACGCCCTGCAACGGAAAAGGGGTTTCCTCCCACGGCCGGTCGAGGCGGCAAACGAACATGCCGATCTGCAGATCAGCCACCTCCATGCGACGTTCTTCGAGCTCGAATGTCACGTGTTACCCCGCCCGGGTGCCTGGATACGACGCGGTTCAAGGCGGCACGCCAGGATGATGGAAGCCCCGGCCACCCGCCGCCACGAAGTCCTGAGCGTACCAGTATGTGGCCCTTCCGGGTGGCCATGGCGGCGTCGAGATTCGAGGGACGGCAAAGGCCTTCGGGCGGTCCTCACTCAGCGGAGTGGCAGCGGTGTTTGCGGCGACCGATCGTTTGGCGCGCAGATTTCGGCGCGAAGCGTTCGCAACGTGCCATTCAATGGCAAGCTGGCCAGGTGGAGATCAGCTGCCACGGTTTTGTGCATCCCATATAGCCTTGACGCAACGAAGCCCGCACGAAGGAGGACTGCCTCATGTTGAGATTTGCACCCGTATTTTTCGGCACCTTGCTGATGGCCGGTCCCGCCATCGCTGGGGAGCCGCCGCATGCACGACCGGACACGGCCGCGCTGATCAAGGCCGAACAGGCCGCGATGGCGCCGCTGGCGATAATGGACGGCGTGTGGCGCGGGCCGGCGTGGACGATCCTGCCGAGCGGCGAGAAACATCGCATCACCCAGACCGAGCGCATCGGGCCGTTGCTGGATGGCTCGATCAAGGTGATCGAAGGGCGCGGCTACGACGCGGACGGCCGGGTCGGCTTCAATGCCTTCGGCACCATCTCCTACAACCCGATGAGCAAGGCGTACAGCATGCATTCGTACGCGCAGGGTTACGCCGGCGATTTCGTGCTGGTGCCAAACACGGATGGCTATACCTGGGACATCCCGGCCGGGCCGGTGACGATGCACTACACCGCCGTGATCAAGGACGGCCACTGGCACGAAGTCGGTGACCGTGTGATGCCGGGGCAACCGCCGGTGCGCTTCTTCGAGATGACCCTGCAACGCGTGGGCGACACCGACTGGCCTGCGGCGGGTGCGATACCGCTGAAACCCTGACCACAACGTCCGTGGCAGGCGGGCCATCGACTGGCTCGTTCGCCCGTTTCGATCCCGTCATCCCGCGAGGCCCGGCATGCATCCTCACCTGAGGACCCTTTCGATCGTCGCCATTGTCACGCTCATCCTGGTCGGCGCCGTCAACGCGCAGGCGAAGCCGGCCCGCAGCGCCGCCCAGCGCGACGTGCTGGGCACGGTGGACGCGCTGTTCGATGCGATGGCGAGACACGACGTGGACGCATCGCGCAAGCTGATCCTGCCCGGCGCCAGCTTCGTTGTCGTCAAGCCGGACGGCACCGTCGCGATCGAGCACGACAGCGATTATCTCGACTCGTTGACCACGCACAAGGAGGCGTTCCGTGAGCGCATCTGGCACGCGCAGGTGACCGTGCAGGGCGACATCGCGCAGGTGTGGGCACCGTACGACTTCCACCTCGACGGCAAGTTGTCCCATTGCGGGATCGACAGTTTCAGCATGTTGCGCAGCAACGGCCACTGGCGCGTGGCGAGTGTCAGTTACACCGTGCAGAAGGTGGGTTGTGCGCCCGGTCCGCTGGATGCGAAAAAGTAGTGCTGCGTGCCTGAAGCGACCGCGCTGGACTTAGCGCGTGCCACTGGCTGCTGGCGCGCCGTACGTGGCAAGCCGTTCGTGCAGGAACGTAGCCGAATCCTCGATGTGCCCGTCCTGGAAGCGGATCGTATACGGGGTGCCCGATGCCGACGAGCCGGTGCCACAGCAGGTGATGAAATCCTCGGCCGTCTGCACCCGGCTGCCGGCGAAGCGCAGCTTCAGCCGCATGTGCTCGGCAGCACGGGCCGCGTCGTATTCAGTACCGTTGCGGATGAAGGTGGCGCCTTGCAACGATGCCACTGAGTCGATGAGGTAGGCGATCTTCTGCCGCTCGACATCCTGCTGGCCGAATGCCGGCAAGACCAGCAGGGTGAGAAGCATCAGTGCCGCGAGCATCCGGTTCACGAGTTCAGTCCACCGGCGCCATGAGCAACAGGTTGTCCACTGCGTAGCCGCGTTGTCGGGCGCGCTCCCTGATGGCCTCGAACTGCGCGCGCGGCATGTCGGGACGGCGCGCGAGGATCCACAGGTATTTGCGGCTGGGGCTGCCGACCACGGCCCACTGATAGTCCGGATCCACCTCGATCACCCAGTAGTCGGCCCATGCCCGCGGCAACCAGCCCAGCCAGGCCGGCGCGAAGCGCACCTTGAATGCGGCAGGTTGGTCCTCGGCAATTTTCGCCTCGCCGTCGACGGTCTGCACGCCGTCTCGGGTATGGCAGGCATTGTGGACATGGATCGTTCCGTCCGGCTTCGGCGTATAGGTGGCGGTGACGGCGCCGAGGCATTTGCGCTGGAAGAAC
Organism: Rhodanobacter sp.; assembly: GCA_041690935.1. Taxonomy (GTDB): domain Bacteria; phylum Pseudomonadota; class Gammaproteobacteria; order Xanthomonadales; family Rhodanobacteraceae; genus Rhodanobacter. The sequence goes on from JBEPVP010000103.1 coordinate 4,635, forward strand.
ATCGGCAGGTGGGCGATCTCGTGCCACTGGCCGGCATAGCGATCGAGATCGAGCGTGGGCACCGGCTGGTTGGGCAGCGTCGGCGGCCCGACGGGCAGCGTGGCGGCCATCATGAAGCTCATCAGCACGGCGTGGAGCATGCGCGGTTCCTTAGGCGGGTGGACCGGGGCAGTTGATGTCAACAGTATGGCGAGGCCGTGTCGGTGCGCGATGAACAAGCCTCCCTGGCGGTTGGCGCGCTATCCATGATGTTGCTGAACGGAACCGCTGGCAACGCCCGGCCAACATCACGGTCACGCAGTGCCTACTCGCGCGACTTTATAAACGGTGTTGTCTGCAATGTCGCAGGCGTGAATACCGGAGATGTTGCGTGGACAAGAATCGCGTTGAGGGTTCCAAGCATGAAATCAAGGGCGCCGTGAAGGAGGGCGTTGGCAAGCTCACCGGCAACCACACGAAAGAGGTGGTCGGAAACCTGGAGAAGAATGCTGGCAAGGTGCAGAAGGAAGTCGGCAAGGCCGCCGATGAACAGCGAGACGCAAACAAGCATCATCACTGACTGCTCGCGGGTTTCAATACGAAGGGTCGCGTGGCGCAGGCTTCGCGGCCCTTCTCGTCGGTGGGTGTCGAATGTTGGCGGCGCAGCCGTCCTGCCAGGTGGGGCGATGGGGCTGGTCATGGCTCAGTCGGGCGGATAGCGCTTCTGGCACTGCTCGCAGTAGAAACTGCGCCGATGCGTCCTGCCCAGGTAGGCCCGTGCCAGCGGAATGGCATGGCGCGGGCAGCGGCTTTTGTTGTGCACCAACCAGTGCCTGCGCAGAACGAAGGCCTTTTTCCAGGCCAGAAACTCGAATGCGTAAGCGCGTGCCTGGGTCACCAGTTCGCCGAGCTTGCGCGGTGACAGGGCGCCAACGGTGGACAGTGGATGCAGGTGAATCCGGTAGAGCACTTCGTTCTTGATGATGTTGCCGACGCCTGCGAACACGTCCTGGTCGAGCAGCGCATCACACACCAGCGTATCCGGCATCTTGCGCAGTTTTGCGCGGGCCAGCGCCGGGTCCCATTGATCCGACAGCACGTCGCCACGCCAGTCGTACAACGCATCCAGCTCGCCTTCGAGCAGGCGCACCGAGCAGCTGTAGAAGTTCAACTCCCCGTGATCGAAGCCGAGGCCGAGTCGTGGTGCGGCATCCTTGCGCTCGTCGATCCGGTAAATGCCGAACATCAGCAGGTGGATGCGGATGGCGAAGTCGGGCAACTCGATCAGCGTCTGCTTGCCGAAGCTGCGGATCGAGCTGATGCGTTGGCCGGGCAGGCGCTGCATGTCGATCTTCGCATTGCCTTCCGCGCGACGGATGATCTGCCCGGCGAAGTGCGCTATCGCTTCGCGCAGGATGACGATGGAGGGGCCTTCGGGCATGGCATGTTTCCCACAGGTGCGTCGCAGTTTGCGGCGTGGCGATGACCACGCCGAGTGAAGCGGCTTCAGACCGGGTGCGGATCGCGCAGGTGCTGCAGCACGCTCAAGGCGTTGCCCACGGCATGCCCGAGGGCGGTGTTGTCGAAGATGCACCAGCGTTGCGTCGTGTGCTGGCTGGGCCGCTGCAGTCGGCGCGAGATCCGTTGCAGCACGGCGTCGGAGTAGCTGTCGTAGTACATCCGCGGCGTGCCGTGCAGGCGCAGGTATTGCATTGATCGGTCGCCGGCCGGCGCGGCGGCGCGCGGGACGCGGGCGGGATCAGCGGCGACGCGCGCGATGCCGCGTTCGCACAGGGCGCGGTCCACCGCCGGGTGAAACCACGTGGCATGGCGTGGCTCGCACGCCACCGGGCCGCGATGGAGGCGCCGCAGCAAGTCGAAGAACGGCAACGCGGTCGACGGATCCCAGGCAAGACTGGGCGGCAACTGCAGCAGCAGGCAACCGAGCTTGCCGTCGAGGCAGTCGACTTCGCCCAGGAAGGTTTCCAGCAGGCTCCGGCAATCCCGCAGCCGCGACAGGTGGCTTATCGTGCGCGGCATTTTGACCGCAAACCGGAATGCATCCGGCACCGAGGCGGCCCAGCGCCGATAAGTCGTCGGCAGGTGCGCGCGATAGAACGATGAGTTGATTTCGACGCTGTTGAACACTCCGGCATACCGCGCCAATTGGCTGTTGCCGGCAGGGGACGCCACAGCGTGCGCCGCCGGAATCGACCAGCCCGCGCAGCCCACATGGATCATCGGCACGCCGCTGCCATTCGTCGGGCTGTCGGCCTGCGCCCGCGTCGACCCTGCGGCAGATCTGGTTGTCATCGATACCGCTCCACCGGTCCGGATGGGGGCCAGCCTGGCGAGCGCCGCGTCGTTTCGCAGTGAACCGGCATGGCCATGAGGCGGGCCCGGGCATACCATCGGCGTTCCCCACGCCACGCCGGCAAGGAAATCGCGTGCCCCCGATCATTTCCGTCAGACAGCTCAGCAAGACTTATGCGTCCGGATTCCAGGCGCTCAAACCGATCGACCTGGATATCCAGCAGGGCGAGATCTTCGCGCTGCTGGGGCCGAATGGCGCCGGCAAGACCACCCTGATCAGCATCATCTGCGGCATCGTCAATCCCACTGAGGGCACGGTGCTGGCCGATGGCCACGACGTGGTGCGCGACTATCGCGCGGCGCGCGCCAAGATCGGGCTGGTGCCGCAGGAGCTGACCACCGACGCGTTCGAAACGGTTTGGAACACGGTCAGTTTCAGTCGCGGGCTGTTTGGCCGCAGCGCGAATCCCGCGCACATCGAGAAGGTGTTGAAGGACCTGTCGCTGTGGAGCAAGAAGGACAGCCGACTGATGACGCTGTCCGGCGGCATGAAGCGGCGCGTGATGATCGCCAAGGCGTTGTCGCACGAGCCGCAGATCCTGTTTCTGGACGAACCCACCGCAGGCGTCGACGTGGAGTTGCGCCGCGACATGTGGGCGATGGTGCGCGCGCTGCGTGCCACCGGTGTCACCATCATCCTGACCACGCACTACATCGACGAGGCGGAGGAGATGGCCGATCGCATTGGCGTGATCAACAAGGGCGAACTCATCCTGGTCGAGGACAAGGCCGAGCTGATGAACAAGCTCGGCCGCAAGCAGCTGACCCTGCAACTGCGCGATCCGCTGCATGGCGTTCCCGCGGTGCTGTCCGACTATCCGCTGGCGCTGTCCGACGACGGGCATCAGCTGGTCTACACCTTCGACGCACAGGGTGAGCACAGCGGCATCGACGTGCTGCTGCGGCGGCTCGGCGAGGCTGGCATCGATTTCAAGGACCTCAAGACCAGCCAGAGCTCGCTGGAGGATATTTTCGTGGACCTGGTGAGGGAGCGCGCATGAACATCCACGCGGTTCGCGCGATCTACGGGTTCGAGATGGCGCGCACCTGGCGCACCCTGTTGCAGAGCATCGTCTCGCCGGTGATCTCCACCTCGCTGTACTTCGTGGTGTTCGGCGCGGCGATCGGTTCGCACATGAACGGCATCGACGGGGTCAGCTACGGTGCCTTCATCGTGCCTGGGCTGGTGATGCTGTCGCTGCTGACGCAGAGCATCTCGAACGCCTCGTTCGGCATCTATTTCCCGAAGTTCGTGGGCACGATCTACGAGATCCTGTCGGCGCCGGTGTCGCCGTTCGAGATCGTGGCCGGCTATGTGGGCGCGGCGGCGAGCAAGTCGATCATCCTGGGCCTGATCATCCTGGTCACTGCGCGGCTGTTCGTGTCGTTCCACATCGAGCATCCGTTGTGGATGCTGGCGTTCCTGCTGCTTACCGCGCTGACCTTCAGCCTGTTCGGTTTCATCATCGGCATCTGGGCGGACAATTTCGAGAAGCTGCAGCTGGTGCCTCTGCTGATCGTGACTCCACTGGCCTTCCTCGGCGGCAGCTTCTACTCGATTCACATGCTGCCGCCGTTCTGGCAGAAGGTCACCCTGTTCAATCCGGTGGTGTATCTGATCAGCGGCTTCCGCTGGAGTTTCTACGGCGTGTCCGATGTCGGCGTGGGCGTCAGCGTGGGCATGACCCTGGTGTTCCTCACGATCTGCCTCGCCGCGGTGTGGTGGATCTTCCGCAGCGGCTACCGCCTGAAGACGTGAACCGGCGGTCGGGCCGCGGACATGTTCAGGTCAGCGCGGTATGCGCGTGGAACGGCAGCGGCGTGGCGCCGGTGCCCGCCACCGCAGGTTCGGCCCGCGCCAGCTGTTCCTTGTTGCCATCGAGCACCACCAGGATGCGGCCGGCAGCGATCTCGCCCTTGAATTTGCGGGTGACCACATCGGGCACTTCGAAGCCGACCAGCTCGCCGATCCAGCAGCCAAACATGGCGCCGACCAGGGTGATCGCCGCGGCGCCGGCGACGGTCACGCCCAATGGCGGCACGGCGACGGCGATGAGTCCAAGCAGCAGCCCGGTACCGCCGTCGCAGGCGCCGCCGCGCAGTGCGGCAGGGTAGAAGTCGTTGCGCCCCTGCATCAGGTGATCGGGGATTCTTTCCAGTTCGATATCCTCGCGGGCGACCAGCGAAATGTCGTTGTCGTCGATGCCGGCCTGTCGCGCCGCAGCCATCGCGGCCCGTGCCGCGATCACGTCGGGTGTGCTGAATACGCATCGGGTTTTCATCAGACTAGCCTCCGTTTTCCGGCACGCCGCCACTCACCCGGACAACGGACGCCGCGCGGGTGGAAGTTGATTTTCGGGCGTATTTTTGTCGCGGTGGCGTAACCGGCACGTGACCATATTGTTATCGAGACAGCCATGCCGCAGCGCAGCGACGTGAACGAATCGTGCGTGGGCAAGTCAAAGCAGGCATTACGACGGCAGAACGGGAAGAATCGTGCGCAGACAGACATCCGTGGGTAGCTGGATTGGAGCGGTGGTTGTGGTGCTGGCCATCGTGGCAGCCGGCGCGTATCTGGCGCGCAAGGCAATGCATCCCGACGCGCCACTGCCGACTGCTCCGGCGGCTTCGACATCGAGCGCGACGAACCCTGCCCATACGCCGATCCAGCATCCGATCGAACAGGCACAAGCCGGACCGGCATCCGCCTCGACCGCTGCGTTGCCGGCACTGGACGACAGCGATGCCAGCGTGGCTGCCGCGCTCGCGTCGCTGGCCGGTGGCAGCGAGCTGTCGTCGCTGCTGGTGCCGCGGCAGGTGATCGCGCGCATCGTGGCCACCGTCGATGCGCTGCCGCGTCACGAGGGGCTTGGCACGCTCATGCTGCCGGCGCACACGCCGAAGGGCGCGTTCGGCACCACCGACAACAACGGCGCCAGCGTGATCGGTGCGCAGAACAACGCGCGCTATGCGCCGTACATGCAGGTCGTGGATACGGTCGACCCCAAAACGCTGGTGGCCTGGTACGTGCATTCCTATCCACTGTTCCAGCAGGCGTACCGGCAGCTGGGCTATCCGAAGGGTTACTTCAACGACCGGCTGGTCGTGGTGATCGACGACCTCCTGGCCGCGCCGCAACCGGTCCAGTCGCCCACCGTGGTGCACTCGAAGGCGTTCTATGTCTATACCGATCCCGCACTGGAATCGCTGTCCACCGGACAGAAGCTGCTGCTGCGCCTTGGCCCCGCCAATGAAGCGAAGATCAAGGCGAAGCTGCGTGTGATCCGGGCGCAGCTGGTCGGGCAGCATTTGTCTGCGGCGCCGGCGCCAGCGGGTACGGCGGGCTAGACTCGCCCGTTGCCGAGTCGACAGAAACAGATGGCCATTCGATCACGCCTGCCGGACAACCCACAGCTCGACCTGCTTGGCGCTGTTGAAGCCGGACCAGCCGCCGTGCATCGGCTGTTCTTCGCATTGCTGCCGGACGAGACGATACGCGCACGGCTGGCCCAGGTGGCGGACGTGCTCAGGGCCAGTCATCCCGGCTTGCGCGCGCGCTGGGTGAGCCCCGCGCGCTATCACGCCACCGTGCATTTTCTTGGTGACCACACAACGCTGCGGCAGGACGTGGTCGATGCCGCCGTGGCTGCCGCAGGCAGGCTGCGCATGGCGCCGTTTGCATGGACCTTGCATCACGCCGCCAGCTTCCATGGCCGGCAGCCGCCATGTGTATTGCGCAGCGCCGGCGTGCCCGAGCCGCTGCAACAATTGTGGCAGGACTTGCGCGATGCATTGATTCTTGCCGGGCAGGGCCGGCACATCGAGCGCAGCTACACGCCACATGTCACGGTCGCCTACAGCCATGGCGCATTACTGGAGGTCACGCCCATCGAGCCGGTGGCATGGCAAGTCGGCCGGCTGGCCCTCGTCCACAGCGTGGTCGGTCAACCGGACTACCGGTTGCTGGCGGACTGGTTGCTGCCGGCTACGGCGTAGACCGTTTTCAGGCGTAGGGCGTTCCATCCTTGTGCGAGTACCCTGCGACCTCGCACTCCAGGTGCAGATCGATATCGGAATAGCTGCAGGTGTCGTCGGCGCAGCGCGTGCCGATATCGAGATAGACGGCCATCTGTCCGCTGCGGTTGATCATGTGATGGCCGTCAGGGGCGTTCTTCGGGAACGCCGCGCACTCGCCGGCGCGCAGCTGCTGCTCGCCGGCATCGGTCAGCAGGGTCAGCTCGCCGGAGAGGATGTACACGAATTCCTCCTCGCGGGTGTGCCAGTGGCGCTGGCTCGACCATGCGCCCGGCGGCAGGTGCATCAGGTTGACGCCGACATCGGTCAGGCCCCCAGCACGGCCCAGCGCCTGCCGGACGCGCGCGCTGACGGGTTCCGCGTAGGGCGCGGGATAGTCCGAACCCCGGCGTTCGACGACCTTGGAGACATCGATCTTTGGCATGGCTGGTTCCTGTCGGCGGTCTGCGCCTATTGTGCATTCGCCGCCGTTCCCGCGTCGTGTGGTGGCGATCGGTTTCTGAACACGCGTCGCGCTACAGTGGCGACATCGTCGCTGATTGTGTGGAGGCCGGGGTGATGGGTTGGCTACGGCGGGTCTGGGTGGCAGCGCTCTTGATGGTGCCGATGCAGCTGGCCGTCGCGGCCGCGCCGGTGGCCGCCGGACGCGCGGCGAACGCCGGCATGGTGGCGCAGCTTGCGCTGGAGGGCCCGATCGGCCCGGCCGCCGCCGAGTATTTCGACGATGCCTCGCGCCGCGCCGCGGCCGATGGTGCCGTGGCGATCGTGTTGCGGCTGGACACGCCCGGCGGTCTGAACGACTCGATGCGCCAGATCATCGCCAGCATGCTGGCGTGCAAGCTGCCGTTACTGGTGTATGTCGCGCCCGGCGGCGCGCGGGCGGCCTCGGCCGGCACGTACATCCTGTATGCCGGGCAGATTGCCGCGATGGCACCGGCCACGCATCTGGGCGCCGCGACGCCGGTGCAGCTGGGCGGCATTACGCCGATGCCGGAGGCGCATGACAAGCCGGCGGCGGCAAGCTCATCGGCGAAGGACAACCCGGGCGAAGGCGCCGATGCCGAGTCGCACAAGGTGTTGAATGATTCGATCGCCTACATCCGCTCGCTGGCGCAGCTGCGCGGGCGCAATGCGCCATGGGCCGAGCAGGCGGTACGCGGCGCCGCCACGCTGACCGCCAGCGAAGCGGCACAGCAGCATGTGATCGATTTCGTGGCGGTGGATGTTGCCGACCTGCTGGCCAAAGCGGATGGCCGCAGCGTGCAAGTGGGTGATCGCAGCATCACGTTGCATCTCAAGGGTGCATCCGTACGCAATTACGCAGCGGGCGCGCGCACGCGTTTCCTGGCCATCATCACCAACCCCACCATCGCCTACCTGCTGCTGCTCGCCGGCATTTTCGGACTGCTGCTGGAAGCGCTGCATCCCGGTGCGATGCTTCCCGGCATTGTCGGCGGCATCTGCCTGCTGGTCGGCTTGTACGCGCTGCAACTGTTACCAGTGAACTACGCGGGACTGGCCTTGATGGCGCTGGGCGTGGGTCTGCTGGTGGCCGAGGCGGTCAACCCCAGCGTGGGCGCGCTCGGTGCCGGCGGGCTGGTTTCGTTCGTGGTCGGTTCGGTGATGCTGATGAATACCGGCGTGCCTGGCTACGGCGTCAATCTCGGGGTCATTGCTGGCATCGCCGTGGGTGCGGCTTCCTTGCTGGCGCTGATCGTATGGCTGGTGTTCCGTTCGCGACGCGCGCGCCAGGTTACCGGCGACGCGGCGATGTTGATGGATATCGGCGAATTGCTGGAGCCGGTGAGCGCTGGCGGCGAGGCGTGGGTCATGGTGCGTGGCGAGCGCTGGCGCGTGCGCTGTGCTGCCATGTTGCCAGCCGGTGCCCAGGTACGCGTGGTGCGCCGGCAAGGCCTGTTGCTGTGGGTCGAGCCACGGTGAGGCGTGGGGTGAACGAGCCA
>JBEPVP010000104.1:0-12836 GCA_041690935.1 Rhodanobacter sp.
GCGCTTGCCGCCGAAGATGCCGCCCAGCACGCCGCGCAGGATCTGCCGACCCAGCTGGCTGCCGGCGGTGCGCACCATCTGCTTGCCCATCGTCTCGATCATGCCCTGGCGGCGCTTGGTGCCGAACAAGGCATCGTGCACGGCGCCACCCCACGTCGAGCCGGCGGCGGGATCTTCGCCCGCAGTCTTTCCGGCTGCGCCGGCGGCCACGGTGATGGCGTCAGCGGCCTTGTCGTCGGCGCGCTTGGCCAGCATCTCGGCGGCCGATTCGCGATTGACGGTGGTGTCGTATTTCGGGCCGACCGGTGAGCGTTGGCGAATGGTGGCGCGTTCGGCGTCGGTGATCGCGCCGATGCGGCAGCATGGCGTGGTCACCAGCACCTGTTCGACCGGCGTGGGCACGCCGCCGTTGGCCAGCGTGGAGGCCAGTGCCTCGCCCACGGCCAGCCTGGTGATCGCATCGACGACGTCGAGTTTCGGATTGGCGACGAAGGTTTCGGCTGCCGCCCTGACCGCCTTCTGGTCGCGCGGGGTGAATGCGCGCAGCGCGTGCTGGATGCGGTTGCCGAGCTGGCCGAGGATCACGCCGGGCACGTCGTCGGGATTTTGCGAGCAGAAGTACACGCCGACGCCCTTGGAGCGGATCAGCCGCACCACTTGCTCGACCCGCTGCAGCAAGGCCGGCGACGCGTCGTCGAACAGCAGATGTGCCTCGTCGAAGAAGAACACCATCTTCGGCTGGTCGAGGTCGCCGACTTCGGGCAGCTGCTCGAACAGTTCGGACAGCAGCCACAGCAGGAAGGTGGAATACAGCCGCGGCTTCAGGATCAACTGGTCGGCGGCGAGCACGTTGATGATGCCGTGGCCGCTCATGTCCTGGCGCATCAGGTCGGCCAGTTCCAGCGCTGGCTCGCCGAAGAACTGGTCGGCGCCGTCGCTCTCGAGTTTCAGGATCGCGCGCTGGATCGCCGCGATGCTGGTGGTGCTGATCAGGCCGTAGTGGGTCGAGAGGTCCTTGGCGTTGTCGGCGGCATAGGAGAGCAGGGCACGCATGTCGGCCAGGTCGAGCAGCAGCCAGCCCTGGTCGTCGGCGGCCTTGAAGATCACTTCCAGCACGCCTTCCTGAGTGTCGTTCAACTCCAGAACGCGGCCGAGCAGGGTTGGGCCCATTTCGCTGATGGTGGCGCGCACCGGGTGACCGAGCTTGCCGTAGATGTCCCAGAACACCACCGGATTGGCCTGCGCCTTCCAGTCGGTGAGCTTGAGCGTGGCCAGGCGCGCCTTGAGCTTGTCGCCCGGCTCGCCGGCGGCTATCGCCAGGCCGGCCAGGTCGCCCTTGGCATCGGCCAGGAAACACGGCACGCCGAGCTTTGAAAAGCCCTCGGCCAGCACCATCAGCGAGACCGATTTGCCGGTGCCGGTGGCGCCGGCGATCATGCCGTGGCGGTTGCCGTAGTGCGGATCGAGATTGACGCTGGCACTGTCGTTGCGGCCGATCAGGATGTCAGTCATGGCGTTCCGTCCATTGGGAGTCGAGCGATTGTAGCCAGACGCCGGCACGGTCGCGGCATGCCGCCGTTGCGTTGAGTCGAAACGCCACGCCAGCTATGGTGGGTCTTTTTTGCAGGTGAAGTTCGTGATGGTGTTGCGTTCCGTGGTTCGTTTCATGCGCCTGGCACCGCTTGCCGTGGCGTTTGTCCTGCTCAGTGCCTGCGCCAGCGGCGGTGGCACCCGGTCATCGGCGTCGGTGAATGCGCTCTACAGCCAGCTTGACCAGGCCAGCAAGAATTACGAGACCGCCTTGCAGCAGTCGCGTGCGGGCGACCTGCAGGCGTCGCAGTTGACGCTGAGCCGTGCGCTGGACCAGCTGAAGAAAACCGCGGCGCTCTGTGGCAACACGGCGGGTTGCGATCCGCAGCGGTTCTTCTCGGTGTTCGACCACATGTTGCGCTTGAAGGACGGTGATTTCGGCGGCGACCAGGATCTGAATGGCGACGTCGACGCGTCGCAGGCGGTGCTGGCCGCGGGCAAGACCGGTGCGGCCAGCCTGCCGCAGGCGCAGCGCAGCGTGACCTTGCTGCACGGGCAGAAGCTGTCCGAGCTGATCGCGATGAACGGGCCGGTCAAGGCCGCACTGGAAGTGTGGCTGACCCAGTGGCGTCCGCAGTTGATGGATGCGTACATCAACTACGAGCACATGCGCTTCCAGATGTGGCCGCCATACGAGAAGGCGGACCTGCCCGAGGCGCTGCTGTTCGGCATGGTGGCGAAGGAATCCGGCGGCAAGGTGCATGCGACGTCGCGCTCGGGCGCGGCCGGACCGTTGCAGTTCATGTACGCCACCGGCATGCGTTTTGGCCTGGGTACCGACAATGGCTTTGACACGCGCTTCGATCCGTCGGCATCGGCCCGCGCCAATGCCGAATACCTCAACGAGCAACTGCGCAAATTCAACAACAATCTCGAACTCACCATCGGCGCCTACAACACCGGCGAGGGACGCATGCGCCGGCTGGTCGGCGACGACACCTCGGTGAGCTTCTACGATCCGCGTATCTACGACGCGCTTCCCCAGGAAACCCGCGACTACGTGCCCTCGGTACTCGCGGCGGCGTGGTTGTTCCTGCATCCGGAAAGCTACAACCTGCATTTCCCGAAGATCGACGGCGCGCCCGGCTCGGTCATCCTGAAACGACCGGCCTCGCTGTCCGAACTGACCGTGTGCCTGGGTTCGGCCGGCGGCATGAGCGACGGCTGGTTTCGCACCTTGCGCAATCTCAACCCGAAGCTGGACCCGCAAGTGACCCAGCCGGTGGGTGCGCAACTGGCGTTGCCGAAGAGCCTTGAGAGCGCCTATGCAGCGCGCTGCGTCGATGGTCCATGGCCGATCCTGGCCGGTGACCTGCATCACGCCGTCGTCCCCGTGGTGACCACGCCGGTGGCGCCGCCGGTGCGGGCGAGCGAGAGTCGCTACAAGGTGCGTCGGGGCGATTCGCTGATCAGCATCGTGCGCAAACTGCATTGCTCCAGCGTGCAGGAGGTTGCCGAGATGAATGGACTCAAGCACCAGCACATCGGGGTCGGCAAGGTGCTGAAATTGCCGGTTTGCCGCTGAACATGCAACCTGCCCCTGCATCGTGCAGGGGCAGGGCGTTTCTCATGGCTGGCTGTAATTGCCCAGCACCGACACATTGGCAAAGTCCGCCACGCCGACGATGCGCACGTAATAGGTGACAGCCTGCGGTTTGGAGATCATCACGACTTCGGCATTGCCGCGATGGGCGGAGCTGAAGTCCGCATCGCTGCCATCCGCCTTGGGTGCGCTGCCGGCCTTGACCAGCATGGTCACATCGCCGGTTCCGCCCATGCTGCGCAAGTTGAGGTTTTTGGTGCTGGCCGGTAGCTCAAGCGTGAACAGCTTGCTGTCGCCGTACAGGCCATACAAACCGGTCGCGGCTACGCCGCGCAGCAGCGGGATGGGCGTCTCCTCACCGCCATGACCGAGCGCCTGATTCACCGCGGCGGCGGCGTCGACGATACCGGCACCTATCAACTGGTCGGGCTTGATCGGAAAATGACGCGTGGTACCGGTCAGCAAGGAACGGATCTGCGCCGGTGAGGGCGTGCCCAGACCGGCGTCCTTGACCGCGCCCAGAATGAGCGCGACGGTTCCCGTCACATGCGGCGTGGCTTGCGAGGTGCCAGCCATGCCGCCATAACCCGCATCACCAGGTGAGGTCGTGCCCTTGTTGATCGCCGACCAGACGAAACCTTCCGGATTGGCCTGCTCACCGCTGGAGCTATCATTCTTGAATACGCCACCACCCGGCGCCGCAATCGTCACCTTGCTGCCGAAATTGGAATAGAACGCACGCTTGCCGGTAATGCCGGTGGCGCCTACCGAGATCACGCCGGGGCAACTTGCCGGTGTGGTAGAGCGGCTATCCATATTGTCGTTGCCGGCGGCAACCACCACCGTGGTGTTGCGGCTGAGCGCACCGGCGATCGCGGTGCCGGTGACATCGTCAGCGGTGCAGCTGCCTTGGCCGCCGAGGCTCATGTTGATCACCTGCGCGGGATGCTGGTTGTCCGGCACGCCGTCGACGTGGCCGCCCGAGGCCCAGACGATCGCGTCGGCGATGTCCGAGGTGTAACCACCGCAATGGCCGAGCACGCGTACCGGCAATACCCTGGCGCGGGACGCCACGCCGGCCATGCCCACGCCGTTGTTGCTCAGTTCGCTGATGGTGCCGCTGACATGGGTGCCGTGCCAGGTACTGTCCTCCGGCGGGTGATTGCCGTCGGTGCAGGCGGAAAGCCAGGGCTCGGTGGTGGTCCAGTCGCCGGTATCCCAGGCGCCGGCAACACGGCCGTCGCTGTCGCGCCCGGACTGCTGCGCACCGGACAGGAAGTCGTAACCGGCGTCGGCCAGCGTGAGGTCAAGATCCGGGTGATGGGTGATGCCAGTGTCGAGTACGGCCACCGTGATGCCGTTGCCATCGGCCAGTTCCCACGCCGCGGGCGCGTTGATGCCGCCGATCGGGTTGGAGAAATGCCATTGGTATTTCGTGTAGAGCGGGTCATCCGGAGTAGCCGTGGCCGTTTGTATGGGGCCGCTGGCCTTGATGTCGCGCAGCGCATGCATCAGCACGTCCGGCTCGACGTGGGCGACGGCCGGATCGGTGGCCAGCTGCTGCATCAGTGCACGGGCTTCGGCCAGTTTGAGCTTGCGTGATGTGCGTACCAGTTCGGCACCGATGGCAAGTTTGCGCTGATAGCTGATTGTGGTCGGCTTGGTGGAGGTGCCAATGGCAGCGTAGACCAGACCAGCGCGACCGAGCGCAGCCGCCACATTTTGTATGGTGGCTGTGTGGCTGCGTTGTTCCTTGCTGCCAGCTCGGTAGGTGATGATGAAACGGTCGTAACTACCGCTGGCTGTCATGGCACTGCTGTTGAGTGTGGCGGTAGCAGCGTGCGCGGTGCCTGCCAAGGCCAATGCGAGTGCCAAGGCCAGAGCGCCACGGCGGAGAGTGTGGCTGATCGAATTCATGTGTCGCTCCGGATGGGTGAGCTGCGTCGTGGAAGGAAGAGGGGGCGCGTGCATTACAGATCCACGCCGAAACCGATGCCGGCGGAGTTTTCCGAGCCGCTGAAGGCACCGCCGATGCTGACTCGGGCGCGCTCGCCGATCGGCGTGGCGTAACCCACCGCGATCGCACTCTGGCCGTTCTGCACGCCGGCACCGACGGCCAGACGACCGCGCGGGCTGGTGACACCGCCGGCGTTGATCGCCATCTGCGTGCTGGCGGCCCCGAGTGCGCCGAGGCGGTCCAGTCGGCCGTCCTGTTTGCGGAAGCGGTCGTCGACCTGACCACGGAAACTGTCGAGGTCGGACTTGCTCAGTGCCTGCGAGAACTTCTGATCGGTATAGCTTTTGGCGTTGTTGAGCGCCTGCTTGTCGCCGGCATCGGCGTAGACCTTGCCTTGGTCGATCGCTTGCTGCACGCCGACATCGAGTTGTCCCTTGTTCACCGCATCGGTTTGCGCGGTGCCGGCGGCGACGTTGGTGACCTGCCGCTCGTTACCGACCGAGCCCACCGAGACGCTATTGACGCGGTTGGCAACCGAGCCCTGACCCAGCGCAACGGCGCCCTCCGCAGTGGCCGAGGCATCCTGGCCAATCGCGGTGCCGGACTTGGCGGTGACACTGCTGTCGGCACCGATCGCGACGGCACTGGTGGCCGCGCTGCTGATGGTGGCGCCAGCGCCCAGGGCCGTGCCGTTGTCGGCGCCGATGGTGGCGCCCTTGCCGATGGCGGTGTCGCGACCGTCCTGCGCATGACTGCCATCGCCGATCGCCACGCCGTTGCCCGTGCCGCTCGGAATGCCGGGTTTCCCGGGGCCTTGTTCCACTTTGCCGATGCGGTCTTGCAGGCCGGCGATGCTGTTCAGTGCGCCACCAAGCGCGCTGTCGAGCGCGCCGAGTGCGCCGCCAACATTGTCGTAAGCACCACCGCGGATCATGTAGCTGGGGCCGGCGATACCGGCCGGGCCCATCGCCGCGCCACCACCAAGCGCACGTGCCATCGCGTCGCCGACGACAAACAACTGTGCGCCGTTGACAGCTTCCATGCTGCGGGCATCGAGTGCACCCGATTTGACGTTGCTGAGGGTGGTGCCGCTGCTACCGGCAAGACTGACCTTGCTCTTGTCCATGCCGTCATAGCTCACCGCACTGGCGATACCGTCGGAGAGGCCGTTGGTGGCTTGCTTGAGCTGGGCGAGGTTCACGGCATCGGTATCTTCCGTGCCGGCGGCCACGTTGATGATCTGGCGATCGAAGGCCGCATGTGTAGTGCCGTCGCGGTTGGTCCAGGCGGACGCTGCGCCGACCGACACCACGTTGTCACGATCGGCGACTGATCCAGCCCCCAGCGCCACACTGTTCTCGCCGAGCACCTGGCTGTAGTAACCCAGTGAGAGCCCGCCGACGCCAAACGCCTGCGCCTTCTGACCGATGGCCACGGCGTAGTCGGCGGTTTCAGTGCTGTCGAGAGCGTTGCTGCGAGGTCCGGTCGATTCGCCGCAGATCCAGCACGGGCCACCACCGCCATCACCCGGGGGTGACGGACGTTGGCCACCCGTCTGCGCGCCACTGCCCAGGGCGATGCTGCCGGTGCCACGGGCCTCCGAAAGAAAGCCCGTGGCAATGGATTTTTCGCCGTAGGCATAGGCGCCATTACCCAATGCCGTGGAGATGTAGCCAGAGGCGAAGCTGTTGTTGCCTAACGCGGTCGCGCGCTCGGCGGAGGCTTGGGCGTTGTTGCCAATCGCGGTGGCGCCATCCGCGGTTGCCGCGGCAAAGCCACCCACGGCGGTGGTCGCATAACCGATGGCTTTGGTGGCCGCGCCGAGCGCGGTGGCATCCTCGCCGTCGGCGTGAGCGTGATAGCCATAGGCCGATGAAAAGAGCCCATCGGTGTAGCCGTAAGCGCCGACCAGGGTCGAGGCGTTACCGAGTGCGCGGGCATCCAAACCGACGGCGATGCTCTGATCGCCCTCGGTCAATGCCCCGGCGCCCGCCGCGAAACTGAAGCCGGCATTGGCAATCGCGCCCGGGCCGATGGCTGTGGCACCGGCGCCATTGGCCGAGGTCTGAACTTCGCGCAAGGTTTGCTGATCCTCCGGATCGGGCAGCCAGATGCTGCTGCCCAGTGCCACGGACGATTCGCCATTGGCGCTGGTGGCGTAGCCAAGAGCGGTGGCGTAGTCACTGCTGGCGGTGCTCAATGCGCCGAAGGCGGAAGCGCCCGTACCAAACGCACCGCTGTAGGCACCCACAGCGACACTGCCGTCACCGAACGCCGCACTGGCATGGCCCATGGCGACGCTGTCGATGCCGGTGGCGGCACTGGATGCCCCTGCGGCCACGGCGTGATCGCCGGAGGCATCGGCGTCCTCGCTGCCGTCGTCGTTGCCATTGGCGTCGAAGTAATGGCTGGCGTTGGCGTTGACGGTGGCGGGCGTCACGGTTTTGGCAACCGACGGCGACGCTGCCCGGGCCTTGTGCGCCTGCTCGGCCGCGATGCCGGCTTGTGGCGCAGCGAGCGTGGCGGCCAGCATCACGGCAAGCGTGCGGCGAACGACCCGCCCCCCATGGGAAGACGCCAGCTCGGAGGCCACTACCAGGCAGCCACGAGATGCATTCCATACTTTGCTGTAAGTCTTGTTCAAAACATTCTCCCCTCACGATGACGATAACGATGGTTGTGTGGTTGCCGACTCCCAGCCTCGTTGCAACCCTTGAATTGCTGCGGCGCGATGGACGGCGCGTTACGGAATGAAGTCCGATCTGTCAGAGTTATAGGACGCCGCGGTTTGCGGATCACGCACGCTGCCACACTGACGCTCACGCTCGTTCACAAGCCCGGGAGGCACGCTGCACATGACGGCGAATTTGCGACGCCGGGTGTTCGAATGGCTACGCCGGGTGCCGGTTGAAGACGAGATCGAACGGCGCCATGCGCCCGTGCTGCAACTGCTGTTCCTGTTTATCGGCCTCACCTTGCCGCCGAACTGGTTCTATCACCTGATGCTGGTCGGCTCGCCGATCCGGCCTGGCCGCGGTGTCGATATCGCCAACGATGTGTTGATCACGCTGATGGCATGGATCTGTTTCGCCATGATCCGGCGTGGCCGATTGCGTCAGGCGGTGCAGTTGTTCGTCGGTGCGATGCTGCTGGCGCTGCTGGCGGGGTACCTGGCCAGCGGCATGACCCGCCAGCTGCTGGATCAGACGTATCCGGTGCTGACCGTGGTGCTGGGCGGTCTGGTGCTGGGGCGGCGCGCCTTGTGGACGATCTTCGTCCTGTTGCTGGCGATCTTCACTGCCGGCGGCATTGTCGATGTGGTGGATTTGACAGCCAGGTCCTATCCGCGCCCGTGGCTGGGCATGGCCAACGTGCCGTCGATCACCATGAGCTACTTTGCGATAACGATGGTGATCGACCGCTGCGTGGCGGCGTTGCGTAACAGTCTGGCCGAGTCGCGGCGGATGTCGCAGGCGCTGGCCACGGCCAATGCCTCGCTGCATCGCGAGATGATCGAACGCGAGCGGGTGCAGGAGGGACTCATTCACGCGCAGAAAATGGAAGCGATTGGCCGCCTCGCCGGCGGCGTGGCGCATGACTTCAACAATATCCTCGGCGTCATCGTGGGTTATGCCGAACGCGAAAAGACCACGACCGAGGTCGGCGCGCTGCGCAAGGCATTGCTTGGCGTCTCCGCGGCCGCGCGGCGTGGTACGGCGGTGAGCCGCAAGTTGCTGAGTTTCAGCCGGCGCGATGTGACCCGAGCCGAAGTGTTTGATGCCAGCGCGGCCATGCGCGAGCTGGCACCCATGCTGCGGCAGTTGTTCGGTGCCGCTGTGCGCATCGACATCGACTATGCCGCCGTGCCGTTGCCGGTGTGTTTCGATCGCGGCCAGTTCGAATTGATGATGCTCAACATAGCCGCCAATGCACGCGATGCGATGCCGGTGAATGGCCACTTCGAGACGCAGATGCAAGCCGCTGGCGACATGGTGGAAATCGTGCTGCGCGACAACGGCCATGGCATGAGCGAACAGGTTTGCGCACGCATCTTCGAGCCGTTCTACACCACCAAATCGGCCGACAGCGGCACTGGCCTTGGACTGGCCGTGGTACGCGAGTTACTGGAGGCCAGTGGCGGCAATGTCGCGGTGCAGAGTGCGCCGGGGCAGGGCACCACATTTCGTATTCGGCTGCCGCTGAGCCGGGCTGAGGCCACGCCACCGGAATATGCCGGCCCGGTGTGCGTACTGCTGGTGGAGGACGACGACGATCTGCGTGAATTGCTGCTCGCTGCGCTGGACGACGGTGGCTGCGTGGCGCTGGGCGCGGGCAATGCTGAAGATGCCTTGCGGTTGGCCGGGCAGGCCGCTGATTCCTTGCAGGTGCTGGTCAGCGATTACCGTATGCCCGACGTGGACGGCGCTGATTTGCTGCGGCGTCTGCATGCGCGGTTGCCGCATGTACCGATCATCCTGATTTCGGCCTATACCGGTGTCGATGCCGCCGAACTGCAGCAGATCGGTGCCGACATCGAGCGACTGCCCAAGCCGTTTGCGCCATCGGCTCTGCTGCAGCGGGTGCGCGCTGCCGCCTATCGGACTCAGCGGGTCAGCACGTAACCGACACCGCGTACCGCGCGTAGCGGCAAGGTTTCGCCGCAGCTCTCCGCTACCTTGCAGCGCAGGCGATAGACAAACATTTCAAGTCGGTGCGGATCAAAGTCGAAAGTGTCTTCGGTGAGCATGGCGATCAGTACGTCACGGGAAACCGGTTCGTCATCGCCCGTCATCAGTCGGCCCAGGATGCGCCGTTCCGGCAGGGTCAAGGCGATGCTGTCGCCCCGGGGCGACAGCAGACACCAGCCGTCCGCCGTCAGTTGCCATGTTTGCGGCGGTACCGCCGTCAGCAGGCGCCGTCCCAGACTGCGCAGGGTGGCAACCAGTACGTCCAGCGCCACCGGCTTGGTCAGGTAGGCATCCGCGCCTTCGCTCAGGCCGCGCACTCGGTCCGGATTCTCGGTATGCCCGGTGAGCATGACGATGCCGGTCGACGAACCGGCGCGCAATCGCCGGGCCACACTGAAGCCGTTTTCATCAGGCAAACCGACATCGAGTACCACAATGTCGAAGGTGTTTTTGCGCAAAAGCAGGTCTGCCGTCGCCGCACAATCGGCACCGACGGCATCGATGCCGTAGTTGCGCAAGCCAGGTACCAGGATTTCATCGCGGGTTTCCGGGTCATCCTCCACCAGCAGTACGCGCAACGGGCGTTGCGCGATATCGATCGGCGCGGAGGTGGTGTGTCGGGTAGCAGGGTTGGCTATCGGCATCGAGTGGGCACCGGCGTCTGTCTGAGGTAGCAGGCAACTGCCGTCCGCTGGCGCTGCCTGATTGACGCCACGCGGCGTTGATCAAGTACCCAAGCATAACCTGTTGGTGCCAAGCAGACGTTCCCATCGAACAGTCGCCGAAGCTCCCGTGTCCGGCGAAAGTCAGGGCGAGTTGCTACAGACTAAACACCAAGGAAGTTCCCCCGAAGTATGCGGTGTCAAAGGTGGTCGGTTTCATCAAGGGAAAGAGCGCGGTCCATCTGGCGCGTGTCTACGGAGAGCGCAAACGCAACTTTGTGGGGCAGAGCTTCTGGGCGCGAAGATATTTCGTCTCGACCGTGGGACGGGACGAGCAAGTGATCCGAGCGTACATCCGCAATCAAGAGGCAGAAGATCAATGTTTGGAACAGCTGCAGCTACCGGGGTAGGCCGGCCACCGTAGGGTGGCCCCACCAGAGGGGCCGCATTCGCGACCCCGCCCCAGCCGCTTCGAGCGGCTCACGCAACTAAAGCCCCCGGCTTTGCCGATGGATACTTACCCGCCGCTGAGGCGGCGCATTTCGATGATGCGAATGTAGCGCCCAGGTCGGTCGGTTGTACTCAGGCCACCGCGCTTTCCTGCATCCAGCTGTCGACGGTGTTGCCGCTGCGGTGGACTTCCTTCAGTTCGCGCAGCAGCTGCATCAGCTGCCGATGCTGCGGCTGCAGGCTGGCGTGCGTGGAGTTCTTGGTTTCGTGGTAGGCCACCGCCAGCCATAACGCGATGCCGCGCAGCGCCACCTCGGCATTGTTCGAGCAGGCGCGCCCGTAACCTGCGTCGGTGCCCTGACCCCAGGGCAGATAGCGCGCTTCCGGTGCGGTGCCGTACAGATGCGGAAAATCGCTGCGCGAGGCCTGGCCGATCTCGCGCAAGGTGAGCGTGCTCAGGCGTTCACAATTGCGTCTGGATAAGGCCCGCACGCTGCGCTCGATATCGCGGAATTGGCGGCCCAGCTGGCGCGCGCGCATCATCACGAAAAATGGTGTGAGTAGTTGCATGAGTCCCCTCGACGCTTGAATTCGGCAGCGCTGGGAAGCGTAGCGAAGCGATCACGGCCATTGCGCCTAGAGCGTCACAAAATGACGCATGGCGTCAGTTATCCGGCCGTCGAGGATGCATGCGGGGCGCCGGTGGCGATTGGCTTTTCAGCCGTGGCCGAGCCGCTGGCCGACCAGCACTGCCTGCTGCGGTTGCAGGGAATCCAGCGTGGCCATGCCCGCGGGCAGCAGCACGAGCACGGTGGAGCCCATGTTGAAGCGGGCCATCTCGGCGAAGCGTTCCAGCGTGATGTCCTGGCCGACGAACGATTTGCGCCGGATCGACGCGGCGTACGGCGGGATCACCAGGCCATCCCACACGGTGGCCACCGACGAGACCAGAATCGCGCCCACCATCACCACCACGAACGGGCCGTGCGCGCCCTCGAAGTGGCAGACCAGCCGCTCGTTGCGCGCGAACAGCCGCGGGATCGCCGCCACCGCGAACGGCGCCACGCTGAAGATGCGCCCGGGCACGTGCACGGTTTCCTTAAGCGTGCCTTTCAGCGGCATGTGCACGCGGTGGTAGTCGCGCGGTGACAGGTAGACGGTGACGAAGCGGCCGTTGCGGTACGGCGCGGCGGCGGCTTCGTCGCCACCCAGCAGTTCGGCCGCGGTGTACTCCTGCCCCTTGGCCTGGAAGATGCGGCCGTCGACGATCGCGCCCGATTGGCTGATGCGGCCATCGGCGGGGCTCAGCAGGGCGGCCGGATCGGCATCGGCGCGGCGCGCGTCGGCGCGCAGCTTGCGCGTGAAGAACGCATTGAAGTGCTGGTAGGCCAGCGCATCGGGCTGCGCAGCCTCGGCCATGTTCACCTGGTAGTTGCGCACGATGGTGCCGATCAGCCAGTTCTTCCACGGCGCGAACGTCCAGCGCGTGGCCCAGTAGACCACCCGGGACAGCAGGCGGTGCGGCAGGATGTACTGCAGGAATACGTTGAAAGTCATCCGCCCAGTATAAGCGGTGGCGGCCGCTTCAGGCCTTATAATCGCCGGCCATTCCGCTGTATTCCTGGATCGCCGTGACTGCCGAACTCGCCACCATCATCGACTTCATCCGTTATGGCGCCAGTCGCTTTTCGGCCGCCGGGCTGACCTTCGGACACAGCCACGACAACCCGATCGACGAAGCCACACACCTGATCCTGGCCAGCCTGCACCTGCCGCCGGATATTCCGCCGGCGTACGGCGCGGGCCGGCTCACCGCGGGCGAGCGCGCGAACGTGCTGGCGTTGATCGAGCGCCGCGTCAGCGAACGTTTGCCGGTGGCCTATCTGGTCGGCGAAACCTGGTTCGCCGGGTTGAAGTTCAAGAGCGATCGTCGCGCGCTGGTGCCG
>JBEPVP010000105.1:0-12629 GCA_041690935.1 Rhodanobacter sp.
CCGTAACCCCAGTCGTCACCCTTGATCCGGGCAAAGCCGTCAACGCCCTGCGGAGTCACCGCTGCCACACCGGCGGCGGCCGCCTGGCCCTGGGCCACCGCCTGCTGAATCAGCGCACCCGCTTGCTGCGGCGTGATCTGGCCCGCGGCGGCGGCGGCCTGGATCTGTGCCACGCCCGCGGCGGTCTTCGCCCCGATGCCCTGCTGGATACCCAGGCCCACCGCGTTGAAGTTGATCGCACTGCTCAGCTCGGCCGACGTGCGCTGCGCAATCGCGCTGACGCCCACGGCGAAGTCGTCGGTCACGTCGTACGAGGCCGAGAGCGTCGCATCGAGCGACTGGAACTTGGACTTGACGCCGTTGTAACGGCCGACCCAGTCACGGTCGTATTCGGTCTGGAAACCGAACGGCACCGAGAAGCCGAAGCCGAGGTGCAGCTTGTCCGACACCTTGGACGTGAGGAACAGCGCCGGCACCGGCAGTGTGGTACCGGCGTCGCCACCGTTGCCGCCGCTGATCGGGCGACCCAGCACGTCGTGCGCGCTGCCGTCGAACTTGGCACTGAAGTTGATGGCCGTGACGTCGGCCTGGAGATAGGTGCCATCCAGTTCGGTCATGGCGGCAGGGTTGTTCGCCACCACCGAGGCATCGCCACCGGCCGTGGCGGAGCCGGCATAGGCACGCCCCAGGCCCTTGGCGCTGTTTTCCTTCAGCTGGAACGCGCTGGCGCTGGCCGTGCCCGGTGCAAACAGGGCGCCGACGATGGCCACGCTCAATGCGGCGAGTGCCAGCGGACGGGTGGCGCCCTTGAAAGAATGGAAAGAGATGTGCATCGCTTGCTCCTGCTTATTGTGGTGCGACTCGGGTAAATAGCGGGCGCGGCGACAAAGCCAGAATTCATACGTGCGTTTGAAGCCCCTGCGGCGCACTTTGCCCGCTAGCCCAAGGCGTTGCAAGTGCAGTCGCAACATTTAACTAACGAACGGGCGCAAATGCCACAGGCGTCTTGCAGCACCTTGTTCTGTCGTTTGAATCCTGCGACTCCCGCCGCCCGACGGGCAGGCGGCCGGCCGCGCTGCTACCCTCAACGATCCCCAGGGAAGGTGCTTCGCTACCCCACGTTCTCCCGCAGGAGTTGCCATGCAGTGTTTTGTCTACGCCAGTCTGCGCAAGCTCGACAGTTTCCTGTGGCTGGCGCAACGCGATGCGTTCGACGTGCTGCCGGAGTCGCTGGTGCTGTTGCTGGGCGAGTTGCGTTTCGTGATGGAGGTGCACCTGGACGAACAGCGCAAGCTGCCGGTCGAAGACACCGAACAGGTGCTTGACCATCTGCGCACCCAGGGCTGGCATCTGCAGCTGCCACCGCAGGAAACCCTGGCTGCCGCCAACCACCTTCCTTACACGCATTCGCCGCAGGACGATCGGGAGGATTGAATCGCACATCATGTCGCCGGCGTTAACACTTGGTTACCGTCTGGCCATCCAACGATTTCTATACTGTCGCCATGACCCAGCCCAAATCGCGTCGCCGCCCCCCGCTCATGCAAGCTCTCGCGTGGTTCATTCCCGGCCTGCTTGCCGTCGCGGTCGCCGGACTGGCCACCCATCCCCTGACCCTGATCCCGCTGCTGCTGGCGAACGCGCTGACCATGGCGGCGATCTGCCATGCGATCGGTTTCGACCCGGAACCGCATTTCGGCCGCACCGTGCTGCGCCGTGGCGCCGCGCACCTGGTGATGTTCACCGGTTACACCGTGCTGGTGTTCGTGTTGGTCGCCTGGCCTATGCTGCAGTTGAGCCAGGCGCCCAGCCTCAGTGCGACGCTGATCCTGGCCGCGGCACTGGTGCTGGCGCTGGCGGCGTTGTGGCGGCTGTGGCCGGCGTTCGGGCTGGTGTTCGTGTGGGACGACGCGTATCCGCGCCAGCGCGATGGTTCGTGGATCTTCACCGCCACCTTGCGCAGCATCGCGTTCGGTCGTCACCTGTCGCATGAGGAACGTTTCTTCAGCCACTTCCTGCCGGCCGCACTCTCGCTGCTGCTGCTGGCGTTCGGCGCGATCGCGCTGACCGGGCTGTACGGCGTGCTGCCGCCCGAACCGCGCATCGCCGCACTGGCGATCTACGGCGTGGTGCTGCTGCCGCTCGGCTGCCTGCTCATTGCCAACCGCACATTGCGCGCGCTGCTGTGCGAACCGCATCAGCCACGCCGGCGCAGCGATGTTGACGGGCGCGTCGCCACTCCGGTGTCGCATCCGGTGCTGAGCGTGCAGGAGCGCACCGCCGGCACGCCCGAGCAGGCCGCAGCGCTGCTGGCCGCCACCCGCGGCGGCGACATCGAACGCGCGCTGGCGCTGGTCGAAGCCGGCGCCGACCCGGACACCGCGCCTGCCGCCGACGACCGCGACCAGCGTCCGGTGCTGATGCTGGCCGCGCTGCTGCCGGATACCCGCCTGCTGCGCGCGCTGATCGCGAAGGGTGCCGATGTGAATCGCGCCAGCGGCGGCATCACCCCGCTGCTGGCCGCCACCCGCGACAGCTGGCACGGTCGCGCCGAAGCGGTACTCACCCTGCTCGCCAATGGCGCCAGTCCGCTGGCCACCGACGCCGACGGCAACACCGCGTTGCACGGCGCCGTACTCAGCGCCGATGCCGGCGTGGCAGCGATGCTGCTGGATGCGGCCGCGCCGATCAACGCGCTGAACCAGACCGGCCTCAGCCCGCTGGCCGCCGCCTGCCGTGCCGCCAACTGGCCGCTGGCGAAATTTCTGCTGGAACACGGCGCCAAGCCGGCGCCGGCTGATGGCGAACCGGCGCTGGTCGCCGCTGCCGGCATCGCCGACGACGATGTCGAGGGGATCAAGCTGCTGCTCAGGCATCGCGCCGCGGTCAATGCGGTCGACGCGCGCCATCGGCATGCCTTGCTCAGCGCCGCCGCCGAAGGCCACGAACAGATCGCCCGCGCACTGTGCGCCGCCGGCGCCGACGTCAAGCTGGCCGACCAGCACGGCAGCACCGCGTTGATGGAAGCGGCACGTGCCGGGGCCGGCGGCATCGTGCAACTGCTGGCCGAGGCGAAGGCCGACGCCGGCGCGCGCGACAGCCATGGCCGCGATGCGCTGACCCTGGCCTGCCAGTCGCCGCATGCGCACGCTGAAACCGTGCGCGCGCTGCTGGCGCTGGGCGCCGCACCGAAGACACCCGGCAGCGATGGTCGCAGCGCTCTCGATCACGCCGCCGCCGCGGGCCGCTGGGATCTGGTCGCCCTGCTCGATCCGGACACGCCGCTGCCAGCCAGCCTCAGCCAGGATCTGCTGGCCGAAGGTGCCGACACGCCGACGCATCTGCTCGACGCGTTGCGTTTCGGCCACTGGGCGATCGTGTCGGGTTTTGCCGAGCGCGTGCGCGAATGGCCGCAGCCGCAACTGGCTCAGCTGTATCTGGAACTGGCCACGCCCGGCTTGGCCGCCGCCCGCCGCTGGCTGCTCGACCACGGCCTCGATGCCGAAGCGCGGCTGGAAGTACCGCGCATCGACGACGCCGATACCGGCGACGCACCCGCGCTGCCACCGCTGGGCCGACGCCTGTTCGATGCCTTGCTGCAGCAGCTGCCGGATTCGACCGAAGCGCTGGACGATCTGCTGCAGGCCGGCGCCAGTCCGGCCGGTACCGGCCTGCTGGCGCAGGCGTTGTCGCGCTTGAACGGTGCCGCGCAAGGTGCGGCGCTGCCGCTCAACCTGCTCGAACGCGGCGCCGATCCGTTCGGCCCGGACGCGCGCGAGCGCACGCCGCTGCATCTGGCCGTGGTCAATGCCCAGCCCGAACTGCTGCAGGCGCTGCTGAGTCGCGGCTGCGATCCGAACACGCGCGATCGCGACGGCCGTACGCCGCTGTTCGCCGCGCTCGACCATGGCGCACAGGCATTGCCGCTGGTGCGAGCGTTGATCGCCCATGGCGCCAACCCGGAAACGGCCGATGCGAACGGCGAGACGCCGCTGGGGCTGGCGCTGGAACACCCGGCGGTCGAACGCTGGCTGGACTGGCGCGACTGGCCGCGACCGCAGCGCGCGCTGCGCCCCGGCGATCTACCGGCCGCGGCGACCGCCGGTGCGCTGGCCACGGTGCAGCGCCTGCTTGAACTGGGCTTTGCCGTGGACACCCGCGACGACCAGGGCGCCACGGCATTGCTGCGTGCCTGCGGCGCCGGGCATCGCGAGATCGCCGCCTGCCTGCTCGACGCCGGCGCCGATCCGGCATTGGCCGCGGGCAGTGGCGTGACCGCGCTGGCCGCCGCCGTTGCCGCGCGACGCGAAGCCCTAGTTGCCCTGTTGCTGCAGCATCAGGTCCAGGCCGATCAGCGCCTGCCGAATGAGGCCACCGCGCTGATGGTGGGCGCCGCGATGGGTTATCCGGACATCGCCGAACAGCTGCTCGATGCGGGCGCCGACGTCAATGCGGTGGATGCCGGTGGCCGCAGCGCCCTGCACGCCGCCGCCCAGTTCGGTTTCGAGCACAACGACAGCCTGCGCGCGCGGCGTCTGTTCGATGCGCTGCTCAAGCGCGGCGCGGACATCAACCATGCCGACAGCGAAGGCAAGACGCCGTTGCTGCTGTTGCTGGGCGCGCAACTGCGTCCCGGCAGCGCCTGCGATGCCACCCATATCGGCGCGCTGGTACCGCTGTTGCTGGACGCCGGCGCCAGGGTCGAACACGCCGACCAGCGCGGCGTCACCGCGCTGCACGCCTGCGCCATGCACGCCTTGCTGCCACCGGCCCGCGTGCTGCTGTCACGCGGCGCCGACCGCAATGCCACCGACGCGTTCGGCCGCACCGCGGCCGAGGTGGCGCGGCAGCTGGGCTATATCGACATCGCGCACGAACTGGCCGCCCGAACCGGCGTGATTCCCAGCGTGCGGCAGACCTTGCGTCAGCCGGCGCAACCGGCCGACTGACCCGCCGCCACGATGGATATACCGGCGCAATCCGATGCCAGCGCCGCGGTGCGCGCTGGCATCGCGCGCCAGGCGGCCACCACCTGCGCGGTGTCGATCTCGTCGATCCGATGCACCGCCGGCAGCCCGCCGATCGTGACCACCGCACTTCCGACGGCGCTGCGCGGCGCCCACAACAGCAGCGAGCGACCGCCGAACAGCACCACCAACGGACAGCCCATCGAAGCGGCGAGATGGGCCGGACCGGTATCCACCGATACCATGCTGTGAGCGATTTCCAGCAACGCTTTCAGACGCCCGAGCGGCAGCACGGCGGCGGTGATCCGGGGCGATGCGGTATCCATCGCGGCCATGATCGTTTCCAGATAACCGGCCTCGGCGGACGATCCGCAGAATACGATTTGCGCCTCCGGCAGACGGTAGCCAATGGCGCGCGCCAGCGCGACCCAGCGTTCGGCCGGCCAGGATTTTTCGTCGTCGTCGGCGTGCCGCACGCCATTCCAGCGCACCGTGCGCTTGTTGGCCGCCTGCAACAACACCAGCGGACGCCCGCCCATGCCCTGCGCGCGCAGCCACGCATCGCGGTCGCTGCGCTCGGCCGCGCTGACCTGCAGCTGAGGTGCCGCCAGCACCGGCCGCGGTGTCGATTCGATCGTCGTGCGGAACGCGGCCGGGGTGCTGTCGCCGAAACGCAGCAGCCAGTCCACCCAGTGTTCGCCTTCCTGCAGCGGGAGGTCTTCGATGAAACTGCAATGGTCCGCCGGTACGCCCGCGAGCGCGAGCATCGGACGCACCTTGGTGCGCGCGCGCAGCTCCGGCTCGGCAATGTAGAACGGCGACTCGCGCAGGCGCCGCAACGCCAGCGCCGCCCGCCAGCGTTGCGGGCGCATCCACAGCGGCCCGTACTGGCTGCGCAGGGGAATGCATCCGGCGACTTCCGGTTGCGCCGAGTACAGCACCGCCGGCCAGTCGCCCAAGGCCAGCAGCTGGCACGGCCGGCCATGGCGCAAGTGCAATTTGCGCAGCAGCGGCTGCAGCAGGATCGTGTCGCCGAGACGACCGAAACGGATCACGACCGGGCTGGATGTCATGGGCATGCCTGCAAGCAACGTCGCTCGCCGTGCGCGGTTGACGGCAGGTGCAGTGTGCGCCTCGTGACGGACCACGGCATGGTTTTCAGTCCTCGCCGGCCAGCGGCACATTGGCATCGCGCAGGCGTTCGCGCTCGGCCTGCGGTGAGGCGTCGGCCTCGAACAGCCGCTCCAGATCGACCAGCGCCTCGCGCGTGGTCTGCACCAGTTTCGTCTCGTCGTCGTAAACCAGGTACTGCGTCTTGATCAATTCCGCGTCCTGGCGACGGAAGCGCTCGACCTGGTCGCGCGCCTGCTCCGGCGTCAGGCCCAGCGCCTCCAGTGCCTTGCGCGTCATCTTGAGGCTGGAATACAGCGTCTCGCGGATCGGCTCGTCGATGCCCAGGTCCATCAGCCGCCACACGTGCTGGCGGTTGCGCGCACGCGCGATGATCTTCAGATGCGGATACTGCCGGCGCACCACCCGCGCCACACGCAGGCTCGACTCGGGATCGTCGCTGGCCAGCACGAACACTTCGGCCTTGTCCGCCTGCGCCGCGCGCAGCAACTCCGGCCGCGCCGGGTCGCCGTAGAAGATATCGGTGACGTTGCCGAAGCGGTGGATCAGGTCGAGCTGCTCGACCGAATGATCCAGCGCCACGAACGGCACGCCCTGCGCGCGCAGCACGCGGGCGATGATCTGGCCCATGCGGCCGTAGCCGGCGATGATCACCCGCGGCGTGTGCGTATCGATGGTGTCGTAGGCGCGCGTCGGCTTCTTCGCCTTGGCGCCGAGCAGGCGCGCCAACAAGGCCACCAGCAGCGGCGTCAGCGCCATCGACAGCGAGATCGCCAGCACCAGCAGGTTGTGTTGCGGGCCGCTGAGCAATTGCTGCTCCCGCGCCAGCTTCAACACCACGAACGCGAACTCGCCGCCGCAGGCCAGCAGCACCGCCAGGCGCAACGCCTCGGTGCGATCGAGCCCGCCGACCAGCCGGCCCAGCGGCCACAGCAGCGCACCTTTCAGCAACATCAAAGCCAGCACCACCGCCAGCACCTGCAGCGGCTGATGCAGCATCAGCGACAGATCCATCGACATGCCGACACTGATGAAAAACAGACCCAGCAGCAGCCCCTTGAACGGCTCCAGATGCGATTCCAGTTCGTGCCGGTATTCCGAATCGGCCAGCAGCACGCCGGCCAGAAACGCGCCCAGCGTGGACGACACGCCGGCCAGTTCCATCAGCCATGCCGTGCCCATCACCACCAGCAACGCGGTCGCGGTGGAAACCTCCACTGCGTCCGCCTTCGCCACAAAACGGAATACCGGGCGCAGCAGATAGCGTCCGCCCACCACCACCGCAACGATCACGCCGATCGTGCGCAGGATGCCAAGCAGATCCAGGCCATGCTGCGTCGAGGAGCTGGCCAGCAGCGGCACCATCGCGATCAGCGGGATCGCCGCCAGATCCTGGAACAGCAGGATCGCGAACGCCTGCCGTCCGTATGCCGAGCCGGCTTCCTTGCGCTCGGCGAGGATCTGCAGGCCGAACGCGGTCGACGACAACGCCAGGCTGCCGCCGATGATGGTGGCCGCGTTGCCGCTCAGGCCGAACAGAAAATACGCCACCACCGCGATCGCCACGCTGCTGGCCAGCACCTGCAACAGGCCGGTGCCGAATACCGAACGGCGCATCACCCACAAGCGCTGCGGCGACAGCTCCAGGCCGATCACGAACAGCATCAGCACGATGCCGAACTCGGAAATCGTGCTCACTCCCGCGGTGTCGCCGACCAGACCCAGCAGTTGCGGTCCGATCACCACGCCGGCCAGCAGGTAGCCCAATACCGAGCCCAGCCGGAAACGCTTGGTCAGCGGCACCGCGATCACCGTGGCCAGCAGGAACACCAGCGCGGTCTGCAGGTAGTGGTGGCTGTCCACGCGTGGGCGACTCCAGTCGGGGAGCCGTGATTATTCCACGCCCCCATGCCCTGTGCGGACGAAGCAGGCCACACGACGGTCCGCTGAAAACGAACAGGCCCGCACATGGCGGGCCTGTCCTGCAGCAAGGGGCGATATGGCGGCCCCGGCGTGCCGCCTACTGCTTCGAGCCTTCCTTTAGCCCGCGATTCTCCAGCATCGGCTCGATGCTCGGCGCCTGGCCGCGCCAGTCCTTGTACATCTTCGCCAGATCCTCGCTGTTGCCGCGCGACAGCACCATCGCGCGGAAGCGGTCGCCGTTCTCGCGGGTCATACCGCCATGCGCCTTGAAGCCGATGAAGGCATCGTCGGCCAGCATTTCGGTCCACAGATAGGCGTAGTAGCCGGCCGCGTAGCCGTTGCCCCAGATGTGCTGGAAGTAGCTCGATCGGTAGCGCGGCGGCACGTAGCTGAGGTCAACGTGATCCTTCTTCAGCGCGGCCGCCTCGAACTGGTCGGCATCCTGCAGCGGTGCGTCGGCACCGAGCATGTGCCAGTTCATGTCGAGCAGCGCGGCGGCGACCAGTTCGGTCATGTTGTAGCCGGAGTTGAACTTGCCAGCCTTGGTCATCTTGTCGACCAGCGCCTGCGGCATCGGCGCGCCGCTCTTGTAGTTTTTCGCGTAGTTGGCGAAGACTTTCGGGTTGGTCGCCCAGTGCTCGTTGAACTGCGACGGGAACTCGACGAAGTCGCGCGCGGTGTTGGTGCCTGACAACGTCGGGTACTGCGCGTTGGCGAAGATGCCGTGCAGGGCATGGCCGAACTCATGGAACATCGTGGTCACGTCGTCGAACGACAGCAGCGCCGGCTGGCCCTCGGCCGGCTTGGCGAAGTTGGCGACGTTGAAGACCACTGGCTTGCTGCCGAGCAGTTTCGACTGGTCGACCAGGTTGTCCATCCAGGCGCCGCCGTTCTTGTTGTCGCGCTTGAAGTAGTCGCAGTAGAACAGCGCCAGCGAGCTGCCGTCCTTGTCGAACACCTCGAACACGCGCACATCGGGCTGGTACACCGGGATGTCGTGGCGCTCCCTGAAGGTCAGCCCGTACAGCTGATTGGCGGCGTAGAACACCCCGTTCTGCAGCACGTTGTCCAGCTCGAAATACGGCTTGATCTGGTTCTCGTCCAGATCGTATTTGGCCTTGCGCACCTGCTCGGCGTAGTAGTTCCAGTCCCACGGCGCCAGCGTGAAACCGGGCTGCTTGAGCGCGGCCTGATCCTGGTCGATCTGCGCCTGGATGTCGGCGGCTTCGCGTTTCGCGCGGGCGACCGCGGCCGGCGCCAGCTTGTCCATGAAGGCCATCGCCGTTTCCGGCGTCTTGGCCATCTGGTCGTCCAGCTTCCACGCCGCATAGTTGGGAAAGCCGAGCAGCTTGGCCTGCTCCGCACGGATCTGCGCGAGACGCTCGATGGTCTTGCGGGTGTCGTTCGCGTCGCCGTGTTCGGCACGGTTCCACGACGCCTCGAACAGCGCCTTGCGCGTATCGCGGTGGTCCAGATCCTGCAGCTCGGGTTGCTGGGTGGTGTTCTGCAGGGTCAGCACGTACTTGCCGTCGAGCTTGCGGTCCTTGGCGGCCTGCGCGGCAGCGGCGAGTTCCGCAGCGGACAGGCCGGCCAGTTTGGCCTTGTCGTCGATGACCAGCGCGGCATCCTTGGTCGCGGCCAGCAGCTTGTTGGTGAACGCCGTGCTCAGCGTCGATTCTTCCTTGTTGAGGTCCTTCAACTTCGCCTTGTCGGCATCAGACAACTTGGCGCCGGCATGCACGAAATTCTTGTAGACCACCTCGACCAGGCGTGTCGATTCCGGATCGAGTTTGAGCGTGTCGCGCTGGTTGTAGACCGCCTCGACGCGCTGGAACAGCTGGCTGTCGAGATGGATCGCATCCTGGTGCGCGGCCAGTCTCGGCGCTTCGGCTTCCTGCACCTTCTGCAGCGTGTCATCGGTGTTGGCACCGGTGACCGCGTCGAACGCACGCTGCACGCGCTTCAGCATCGCGCCGGATTTCTCCATCGCCACGATGGTGTTCTCGAATGTGGCCGCATCCGGGTTGTTCGCGATCTTCTGGATCTCGACCAGATGTTGTTGCATGCCCTGCTCGATCGCCGGCTGGTAGTCGGCGTCCTTGATCTTGTCGAACGGCGGCGCCTGGAACGGCAGGGTGCTGGCGTTGCGGAACGGGTTGCTGGTCATGTCGGTGGTGGCCGCTGCGGCGCTGCTGGCGGCAGCCGCCGAGGCGGTCGTCGCAGGGGAATTGGCGGCGCCGTTCGGCTGCGGCGAGCAGGCGGTCAGGGCCATCGAGGTGGCAATTGCAATCGTGCGCAGACGAAACATCTGGTTTTCCCGGTGGTGCGCCCTTGCGGGGCGCGGATGGTCGCAACCGCCGACTGTACCCATACCGCGCGCACTTTCCAAACGCCCGCGGCCGTGAGCGGACGCATCGAGCGAACGCACGGAAATGTCGCGGCGATCAGGCCGCGCGCAGGTCGCGCAACTGCCACGCGGCGCCGATCAGCAGATACAGCCGATGTCGCACCACGCTCATCGGCAGATCGGTGACCAGGTCCACGTCGGTGCGCAAGTCGGCGACCTGCGCCGTCACCTGCGCCGCCGGATCGGTGGCGCCCAGGCTGCTGTCCACCGCGTCCGGCTCCGGCTGCGCGGCGCGCCAGCGTGCGAACAGGTCGTCCTGACGCAACGCCTGCTGCAGCGCTGCGGCGAAGTCGTTCGGGCCGGCGCCGGCATAGGCGAACCGCGGATCGTCGCCGCGTGCGTGAGCCAGATCGGCAATCGAGAGATAGTAGTGATTACGGGCCATGTTGCCTCCGGCGGCGTGAGCGATGAAGCTTGCCCGGCTATCCAAGCACGACCGATGTGAAGCTCAGTCCAACACGGTCACGGCGGCGTGCAGATGGGCAGAGGCCTGAGCCGGTGCCACGCCATGCGGCAGCACGCCCAGGCACGGTGCCGGCAGCAACGCGCGCAGGGTCGCCAGGTTTTCTTCCAGCGCGTCCATTGCCGGATCGATGCCGTTGCCGATCCAGCCGAGCAGGCGGCAGCCATCGGCGACGATCGCCCGCGCGCTGAGTTGGGCATGGTTGAGACAGCCCAGCCGCAAGCCGACCACCAGGATCACCGGCAACTGCCATTGCCTGGCGATGTCCGATGCGAACAAGCCCGGCGCCAGCGGCACCAGCCAGCCACCGACACCTTCGACCACCACGCGCTGGTGGCTGTCGCGCAGCTGATCGAACGCCGCGCGCATCGGTGCCAGCGAAATCTCCACGCCATCGTGGGCGGCCGCCAGATGCGGCGACAGCGGATCGCGCAGCGCGACCGGGTTGATCAACGCATACGGCAGGTTCGCCTCGCTGCTCGCCGCCTGCAGTGCCAGCGCGTCATCGTTGCGCAGGCCTTGCGGCGTTTCCGCGCAGCCGCTGGCGACCGGCTTCATGCCGCAGGCGCTGTGGCCGGCTGCGCGCAAGGCATGCAGCAGCGTGCACGCCGCATGCGTCTTGCCGATGCCGGTATCGGTGCCGGCGATGAACACGGCCGCGGTCACGCCGGGGCGTAGCGCCGGTTGAAGCGGTTCACCACCGGCCCGATCAGGAACAGCAGCGAATACATGAAGCCGGGAATCGACCAGGCCCAGCCGGGCACCGACAACGGCATCAGCAGCGCAGTCAGCGCGGAGGCCAGCCCGATCATCGCCGGCACGCTCCATACGCGCATTTCGCGCCGCGCATCCAGATTGTTGAAGCCGCGCCTCGCGGCACTCTTCGCCGCATGCAGGAACAGCAGCGTCAGCGTACCCGCCATGCAGGCATACGCCAGCCCGTAGCAGGCAAACAGCGTGCGCATGTCCGCCGGGCCGCCGATCAGGTGGAAATCGCTGGGCAGGCGACCGCCGCTGATCCAGCTGAATACCCCGGAGAACACCATGTGCAACGGGTAGACGAAGATCATCGCGAAGAACACCAGCAGCAGCGACAGCCACAGACCGGCGCTGTCGGCGCCGTGGCAACGCTTGCGCCAACGCACATGACCATGCCAGAAGAACGCGATCTGGAAGAAGCAAACGGCGAACGCCGGAATGCCGCCGAGCATCACCAGCAGCTTGTCGGTGCTGTCGGGAATCGACTCGCCGCCGATCAGCAGCAGGGTCAGGATGAACGCGAACGCGCCATCCACGAACATGTCCAGCCGCCCCGCCTCGATCCCCTCGCGCTGCTCGGTCAAGCTCATGCTGCGTCCCCGTCGTGATGGCTCGGCGCATAATACGGGTTTTGCCGCCGGACGCGCCGCATGTTCGAACTGAAATCCCACAGCTACGCCAGCAAGCGCGAGCACTACGACGACCTGCTGCAGCAGGTGCGCGGCCTGCTCGCCGGCGAGCGCGACCTGATCGCGAACGCCGCGAATTTCGGCGCACTGATCTACCACAGCCTGCCCGATCTGAACTGGGCCGGCTTCTATTTGTACGACGGCACCGAGCTGGTGGTCGGCCCGTTTCAGGGCAAGCCGGCGTGCATCCGCATCGCGCTCGGCCGCGGCGTTTGCGGCACCGCCGCGCAGACGGGCGAAACCCAGCTGGTGCGCGACGTCAACGCGTTCGACGGCCACATCGCCTGCGA
>JBEPVP010000106.1:0-12304 GCA_041690935.1 Rhodanobacter sp.
GCTCGATCAGCTCCTTGAAGATGCGCGGGCAACCCAGGTCTTCCAGCGTCAGCACCTCGGACGGAATGGTGCGGAACACCGCACCGGCGCCGCGGTTCTGGTTGAACGCGTTGACGCGGAAACGCGCCAGCCCGGGAATCTCGAACGAGAAGTCGGTTTCGTAGAACTCCTCGTAGTCGCGCCGCTGCTTGTCCGACATGATGTCGTAGATCAGCGAATGCACCTGCTTGTGTTCAAGCGCGGGAATGTTGATGCGGCGAACATCGCCGTCAACGCGGATCATCGGCGGCAGCCCGGCGGACAAGTGCAAGTCCGAGGCCTTGTTCTTCACCGAGAAAGCAAGCAGTTCGGCAATGTCCATCTGTCGTCTTCCCCTCAACCGATCGTCTGGATGGCATGAATTCGTATGCCACATCAGGGGCCGGATGAGTGTCGCAGGCGTGGTGTGCCGCTGCACATGGCGCAGACGCCATGCAACCACCTGAACAAATTACCCGAATCCCCTTGTAGCCGCGTCGATACTACTCGCGCAACCGTCTGTGCGGCCAGTCTTTCCTGACCACGACTTGGAAACTGTCGATCCGGTTTGCGCACCCGGCCGAAAAACCGTTCACGGGCGAGCGGCACAGGCCTGCAAAACTTCCTCGCGGGCGCGCCGGCTCCGGTAAGGTAGGCGGCCTGAATGGATTGAGGAGCCTGCATGACACGACTTGCCTTCATCGGCGGCGGCAACATGGCGCGCAGCCTGATCGGCGGCCTGCTGAAAACGGGAGTGGCCCCGGCCACCCTCAGCGTGGCCGAGCCGATGGCCGAAGCCCGCCACGCGCTGGGCCGTGAATTCCGCATCGCCTGCTACGCCGAAAACCGGCTCGCCGTGGCGGAAGCCGAAGTCGTCGTGCTGGCGATCAAGCCGCAGATCATGCCGGCGATCCGCGCCGAACTGCTCGACATCCTGCAACGCAACCGGCCACTGCTGATTTCCATCGCCGCTGGCGTGCGACTCGATCAGCTGGAGCGCTGGTTCGGCGCCGGCCTGCCGATCGTGCGCTGCATGCCGAACACGCCGGCCCTGATTGGCGCAGGCGCCACCGGCCTGTGCGCGAACAACCGGGTCAGCCCGACGCAGAAGGCGCAGGCGCAGCACATCCTGGACGCCGCCGGCATCACCCGCTGGATCGATGACGAGGCGCTGATGGATACCGTCACCGCGCTGTCCGGTTCCGGCCCCGCGTATTTCTTCGCGCTGGTCGAGGCGATGGAAGCCGCCGCCGTGGCGCAAGGCCTGCCACGCGATAGCGCCCGCGCACTGGCCGCGCAGACCTGCTTCGGCGCCGGCCGCATGCTGGTCGAGGGCAGCGAGGATCCCGCCGCGCTGCGCCAGCGTGTCACCTCGCCGCGGGGCACCACCCAGGCCGCGCTGGAAAGCTTCACCGCCGACGGCCTGACGCGCATCGTCGCCCGCGCCGTCGCTGCCGCCACCCAACGCGGCGTGGAACTCGCCGCCGAACTGGACAAACTCCCGTGAGCTACCTGCTGAATGCACTGTCCATGCTGATCGAACTGGCATTCGACGCCGTCGTCACGCTGCTGCTGCTGCGTGTACTGGCCGAAGCCTGCCGGGTGGATTTCAACAACCCGCTGAGCCAGTTCGTCTACCGCTACACCAACCCGGTGCTGGCGCCGATCCGCCGCGTGCTGCCGAACTGGCGCCGGATCAACCTGGCCGCGCTGCTGCTGGCGTGGCTGGCGATGCTGTTGAAGCGCGTGTTGCTGTTCGCCCTGACCGGCGCGATGGGGCACCCGCTCGGCCTGATCGTGCTGGCGCTGGCCGATCTGCTCGACTTCGTTCTGCTGTTCTACCTGGTGTTGATCTTCGGCTGGTCGCTATTGAGCATGTTCGCGGTCGATCGCCGTCAGCCGCTGCTGCGGCTGGCCGGCAGCATCGTCGAGCCCCTGCTGCGCCCGCTCCACGGCAAGCTGATCGCCGGCCAGATCGACTTCGCCCCGATGGTGGTGATGCTCGTGCTGCTGCTGGCACGGTTGCTGATTGCAGCGCCGCTGCTGGACCTGGGCGCGCGGCTGGCCTTGGGTGGCTGAAACCTCTCGCCCGAAAGGCGGAGAGCAAGAGCGCACTTTTCAGAAAAGCCAGATCAAGAACCCCCTCACCCCAACCCTCTCCCCCGGCAAAGCCGGGGGAGAGGGGGTAGAAGCGGCGACCAGGCGAGTCTAGGCTCTCGGCTCTTCAGCTCTTCAGCTCTTCAGCTTTCGCAGCCGCGCAGCGGTTGCGCACCGAGTGCGGGCCACGATGGTCCGCTGCTCTACCCGACCCCTGTGCGGCGATGAGTCGGGGACGACAGGCCGCGTAGCGGGCATCGACATGGACGTCGATTCCTTTTCGCCAGCACGGGGTGTGCTGGCGAAAAGCCCGGGCCCGGCTCACGGACTTGCCGCCCATGGATGGGCGGCAAGCGCCAAGCGGGGTGTCGTTTTCTCTGAGTTACTTCTCTTTTGCTTGTCCCAGTACTGTCCGGTTAATCCGGAAACAGAATCAATTGGTTGGCGTCGCCGTCGGCAGAAAGATGTAGCTCTTGCCGCCGCAAAGCGCATTCCAGCGGGGTTTGCTCGAACAACGTCACGCTCAATATCTGTAGAAGTTCGTAGAGCGGAGTCGTCAGTTGAAGGCGTTTGCGCACGATGGCGATCAGCACGTAGACAGCGACGGCAATCCAAACTTGCGTCTTCACCGCGTTGGGCGAAGTGCCGAAGAATGCTTTGATCCGCAGGTGCTGATTGATCCACTTGAAGAAGATTTCGATCTGCCAACGGTGGCGATACAACGCGCCGATGGTCGGAGCGGGAAGTGCAAAGTGATTGGTCAGCAAGTCAATGGACTGACCGTTCTCAGGGTCGCGCACACGCACACGACGCAGCGGGCCGGGGTACTTGTTACGCACGACATCCCGTGTCAGAACGACGGTCCGGTCGCAGCCGATGAGCGTGCGATCAGACACCGGATGCGAATAGCGTCGTCGCACCCGGAGGTTTTTCTTCGTGCGCATCAGGAAGAAGGAGCCTTCGCAGTGGAAACGGTAGAGGCGTTCGAAATCGAGATAGGCACGATTCATCAAATAGATGGCACCGGGTTCGGGCACCAGCTGGTCGAGCATGTGGACGTCGTGTTGGCGTGACTCGGAAAAGCTGATCACGGTGGGGATCGCGCCGCGAATATCGAGCAGCGTGTGCACCTTGATGCCGCCGCGACCTGGATGCATCGCGCGCCCACGGGAACACCGACAGGCATAACTCGATCGTGGTGGAGTCGAGCGCATAGGTGGTATGTGCCAGCTCGATATCGAGTGGCTCGTTGACGTAGGGGCGCCGCGCGGTGGTGATCAGGCTCTGTGCAAACTCGGCATAGATGCGCCAGTCACGCTGTTCATTGGCATCGGCCAACGTGCTGCGTGCCACACGCCCGCGAAGCCGAAGGTGATAGAGCTTGGTCTGATGCGCGCGCAGGCAGATCTCGATATCGCGCAGACTTTCGCGTCCGGTGAGTGGAGCGAAGGCCATGCACAAGAACGGGTCCAGGCAAGCAAATCGTTTCACGGAGCGGTCGCCGTCGAACTTGGCGACGAGGCGACGAAACGCATGCATCGGCAGGTGCTGCATGAGCTGCGTAAACACAAAGTGGCCTTCGTGCATGACGACATCCTCTGAAGTGACGTCGTCCAGCCTGAGGCGAACCAGTTGAAATCGCTAACACCCAAAAAGCATCAATTATTGGCGTCCGGTCAAGCGCTTACTGAGGCCAGTGCACACTTTCCCGGACAGTACTGGGACAAGCAAAAGAGAAGTAACCCGGACGCCGAAGGCAGACGAAAGCTCTTGCGCCAAACCACAGCAAAACAGCAAAAGCATCGCAGCTGAAGCCGCTCCTACAAAAAACTCACGGGCTCAGCGCAGCGCCCATTCCGCGATGATCCGATGGATCGCATCCAGCCCATCGAACAACGCCGCCGGCCCCGGCTGCAAAATGATCGGTGACTTGATCTCGTACAGATCGCCATGACGCACCGCGGGGATCGTGTCCCAGCCCGGTCGCGCCGCCACCTTCTCCGGCCGGAAGCGCTTGCCGCACCATGAGCCGAGGATGATGTCCGGCGCACGCCGAACCACTTCGTCGCCATTCGGCAGGATGCGCTGCTTCGCCAGCGGTTCGCGGGCGAGTTCGGGGAAGCAGTCGTCGCCGCCGGCGATGCCGATGATCTCGGCGACCCAGCGGATACCACTGATGATCGGCTCGTCCCATTCCTCGAAATACACTTTCGGCCGCCGCGGCAGTTGCGCCACGACGGTACGGATGTCCGCGATGTGTTGCTCGGCGCGCCGAGCATAGGCCTCGGCTTTTTCGTGCGCGCCGACCATCGCGCCAAGCCGGCGGATGTAGGCGAGGATGCCCTCGACGTTGCGGTGATTGCTGATCCACACCTCGACGCCACACTTGATCAGCTCGCGCGCGATGTCGGCCTGGATGTCGGAGAAGCCGATCGCCAGGTCGGGCTCCAGCTTCATGATCTCGCCGATCTTCGCGCTGGTGAACGCGGAGACCTTCGGCTTCTCCTTGCGTGCCCGCGGCGGTCGTACGGTGAAGCCGGAGATGCCGACGATGCGGCGATCCTCGCCGAGCGCGTACAGCACTTCGGTCGGTTCCTCGGTGAGGCAGACGATGCGTTGCGGGTAGTGGTCGGACCGGACGTGATCCATGCGCTCAATGCCCCAGCACGGTCACCGTCACCCTGCGCTGGTGCGGATCGAGGCGGTGCTCCCACAGGTAGATACCCTGCCACGTGCCCAGCAGCAGCTTGCCGCCATGCACCGGCAGGGTGAGGCTGACCCCGGTAAGGATCGAACGGATATGTGCCGGCATGTCGTCGGGGCCTTCCGCATCGTGCTCGAAGATCGCATCGCCATCGGGCACCGCGCGGGCGAACCAGCGCTCGAGGTCGTCACGCACGGCGGGATCGGCGTTTTCGCCGAGCAGCAGCGAGCAGCTGGTATGCGCGGTGAACACGTTCGCGATGCCGACTTGCACGTGGCTGCCGGCCACCGCGTCCACCACCCGCGCGGTAATGTCGCTGAAACCGCGGCCGCGCGTGTGCACGACGAAACTGCCCTGTGCCACGTGCTCCGCGGGCAGCGGCCGGGTCATGGGTACAGCAGCCGGCTCGTCCAGGTCTGGCCGTGCCGGTCCCAGCGTACCCGCTCGTGCAGACGGAACTCCGCGCCGTACCAGAACTCCAGCATGTCCGGCTCCACCACGAAACCACCCCAGTGCGGCGGCCGGGTCACTTCCTGATCCTTGAACTGAGCTTCGCAGCGCGCCACCCGCTGCTCGAAGGTGTCGCGATCGGGCAAGGTCTGCGACTGCAGCGACGCCCACGCGCCGATCTGGCTCTGGCGCGGACGGCTGGCGAAATAGGCGTCCGACTCCTCCTCCTGCAGCTTGCGCGCGACCCCTTCCACGCGCACCTGCACGCCGTCACGCAGCTGCTTCCAGTGGAAGCACAACGCAACCTGCGGATGCGCTTCGAGCTGGCTGCCCTTGTCGCTCTGGTAGTTGGTGTAGAAGCGGAAGCCACGCTCGTCGGCGCCCTTGAGCAGCACGATGCGTGATGCGACCCGGCCGGCACCTTCCAGCGTGGCCAGGTTCATCGCCGTCGGTTCGCGGTCGCCGCTGGCCTTGGCCTCTTCCAGCAAACGCAGGAAGGTGTCCAGAATCTCGGATTTGAGCATGATGTTTGAAACTTCCTTTTGCATCGTGGCCGGCACGCGCCATCATGGCGCGGACGAACTTGCCCGATGATAGTGCAATGCCCCCTTCACCCAGTACCTCTTCAGCGCGCCAGGCGGCGCCACTTTTCGCCATGGCATGTGAATACGCCGGTGCTGCGCCCGTTTGCGGGATACTCGGTCACCGCTGCCTGCCCGTCGCGGAAATGCCCCCCGGAACCACGGTGTATCGCGGATGATGTCTCACGCCGACATGCAGAACGAGGCCCTCGCCGGCCACCTGCTCGACCAGTACGCCGGGCGCATCGCCCGCTCACGGCGCCCGTACATCCTGGGCCTGTCCGGTCTGCAGGGCAGTGGCAAGAGCACGTTGGCGCGGGTGATGAAGGCCGGCGCCGAGGCACGCGGCTGGGTCACCGAAGTTCTCTCGCTGGATGATTTTTACTATGCCCGCAGCGACCGCGAGGCGCTGGCGCGCGACGTGCATCCGCTGCTGCGCAGCCGCGGCGTGCCGGGCACGCACGAGATCGAACTGCTGTTGTCGGTGCTGGCCGCGCTGCCGCACGCATCGACCAAGCTGCCGGTCTCGCACCCGCGTTTCGACAAGGGCCGCGACACCCGCTTTTCGCCATCGCGCTGGCCGCGTGCCACGCAGCCACCGAAGCTGGTGATCGTGGAAGGCTGGGCGCTGGGCATCCGTCCGCAACTGCAGGGCGCACTGGCCCTGCCGGTGAACGAGCTGGAGCGCACGGAAGATCCCGACGGCAGCTGGCGGCACTGGGTCAACAAGCAGCTGCGCGGCTACCAGCCGCTGTGGCGGAAGTTCGATGCGCTGATCGTGCTGCAGGCGCCGAGCTGGGAAATCGTGCGTCGCTGGCGCGGCGAGCAGGAACAGGACCTGTTGGCGCGTCATGCGCCGCTGGCGATGGACGCGCCGGCGCTGGAACGCTTCCTGGCGCATTTCGAGCGGCTCAGCCGGCACGCACTGGCCAGCTTGCCGGCACTGGCCGATACGGTCGTGGAGTACGACGACGACCGTCACGTGACCGGGCTCAGTCAGGGCTGAGCGAAGGGGCGAGGGGCGAGACTCAATCGCCACTCCCCTCGCCTCTCGTTCCTGTCTCAATCCACGACGAAGTTGACCTTCATGTTGACGCGCCACTCGGTCACGGTGCCGTCGTCCCTGGTCACCACCTTGATCTCGTTGACCCAGGCGCCCTTGATGTTCTTCACCGACTCGGCGGCTTTCTTCAGACCGTGCTGCACGGCGTCTTCCACGCCCTTGCTGGACGATGCATTGATTTCGATGACCTTGGCTACCGACATGGCGTCAATCTCCGGCTGAGTCGTGCAAGCGGCACGCCGCGCTTCCCCCGCCCTGAAGTCCGAGTCTGCCCCGCTGGCGTCGGCCAGGACAAGCCGCACTGCAAAATCACATCATGTTGACGCTTCGACCTGCACCGCCGTGCCGTACGCCAGCACCTCGGTGACGCCCTGGCCCACCTCGTTGGCGTCGTAACGCATCGCCACCACCGCATTCGCGCCCATCGCGGCGGCATGCTGCAGCATCAGCTCGAACGCCTCCTCGCGCGCCTTCTCACACAGTTCGACATAGATCGAGATGTTGCCGCCGACAATGGTCTGCAGCGCCGCCCCGAGGTTGCCGACCACGCTGCGCGAACGCACCGTAATGCCACGCACGATGCCGAACGAACGCACGATGCGACAACCGGGAATCTCGTTGGTGGTGCTGACCTGATGCTGCGGAACGATAGAAGCCATGGCGGTTCTCCTGGGTGGATGAGTCGGAAGTGGAAATTCACACATCGAGCAGCGCGGCATAGCCGGCGCGAGCGTCCGGCCATTGCGGGGTCCAGCCAGCGGCACGCAGCCGTGCGTTGTTGAGCCGCTTGCTGCCGACGCCAGCCGGCGGCGGACCATCACCGGGCGGCGGCGCGCCGATCAGGCCGGCCAGATAGTCGTACAGCACGTGCAGCGGCAACGGCGTGCTGTCCGCACCCACATACAGCGGCAGTGGATCGGTCTGCTGCAGCAAGTGCGCGATCGCCGCCGCCGCATCGTCGACGTGGATGCGGTTGGCCCAATGCGGCTGCGTGCGTGGCACCTTGACCGCGCCGGCATGCAGCCGCTCCAGCAGTTGCATGCGACCGGGGCCATACAGCCCGGCCAACCGCAATACGATCGAGGTTGCCGGCTGCGCGGCCAGCATCTGCTCCGCCTCCAGCAACAGCGCGCCATTGAAACCCGGCGGAGCTGGCGGCGTGTGCTCATCCACCCAGTCGCCACCGTGCTCGCCGTAGACCGCGCTGGACGAAACCAGCAACACGCGTTGCAGCGTGGCAGGCCCCAGCGCATCGAGCAGATCGCGCAAGCCGTCCACGAAGGTGGCGCGGTAGGCAGCCGGCTCGCGTCGATCCGGCGTGGGCAGGTAGACCAGTTGGGTGATCCCGAGCGGCAACGCGCGCAAGGTGCGCGGCTGGGTCAGGTCCGCGCGCAGCCAGTGGATACCGTCGTCATCCTGGCTCGGCGGCTGGCGCCGCAGCGCCCACACTTCATCGCCGCGCACCAGCAGGCGCTGCGCCACGCGCAGGCCCAGGTCGCCGCAACCGGCCAATAACACCCGCTCGCCTACCACTGCATCCTCCCCACAGGCGGCGCACCCGCCCTGCTAGCATTTGCCCATGAATCCGTCGTGCAACCTGTTCATCATCGGCCCGACCGGCGCCGGCAAGACCTCGATCGGACGTCGGCTCGCCGCGCATTATGGACTGCCCTTCGTCGATCTCGATCAGGAGATCGAGCGCCATTGCGGAGTCGACGTCAACACGGTATTCGAGATCGAGGGCGAGGCCGGTTTCCGCCAGCGCGAAAGCCTGCTGCTGGAAGCATGCAGCCGCCGCGACGGCGTGCTGCTGGCGACCGGTGCCGGCGCGGTGCTGGCCGAGCACAATCGTCGACACCTCGCCGCGCGTGGTTACGTGGTGTGGCTGCAGACCACGATCGAGCAGCAGTTGGAACGGCTGGAGCGCGACCAGCGCCGTCCGCTGCTGGCGGTGCCCGATCGCCACGAACGACTGCACGCGATGGCGCAGGTGCGCGAGCCCATCTACCGCACGCTTGCCGACCTCATCGTACCCGGCGAGCACGGCAGCGTCGCCGCCGCCAGCGAACGCTGCATCGCCCTGATCGATCATAACTGGCAGCGCCCCGGCGCATGGCCCCGGCAGACCGCATGAACGATCCCGCATCCCAGACCATCACCGTGGCGCTCGGCCAGCGCAGCTATCCGGTGTGGATCGGCAACGGCCTGCTCGTCGAGCACACGCGCTGGCGCGCCATGCTGCGCGGCAAGCACGCACTGGTGATCAGCAACACCACGGTGGCGCCGCTGTACCTGCCACGCATCGAGGCGGGACTGGCCGGGCTGCACTGGTCGTCATTCCTGCTCGACGACGGCGAGGCGCACAAGAGCTTCGCCAACGTCGGCCGCGCGCTGGAGGCACTCGGCCAGCTCGGCGCCACCCGCGACGCCTGCGTGATCGCGCTGGGCGGCGGCGTGGTCGGCGACCTGGCCGGGTTCAGCGCGGCCTGCTGGATGCGCGGCATCGACTTCATCCAGATGCCGACCACCTTGCTCGCGATGGTCGATTCCTCGGTCGGCGGCAAGACCGGGGTGAACCTGCCGGTTGGCAAGAACCTGGCCGGCGCGTTCCACCAGCCGCGCGCAGTGATCGCGGACATCGACACGCTCGCCAGCCTGCCCGAGCGCGAATATCGCGCCGGCCTGGCCGAGGTGGTGAAAGGTGCGGCGATTGGCGATATCGCCTTCTTCGAATGGCTGGAGCAGCACGCCGCCGCGCTGACTGCGCGCGATCCCGCCACGGTACTGGAAGCGATCGCGCGCAAGGTCCGCTACAAGGCCGGTGTAGTCGCCCGCGATGAAACCGAACAGGGCGAGCGTGCGCTGCTCAACCTCGGCCACAGCTTCGGCCACGCGCTGGAAACCGCCGGCCACTACACCACCTTGCTGCACGGCGAAGGCGTGGCGATCGGCATGCTGCTGGCCGCGCAACTGTCCGAACGACTCGGCATGAGCGAGCCGACTGCTACTGTGCGCCTGCAACGCATGCTCGAAAAACTCGGCCTGCCGGTGGCGATCCCGCCCGGCATGGACGCGCAACAACTGCTGGCGCTGATGCGGTTGGACAAGAAGAACAGCGCCGGTGTGTTGCGGCTGATCCTGTGGCGTGGCATTGGTCGGGCGGAGATCGTGGGTGGGGTGAACGAGGCCGACGTGCTCGCGGTGCTGCAAGCGCCAGCATGATCCGTACCGTTCGCAAGAGGCCTGATGCCCCGTAGGGCGGGCACTGCCCGCCGCTTTTGATGCGCAACGCTGGCGGGCACGGCCCGCCGCCCCTGCTATTCCGCAGCCAGACCGTAAGCCGGCGGACGGTGCCCGCCCTACAAAATCGCTCATGCAACTCTGCTGAGAATGTGCTGAAACGCGGCAACGGGTGTGACGACATGGCCCGATCGCGCTTCGGGTGCAACCCGGCAAATCCTATAAACTGTCTCGTCCGGCTACGCGCCCGTCCGTGCTCCATCACTGGAACCCATGCGCCTCTATCTGCAAACCGTGCCCGGCAGCGCCGAGGCACCCCGCTACGTCCAGATCACGCTGGAGCAGGATCTGCTCGGCGGCTGGACGCTGTACCGCGAATCCGGCATCCAGGGCGGCCGCGCCACGCTGAAGCGCGAGCAGTTCCTGGAACGCGATGAGGCGGTCGTCGCGTTCGAGAAAGCCCGTGATGCCCAGCTCAAACGCGGCTTCCGCCTGATGTTTGCCCAGGGGCTGGAAGGCCCATACGGACGTTGATCGAAATGACTGATGTGTTGAAGAACGATCG
This sequence comes from Rhodanobacter sp., assembly GCA_041690935.1. Lineage (GTDB taxonomy): Bacteria > Pseudomonadota > Gammaproteobacteria > Xanthomonadales > Rhodanobacteraceae > Rhodanobacter. The sequence continues at coordinate 10,719 of JBEPVP010000106.1, forward strand.
CTTCCTGCGCGCGCTGCGCCGCGAACCCACCGACACCACGCCGATCTGGGTGATGCGCCAGGCCGGCCGCTACCTGCCCGAATACCGCGCCACCCGCGAGCGCGCCGGCAGCTTCATGGGGCTCGCGCAGAACCCCGAGTTCGCCTGCGAGGCGACCCTGCAGCCGCTGCAGCGCTTCGAGCTCGATGCCGCGATTCTGTTCTCCGACATCCTCACCATCCCCGATGCGATGGGCCTGGGCCTGTCGTTCGCGCATGGCGAAGGCCCGCAGTTCGCGCGTCCCGTGCGCAGCCCCGCCGACATCGCGAAACTCGCCGTGCCCGACATGGACGGCGAGCTGCGCTACGTGATGGATGCGGTGCGGCTGATCCGCCGCGAGCTGCACGGCCGTGTGCCGCTGATCGGCTTCTCCGGCAGTCCGTGGACGCTGGCCTGCTACATGGTCGAAGGCCACGGCTCGAAGGACTTCGCCACGCTCAAGACGATGTGCTGGAGCCAGCCGAAGCTGGCACACCAGCTGCTCGACACGCTGGCGCAAGCGGTCGCGCATTACCTGATCGCCCAGGCCGCCGCCGGCGCGCAGGCGCTGATGATCTTCGACACCTGGGGCGGCCTGCTCGGCCCCGCCCCGTTCCGCGAATTCTCGCTGCGCTACATGGCGCAGATCGTCGCCGCACTGGAGGCCGCTCCGGCATCGCGCGAGCTGCCGGTGATCCTGTTCTCCAAGGGCGCCGGCGCACACCTGGCCGAGATGGCCGACACCGGCTGTGCCGCGCTCGGCGTCGACTGGACGATCGACCTTGCCGACGCCCGCCAGGCCGTCGCCGGCAAGGTCGCGCTGCAAGGCAACCTCGATCCGGCGGTGATGCGCGCGACCCCCGAGGTGATCCGTCGCGAAGCCCGCGCCGTCATGGACAGCTACGGCAATCACCCCGGCCATGTGTTCAACCTCGGCCACGGCATCACCCCGGAAGTCGACCCGGAGCACGTGAAGGTGCTGGTCGACGAGGTGCACGCCCACGGGCGCACGCTGCGCAGCCGCTGATCCGTCTCACCGGGAGTCCGCCATGGCCTGGCTCGTCACCAAGTACCTGATCACCGCCGCCGTGGTGGTGCTCGTATCCGAGCTCGCCAAGCGCAGCGACCGTCTCGGCGGCCTGTTCGCCGCGCTGCCGCTGGTCACCGTGCTGGCGCTGATCTGGCTGCAGGTGGAGCGCCAGCCGCAGACGAAGATCGCCAACCACGCCTGGTACACATTCTGGTACGTGGTACCGACCCTGCCGATGTTCCTCGCGTTTCCCGTCCTGCTGCCGCGTATCGGTTTCTGGCCGACCTTGCTGGCCTGCGTGGTGATCACGCTGGTGTGTTTCTGGCTGTTCGCGCTGTTGGTGCGGCGGTTCGGGATCGAGTTGCTGTAGCGCCCCCAACACGTCGCGAATCGCTACAAAAGCGGCACCGCGGGCGCTTGAAGTAGCAAGCACGCCGGTGGCCGCCGCTGCGCAGCTGACGATCAGACGAAAGGGCACCCCTCCCCTGAAGGACTTCCTGCGGTCGCCCAGCCCTCCCCTGCGCGCAGGGGAGGGCTG
>JBEPVP010000107.1:0-12141 GCA_041690935.1 Rhodanobacter sp.
AACTCTGGCTACACGACCCTGATGGCTACACGATTGTGCTGACCAGCCCTTTGCCAGATCAGGCCAACAGCGACGCCTGAGAGTTCACTCAAGCGAAGCCCGGGTTAGAGTGCACTTTAATCGGGCGGCGGAAGTCGACCCTGACCCCGGTTTCGGTTCCCAGGGCGCAGCGGGGGTTCGATAGAGGAACAGGCTGACCTTGCCGAACGCGGCGCAGACATTTCAGTCAGGGGAAAACATGAAGCGGATCATCCAACTGGCCATTCTGCTTTGTCTGCTCATGCTGGCGGCCTGTGCGCCGCAAGCGACAAGCAAGGCGCCGAAGAGGACCATCTATGTTGTGACGCCGTCGGCCGCGCAGGCCAAGGCCGAGGATGCGGACGTCAAGCAGGTCCTCGACGGCGTGAAGATGCTCGAAGCCGGGCATATCCAGGCCGCCATCGACGGCCCGTTGAACGACGTGGTGCGCCGCTACGAAGCGAAGTACGGCGACAGCAAGAAGAAAATCTACAGCGCGCGCGGCATGACCGACGCGCTGCTGTATTCGGCCGCCTCGATGACGATGAAGCCGCCGGTCAGTTCGGCGGTGATCGGCCCGGCCTGGGCCATGGCGTACTGGGGGCGCGGCTATGCGTACAACGAGATGGCGCGCTATGACGAGGCCATCGTCGAGTTGCGCAAGGCGCTGGCGCTGGCTCCCGACGACGCCCAGTACCAAGTGGAACTCGCGTATTCCTATCAGCAAAAGCACGAATGGCAGCAGTCCCTCGCGCTGTTTCAGTCGGCCCTGGACTATGCCGAGATCACCGCCAGCGATGTGACGGAAATGAAATGCAAGGCGCTGCGCGGGCAGGGCTACGACCTGGTCGAGCTGCATCATCTCGACGAGGCGGAAGCTGCCTATCGTGCGTGCCTCAAGCTGCAGCCGAACGAGCCGAAATCGGCAGGCGAGCTTGAGTACATTCGCCAGTTGCGGGCGAAGGCTGGCTGATAAGAAACAGGGGTCCGCGTGCACTTGATTGGCTAGCGTGAGTAGAAATCGACTCCGCCCCTGTTTTTCACGGTGACGAGCGCCGCAATTTCCCGCGAGCCGCAAATTCGCGTGCCATGTCGCAATCCCCATGCAGGCGGTGTTCTCCGTCATGGGCCTCCGTTTCTTGCGGCCTGGGCAGGCCCGGCGCCGAGGCGTGGGCCGATGGCAATCTTTCGGAGAGCAATCATGAAACATCGAATCAACGCGATCTTCATCGGCATCATCGGCACGGCACTGCTGGCCGCGGCATCCACAGCGGCGGGCGCTCCATCGCAGTCGGACGACGATGCGGCGTGGAGTTTCATGCATTACCGGGCCGGTCCGCTGGTCCAGGCGGTCCGTGACGCCACCGCCAGATACCAGGACGTGTCCAAGGCCGTAGCTGACGGCTACACCCCGGTGCTGGGATGCGTCAGCGGCCCGGACATGGGCGCCATGGGAATGCACTACCTCAAGGCCAGTTTGCTCGGCGATGGTGTCGTGGATGTGGCGCATCCGGAACTGCTGGTCTATGAGCCCCTACCGAACGGGCGGGTACGGTTGGTGGCGGCGGAATACCTGCAGATCGCCGATGCGTGGGACAGCGCCCATGCGGATGGATCACCGCCGTTGCTGATGGGTCAGTTGTTCGACCACACGACCGCACCGAACCGCTTCAGGCTTCCGGCGCATTACAGCCTGCATGTGTGGGCGTGGAAGTACAACCCGACGGGCGTGTTCTCCATGTGGAACCCGCGCGTCTCGTGCGCGGCATTCAGGGGGGCTTGAACGGGGTCGGGTTCAGCTCACTAGCGTTCGCCGCTCCTGAGCGTGCAGGAGGCAGCGCTTGAAGGCGCCCCTTTCAACGGAAACTCGGGCCAGAGCGCACTTTACAAGAGGGTGTCAACGGCAATTGCGGCTGCGCCTGACTTTGACCCGCCAGCGTGGGGAAGACACCCACATGACGGCGGGCAGCGATCTGATGAGCAACGCGCTGGAGGGTTACGCCGTGCTCAAGGTCAGCGGCAAGGGCAAGGACCTGGGCGACCTGCGCAAGATGCTCGCCACCCGCTTCGCCCGCGGCCCGAGCGCGCCCGCGGCGGCTGCCACCTTGGCCGAACCCGCGATCGCCTAATCGCCCGTCGTTCCCGCCACGTGTTGCAGAAGAAGCCCCGCATCGCGGGGCTTTTTCTTGCCTGCTTGCTCCGCAGCGCCGGCAGCCCGACGATGAACCTGACACAATTTCCTGACGGACGAGGAGCAGTCACCCATGCGGGAAACCATCGAAAAACTGTTCGGATCGTTTTGCTCCTGATGAGCTTCCTGGCGATGACCGGACCGACGGCGCTCGGTATAGGGATGATGTTCATCAGTCTGATCTTCTGCGACTCGGGACCTTTTCAGAAGTGTGCCGAGGCGGGCCTGATGTTTCTGGGCGGGCTGCTGTTCTGCGCAGCGTTGCCGGTGCCGGCATTGATTGCGCTCATCCGCAACAAGAACCCGCTGGGCTGGTACATGTACGTCTACCCCTTCCTGATGCGGGAAACCTCAGGGACGGAGGAAGTTAAATCCCATTGCTACAAAAATGGCGAAAAGCCCGTGCGCCACTCAACTTCAGGGGATAGGTTTTCATGACCGACCGTCAAGCAACGTGCAGCTGTGGAAAACTTCTCGTCCGCACTCGCGGCGAGCCTGTTCGCGTTTCCATCTGTCATTGTTTTGCATGCCAGAAACGCACGGGTAGCGTGTTTGGCGCGCAGGCCCGGTTCGCAGCGGACGCGGTGGCGATCGAGGGGCAGGGCAGGGAGTACGTCCGTGTCGGCGAGAGCGGCCATGCCGCCCGCTTCCAGTTTTGCGCCGAGTGCGGCGCCACCGTGTTCTGGCAGAGTGATGCCCTGCCGGGGTTCATCACCGTGGCGGTGGGTGCCTTTGCGGATCCGGATTTTCCACCGCCGCACGTGTCGGTCTATGAAGAGCGTCGACACGCCTGGCTTTGCCTGCCGGACGGTATGGAGCATCTTGATTGAGGTGCTCCAGGAAAAGGTGTCAGGGGAAACTTCTGACTCATGCTTTCTGGTTGGCCTGGTGCCAGAAATCCAGTAGATGTTGCAGACCTGGCGACCGGGCCTGCCCGGCGCGCACGGCAGGGAGGGCCATCGTCCACATCTCGTTGGCAATTTCTTCCAGCACGGACAAGGTGGGCTCGGCGAAAGCCATGTGCCAGCGTGAGAACTGGCGCGTGTCGATCGGCTGGTACAACAACTCCACCAACTGTTCATGCTCGGGCGATCGCCGGATGCGTGCGTAGACGCGTTCGACGCTCTCGCGTGGACCTTCGAAATATTGCAGGAAGGCCCCTTGATGATGCAGCAGGGCGCCGCTGACCTCGGCTTTCTCGTTGAACGCGCGAGCCCCGACCAACAGGTGGTCCAGCTCGCCTACGCTCATCAGGTGCACGGCCTGACTTCGATAGACCACGGCCCTCAGCTCTTGCATTGATCACTCCGCGTCATGACGTGGCGCCGAACGCTGCGCGTGGCCAAGCGGACAAGGTAGGCCAATTCCGCAGGATGCGCAAAGACGTCACTAACCTGCTTGGGCAACCCGGATCACAGCGGTCAGTGCGAATCCGGTACGGAGGAAGTCAAATCCCGTTGTGGGGAACCAACGAGTAATCTCGAGCAAGAATAGGGGCAGGTTGGCCTGAGTCCGTTACGTTCGCCATATGTCCGCTTGCATGTTCGTCCTCCAGTGCTCGAGGATCATGGAAAGGATCTTGAAGGTTACGCTACGACAGAAACCATCATTGGCTTTCCTGCGGACAAGGCAATACCGAAAACGTTGGTCAAAAAGCTGGTGAAAGCGAGCATGCGGGTAATGAAGCAGACACAGGATCGCGCATAACCATTCAAACAAGCGGAAGTTGCTTCGCAACTCCGCTTGTTTCAGGCGCTGGGCGTCAAAGGTACCTCGAAATGGCAGTATCAAATACGTCTACATTCAGGGCCGAACTACTTCGTCCTGCAAGGCCCGGCAAGGACGGATCGTGGGCCTTTCTTGTTCTGCCAAAGACAGCAAGCGACAAGTTGCCGCGACGCGGCAGGACATCGGTCCAGGGCACGATCAACGGGTCCCCGTTTCAAGCCACGCTTGATCCGGATGGCCTGCTAAGCCATTGGCTCAAGGTGACCAAGGAGCTGCGTGAGGCTGCCGGTGCGAATATTGGTGAAGTAGTTGCAGTTCAAATTTCGCCAGCCGATCCAGAACCGGAACCGCAACCGCCAGATGATCTACGGAAGGCCCTTGCGGCGTCTCCGGCAGCCAACGCTACGTGGGAGCTCACTACAACCATCGCACGCGTCGACTGGATTCACTGGCTTGAGTCTGCAAAGCAGGCCAAGACTCGAAAACTTCGAGTGGATAGTGCCTGTGACATGCTTGCTTCGGGCAAGAAGCGTGTCTGCTGCTTTGATCAATCGGGCTTCTACAGCAAGAGCCTCAGTGCACCTCAGGTGGCAGACTAGCGGTGACATATACGCCCCAAATTATCCAAAAAAGATGTCAGGGACAATTTCTGGAGCGTCGTTTCTGACCGCTGCATGGAATCGGACGGCAGTGCCGACCGAACCCGACTTGTAACTACTCGTCGAGGCATATGCGCGGAAAGCCCGTGCGCCGCTCAACTCAAGTGGTAGGTTTCATGACCAACCGTCAAGCAACGTGCAGCTGTGGAAACCTTCTCGTCCGCACTCGCGGCGAGCCTGTTCGCGTTTCCATCTGTCATTGTTTTGCATGCCAGAAACGCACGGGCAGCGTGTTCGGCGCCCAGGCCCGGTTCGCATCGGACGCAGTGACGATCGATGGACAGAGCAAGGATTACGTCCGTGTCGGTGAGAGCGGCCATGCCGCCCGGTTCCAGTTTTGCGCCGAGTGCGGCTCCACCGTGTTCTGGCAGAGCGATGCCCTGCAGGGATTCATCACCGTGGCGGTCGGTGCCTTTGCGGATCCGGATTTTCCGCAGCCGCAAGTTTCGGTCTACGAGGAGCATCAACACGCCTGGATGCTCCTGCCAGGCGGTATGGAGCATCTTGATTGAGGTACTCATCGACCTTCTGATGACGCCTGACCATTCATCCCCGCGGGCGGCTGCGCCGCCGCTAGACTCTCTCGTTGGGCGGCCTGACGAAGTGCCATTCGTGCCAGGGACATTTCCCGACGAGCCCACCCGCTCGATTTCCCGGACTGCTCAAGCCCCGATCAAGCTTTCTGCGGGAATGCCAAGATTCCGATGCAGGTTGCGGATCATCTCGATGGTGAGGCCGCGTTTGCGATTGAGCACTTCATAGACCCGATTGGGCTGGCCAATGGAGGGCACCAGGTCTTTCACGGTCAGGCCACCTTGCTCCATGCGGAACCGGATCGCCTCGATGGGATCGGGTGCCTTGATGGGGAAGTGTCGGGTCTCGTAAGCCTCGACCAGCGTGGCAAGAACCTCGAAGCGATCGCCGGCCGCGCTGCCCGGCTCGGGCTCGTTGTCGAAATACGCAGACAGCTCACGCAGCGCGGCCTTGTGGTCGCTGCTGTTGCGGATGGGATGGATGTTCATGGATCCTCCACGGTGACGGCATCGACGCGGTCGTAATCGGCATGGGTGCCGATGAACTTGATGTAGACGGCCTGGAAACGGTAGGCAACGGCAACGATGAGTCGGTAGTCGTTGCCTTTGATGTTGAAGATCACGCGGTTGCTGCCGACAAAACTGGCGCTTGCGTAGTGCTTTTTTATCGCTTGCGGTGTCGTCCACAGGGCGTGCTTGGCTTCGTCGTACCACGCCTTGAGTGGCTGCTCGGAATCCGGGTGGCGCTCCCAGAACTGCCTCAAGGTGCCTACGGCGATGATCCTCATGTCGACAATGTAGTCCCATATTGGGACTGTGGCAAGGAGCGAGCACAGCCTCAGGATCAGGTTCAGTCACCCATGGCGGGAATATGAACCTGCCGTCGTTAGCTGGACAATCGACCTGTCATACCTCAATCAAGCAGGGTGTGCGGATCGCCGACGACGTTGGTGCGGTGGACTGGCCGCTCAGTCATCACACTCTGTCAGAAAATGGCCGTGCAGTTCAGAATGCCTGCCCTTTCACCTGCTTCCGAGTCATATCGTGCCTGAGCATTTACCCGACGATTCCGAGCTAATCGAGATGGCTGGCGAGGCCGCTTTCAAGCGCGGGCTGGGCTATGCGCGTGCTGGCCGCGTGGCCTTGTCGAAGGTATCGGTCACTGCGCTGGCGGGCGGGGCGCACGGGACCGAGACCTACAGCCTCTGGCTGAAGCATGCGAAAGGTGGCTGGCAATGGGACTGCAGCTGCCCTGCGGCGGACGACGGTGCGTTCTGCAAGCATCTGGTAGCAGCCGTGCTCACCGCGCGGCAGGAAGTGTCCGACGATGCCGCTGATGTGGTGGCGCGACCGAAAGGGCGTGCGAAACCCGAGGCGTTGCTGACCTTTCTGCGCGCGCAACCGGCGGACCGCCTGGCCAGCTGGCTGCAGGCGCTGGCCGATGAGGATGGCGACGTCGAGAAGCGCCTGCTGCTGTATCGCGCGGCGGAACAGCCCGGCGCATTGAAACCGGCGCTGGCCAAGCTGCTCAACACCGGGGGATTCCTCGATTACCGGCGCGCCATGGCCTACGCGCAGCGGCTGCACACGGCGATCGGGCAGTTGTCCGATGTGCTGCGACGCGATCCGGCCGAGTGTCGTGTGCTTTGCGAATACGCGCTGGGGCGCTTGTTCAAGATCTACGGGAACAGCGACGATTCCGCTGGTGCGATCGGTGAGGTGATGGGCTCGATGGCGGATCTGCACCGGCAGGCTTGTGCCGCTGTGCCGCCCGGTGCGGCGCTGGTCAAGCCCTTGCGTACTCTGATGACCAGCGATGCTTGGAGGGTGCTGGCCCTGCAGGATTACTGGGAGGCATTGGCGTCGTCGGGTCAGGCTGCCTATGCCAGGTTGGTGCTGGCGGATTTCGAACAGCTGCCACCCGCGCGCAAGGATGGCCATCCTTTCGACGAGAGTTTCGAAACCTGCCGTCGCACCGAGGAGCTGGCGCGTTGTGCCGATGATTTCGATCTGCTGCAGCGCGTGCTGCGACGCGATCTTTCCCACGAGTGGCAGCATTTTCGCGTCTTGGAGAGCTTGCGCGAGTTTGGTCGCGCCCGCGAGGCGCTGGCCTGGGCCGAGTTGGCGGTCAAGCAGTTTCCCAAAGATGGGCGACTGCGTGCGTCACTCGCGGAATGTCTGGCCGAGAGCGGCATGGACGATGAGGCGCTGGAGCATGCGTGGCAGTGCTTTTGTCAGCATCCGTCTGACGACGCCTGGGACGCGCTGAAGCGCCACGCGAAAAAGGCATGGCCGACCTGGCGTCAGCGCGCGCTGGATCATGTGGCGGCGCTGGAGCGGGGCGACGCGACGGTGCGGATGGTTCTGCTGCTGCATGATGGCGATGTTCAGTCCGCCACTGGCGTGGCCGGCACTCATGCGGTTGCAGCGCACATGTTGCATGCCCTGGCGCAGCGGCTGCGTCACTCGGATCCAGTCACCGCGGGTGCGTTCTACCTGCGGCTGGCCCGGCAGCAGGCGGAGCATCTGCGCAGCGCCTCCGATTATCCGCGACTGGTCGCGCATCTGAAGGATGCGTCGACGTTGTTGCCTGGCGAAGACTGGCAGCCGTTGCTTGCCTCGGTTCGCGAAAATCACGCGCGAAAGCCGAAGTTGATGGGACTGCTTGCAAAAGCGGGCCTGTAGTTCCGCCGCTTGATCTGATGAGCTGTCCGTGCAGATCGGGCGCTCATCGGATATCCGGAAGCAGAGATGCTCGATCCGGCTGCTGTGCACGAACAGTGCAGGAAACCCGACGCCATCACGGCGCCGGGCTCCTTGGTACTCATCACAAACGCAACGCGTCAATCGCGCGACTTGGCCACCACGCTGCCATCATCCGGATCGACCAGCAGGTCGACGTCGGTGTCGTGCGCCGTCTTGGCTTCAGCGCTCCACAGGCCGTCCTTGAAATCCACGTCGTGGACGTTCTGGTAGCCGGCCGCAGCCAGCTTGGCCTTGACCTCGTCCTCATTGAGTTTGGATGGTGCATCGGCGACGTATACCTTGCCGTTGACGGGCCCGACCGCGAGTTCCGCCCACTGCTTGTTGCCACCGCGCGCCTTGCTGCGCCACACACCGTCCTTGAACTTCAGGCCTTTCACTTCCTTGTAGCCGGCGTTGGCGATCGCGGTCTTGACGGCGTCCTCGCTCAACGCGCCGGTGGGCGGTTGGGCGGTCCAGGTGGAAACCGTGGTGGTGGTCTGGGTGGTACTGGTCGCCGACTGTGCGGTGGCAGGCAGATCCTGCGCCAGGGCGGCACCGCAGACCGACAGTCCAATCAACAGGGGAAGCAGGCGCTTGATCATGGTGGAACTCCTTGTGGTGTTGGCACGAACGGTGTCGCCCGCTTGCGCAGCCGTCGTTCAAACCGGGGTTAGCCGGCGGCTGACGCTCAGCGCCGACTCATACAGTCGTCATGGGAACACTGCGCTCAGGACGACGGCGTGAAAACGCGCGTGAAGAGCGGGCTCACGTTCACTTGTCAAAAGCTGGACGTGAACCTGGCTTGGTTAGCTCAGTCGCGCGGCCCGCGCCGGTACGTTCTAGTGCCCTCGCGCAAGCGAGTGGCCTTCGCACGGTGCGCGTCGAGTGACGAGGTGGTTTCGTCGAGCAGCCGCCGCGAGGCGCCAGCGCATGGCGACGTAGCGGAGAGCCGGCGGGTGGTGCCCGCCTTACGCGATCATGCGAGCGCGCGAAAACACCGTTGCTGCAAGATCGACGTGGTTCAAAGTGTTCTTGCACGCGAGGCGCTTCGCCACCATCAGCCTGGCGCGTCCAGCATCCCACGCACCTTCGCCGCCAGTTCGGCGACGGTGAACGGCTTGCCGATCAGGAAGTCGACCCGCGCATCGAGCTTGCCGTGCTTAGCCACGGCATTGCGCGCATAGCCGGTGGTGAACAGCACCTTGAGTTCGGGCCACCGCTTGCGCGCTTCCATCGCCAGCTGCGCGCCGTTGACGTCGGGCATGGTGATGTCGGTGAACATCAGCACGATATCGGGATGGGCATCCAGCAGCGCCAGCGCCGCGACGGCGCCATCCGCTTGCCGCACGGGATAGCCAAGCTGTTCCAGCGCGTCAACGCTGAATTGCCGCACGCCGGGCTCGTCGTCCACCACCAGCACGACCTCGTGCGCGCTGCCGCGCGGCAACGCGTCAGCGTTCCGAAAGTCGCTGGTTGCCGCGGTGTGCTCGGTGATCTGACGCGGGAGGTAAATCTTCAGCGTGGTGCCGTGACCGGGCGCCGATTCGATTTTCACATGGCCGCCGGATTGCTTGACGAAACCGTAAACCTGGCTCAAGCCGAGGCCGGTGCCCTTGCCGGTCTCCTTGGTGGTGAAGAACGGGTCGAATGCCTTGGCCAACACCTCGGCCGGCATGCCCGTACCGGTATCGGTGACGGCGATGAGTACGTAGTCGCCGGTGGTTACGTTGATCGCGTCGGCGACGTCGCGGGAGTCCAGCTGCACGTTCTGCGTCTCGATGGTGAGTCGACCGGCATCGGGCATGGCGTCACGCGCATTCACCGCCAGATTGAGGATCACGTTTTCCAGTTGATTCGGGTCGGCGTGGATCCGCCACAGATCACCGGCAAGCACCGTTTGAAGCTGCACGCCGGGACCGAGCGCATGGCGCAGCAGCTCCGAAATGTCCGCCACCAGATTGTTGGCATCCAGCGATTGGGGCTGCAGCGGTTGTTGGCGCGAGAACGCGAGCAGGCGCTGGGTAAGCGCCGCCGCCCGCCGCGCACCCTCGTTCGCGGCATTCATGTAGCGCTGCGCCTTGGCATCGGCCACGCCGATGTGCCGCTCAAGCAGTTCCAATGAGCCCAGCACCACGGCGAGCATATTGTTGAAATCGTGCGCGATGCCGCCGGTGAGCTGGCCGACCGCTTCCATCTTCTGGCTCTGACGCAAAGCTTCTTCGGCGCGCCGCTGCGCGGTCGTCTCGCTGGCCTGGGGGACGATGCCGACGATGTCGCCCGCAGCGTTCCTGACCGGAAGCATCGAGAACAAAAAGGATCGCTCGCCAGACCCCAGCGCGAGGGTCAGCTCCTGCTGCCAGACACCACCGGCGGCCACCATGGCGACACCGGCTTCTATCAATGGCGAGGCGCCGGCCGTTTCACTGAACCACGGGGTGGTCCAGAACGTGCAGCCGACGACGGACTCCAGCGCGGCGTCGATGGCATTCAGTGCGGCCGGATTCGCATCCAGCACGATGCCGCCCGCATCCAGATAGGCCTGGAACTGGCCGGTCGTGTCGAACACGGCGCGAATCCTGGATTGGGCCGCGTGCAAGGCGGCTGTGGCCGCTTTCGCGGCCGTAATGTCGCATCCGATCGCGAAGATCGCGGCGTCGGTCTCGGTCAGGACCGTCTTCCACTGGATCCAGCGGTAGCTTCCATCCTTGTGCCGGCAACGGCTGCTGAAATCCAGCGACTGGCCGGCCGGTGCCGCCATCAGCGCCACTTCGGTCGATGCGACATCGTCCGGGTGAACGAGGCGGTCCATCCGCCTGCCGATCAGCTCGTCGGGTTCCAAGCCCAGGACCCGGCTCCAGGCCGAATTCACCTCCCGGAATCCGCCGTCGTGACCAAGCACGACCAGCAGGTCGGTAGAGGATTGCCACAACCGGTCGCGCTCGCGCGTGCGCTCGTCGACGCGCGCCGCCAGCGTGGCGTTGATCTCTTCAAGCGCTTGCTCAGCGGTTCGCTGCACGCTGATGTCGCGCGAGATCGACAGCAACTTTTCAGGCGCGCCGTCGGACCCGGCGATCGGCGTGACCATGACGTCCCAATAGCGCATGTGCCCCTTGGCGGTCGGCGCGTAGCCCTGAAACCGCCCGGTGCCGCCGGTGTTCGCCTGCGCCAGCGCGTCAAGCGCCTTTTGGTGGTTGCCGGGCTCACGCCAGAAATCGGGCCAGGCGACGCCCTTGAACGCGCTGAAATCGTCGATTTCCATGGTGCACAAGCCGCCGGCGCTCATGAACTCCAGCGTGCCATCAAGGCCCAGCACCTTGATGCAGTCAGCGGAGCTTTCAAGAATGCGCCGGGTGAACGCCTCGCTCTCGCGCAGCGCCGCTTCTGCGTGCACCCGATCAGTGACATCGAAGCCCTCGACGAAAATGCCGTCGACGGCGCCGCTATCGTCGGTGATCGGTTGATAGATGTAGTCGAGAAAGCGATCTTGCAGCGCGCCGTCGGGCCCCGACGCGATGCGCAGCATCGCATTGCGCGCCGTGATCGCCTCGCCGGTGACATACACCTTGTCCAGCGACTTGCCGAAGCCCTGGTCCGCGACTTCGGGCAGTGCTTGAGCGACGGATTTTCCCAACACATCGCGGTCGCCGATCAGACGCAGGTAGGACGCATTGAGTAATTCGAAGACATGCTCGGGTCCGCGCAGCATGACCATGAAGCCGGGCGCTTGCTGGAACATCTGGCGCAGGCGGCTGGATTCGCCGGCCAGTCGGCGTTCGGCCAGCACCTTGCTGGTGGTTTCTTGGTAAACGCCGAACACGCCAGCGACGGCACCGCTCTCGTCGCAAGCTGGAGAATAGGAGAATGTGAACCAGGTTGGCTCGTCGAATCCATGACGCTGAAGCAGCAGCGGCAGATCTTCGTAGTAGCACGCGGTACCCGCCATCGCGGCGTCGATCAGCGGCCCGATGTCGTCCCATATTTCCGACCAGCTGCAGCGCAGCGGTGCACCCATCGCTGCCGGGTGCTTGGCCCCGAAAACCGGGATGGAGGCATCGTTGTAAAGGAAACCCAGCTCAGGCCCCCACGCCACAAACATCGGAAACCGGCTGTTGAGCATCAGGCTGACCATCAAACCCAGCGATGGCGGCCAGCTCGATGGATCGCCGAGCGGCGACGACGACCAGTCGTGCGCGCGCATCAGCGCTCCCGCCTCACCACCGCCCGCCAAAAATGCAGGACTTGCTCGCGATCTTGCTGGGTGATTGCT
>JBEPVP010000108.1:0-11973 GCA_041690935.1 Rhodanobacter sp.
CATCCCGCCGTCGCATCCGCACGCGATAACCGCGTCGTGGCATTCAACTGCCACGGCGCATCCAAGCATTCGAGGACTACCGATGAGCAATATTTCCGCCCAACTGGTCAAGGAGCTGCGCGAGCGGTCCGGCGCCGGCATGATGGAATGCAAGAAGGCGCTGGTCGAGAACAACGGCGACATCGAAACCGCGATGGAATGGCTGCGCAAGTCCGGCCTGGCCAAGGCTGACAAGAAGGCCAGCCGCATCGCCGCCGAAGGCCGCATCGTGGCCGCCCAGACCGCCGGCAAGGCCGTGCTGGTCGAAGTCAACTGCGAGACCGATTTCGTCGCCAAGGACGCCAGCTTCCTGAAGTTCAGCGACACCGTCGCCGATATCGCGCTGAACTCCGGCGCCGCCGATGTCGACGCTCTGAAGGCTGCCGCTTATCCGGGCGCCAGCAATGTCGAGGAAGCCGCCAAGACGCTGATCGCCACCATCGGCGAGAAGATCGACGTGCGCCGCATGGCCCGCGTCGAGTCCACCGGCGTGATCGGCAGCTACATCCACGGCGGCCGCATCGGCGTGCTGGTGGCGCTCAAGGGCGGCTCCGAGGAGCTGGCCAAGGGCATCGCCATGCATGTCGCCGCGATGAATCCAGCGCATATCCGCGCCGAGGACGTGCCGGCCGAATTCCTGGCCAAGGAAAAAGACATCGCGCTGAGCCTGATGTCCGACAAGGAAAAGGCCAAGCCGGCCGAGATCCTGGAGAAGATCATCGCCGGCAAGATCCACAAGATCGTGTCCGAAGTGACCCTGCTCGGTCAGCCCTACGTGCTGGACACCAACGTGACGGTGGCCGACGCGCTGAAGAAGGAAGGCGCCGATGTCATCTCGGTGGCCCGCCTGGCCGTCGGCGAAGGCATCGAGAAGGTGGAAGAGGATTTCGCCGCCGAAGTGATGAAGCAGGCTGGCCTGAGGTAACCGTCATCCCTGACGGGTAGACCGGCCATCCATGGCCGGACTGTTCAGAAAAAGCAATGCTTCAAATAAAGGGTCACGGGAAACCGTGGCCCTTTTCTGTTGCCTCGCCACCTACCCTCGCTGTTCCTGCATTTCTCACTCCTCGTTCCACCCTGGGCTCTCCGCTACAATGCACCGGTTTGCCCCACACAATCCGGAGATCCCATGAGCGACCAGCCCAAGTTCCATCGCATCCTGCTCAAGCTTTCCGGTGAAGCCCTGATGGGCGAGGCCGATTACGGCATCGACCCGAAGGTGATCGGCCGGCTCGCCGACGAGATCATCGAAGTGCAGCGCACCGGCGTGCAGATCGGCATCGTGATCGGCGGCGGCAACATCTTCCGCGGCGCCGGTCTCGCCGCCGCCGGCATGGACCGGGTCACCGGCGACCACATGGGCATGCTGGCCACCGTGATGAACGCGCTGGCGATGCAGGACGCGATCGAGAAACGGGGTGGCTTTGCCCGCGTGACCAGCGCCATCCAGATCCACGACGTGGCCGAGGATTACATCCGCCGCCGCGCGATCCGCCATATCGAGAAGGGCCGAATCGTGCTGTTTGCCGCCGGCACCGGCAACCCGTTCTTCACCACCGATTCGGCCGCCGCGTTGCGCGCGGTGGAAATCGGTGCCGACCTGCTGCTGAAGGCGACCAAGGTCGACGGTGTATACACCGCCGATCCGGCCAAGGATCGCAACGCCACCCGCTACGACCGGCTCGGGTACGACGACGTGATCGAGCGCAAGCTGGCCGTGATGGACACCGCCGCGATCGCGCTGTGCCGCGACCAGCAGATGCCGCTGCGCATCTACGACATGACCGTGCCGGGCAATCTGATGCGGATCATGCACGGTGAGCAGATTGGCACCCTGGTCGGCGCCCACTGAATGTTCCTGCGCGGGGGCACGGCCCCGTCGCTGCTATAATCTCAGGTTGCAGATTCATCGGGAAACGTCACATGCTCAATGACATCAAGAACGATGCGCAGACCCGCATGGGCAAGAGCATCGACTCGCTCAGGCACGACCTCACCCGCCTGCGCACGGGCCGCGCCAGCACCGCCCTGGTGGACAACATCAAGGTGCCCTACTACGGCTCCGACATGCCGCTGACCCAGGTTGCCTCGGTCTCGCTGGCCGACGGCCGGACCATTCTCATCACGCCATGGGAAAAGACCATGGTGGCGCCGATCGAGAAGGCCTTGATGGCCTCCGACCTGGGCATCACGCCGACCACCGCCGGCACCGTGATCCGCCTCAACATGCCGCCGCTCACCGAAGAGCGGCGCAGGGAACTGGCCAAGCACGTCGGGCACGAAGGCGAGAATGCGAAGATCGCGATCCGCAACGTGCGCCGTGACGCGCTGCAGCAGGTCAAGGACCTGCTCAAGGAAAAGCTGATCACCGAAGACGAGGACCGCCGCGTCGACGACGATATCCAGAAACTCACCGATCGCGCGGTCAAGGATGTCGACACCGTGTGCAAGGCCAAGGAAGAGGAGTTGATGGCGCTCTGAGCGCCATCGCATCCGCCATGCCCGGCGCCGAAGCCGCCCAGGTTCCGCGCCATGTCGCCATCGTGATGGACGGCAACGGTCGCTGGGCCATGGCGCGTCATCGTCCACGCAGCTTCGGCCACAATGCCGGCCGCAAGGCCGTGCGCGCGGTCATCGAAGCGTGCCGGCGCGAAGGCGTGCAGGCACTGACCCTGTTCGCGTTCTCCAGTGAGAACTGGCAGCGTCCGCAGGATGAAGTGGGCGCGCTGATGGGCCTGTTCGTGCGCGCGCTGGACAAGGAAGTGGACGAGCTGCACGGGCATGGCGTGCGCCTGCGCTTCATCGGCGACCTCGGCGCATTCGACGGGGCGCTGCGTGAGCGCATGCAGGCGGCGATGACCCGCACCGCCGGCAACGACAAGTTGCAGGTGAACATCGCGGTGAGCTACGGCGGCCGTTGGGACATCGTCCAGGCCAGCCGCCAGGCCGCCGCCGCGGTGGCGCGCGGCGAGTTGCGCGCGGAGCAGATCGACGAAGCCTGTCTGGGCCGCTGGATGAGCCTGGCCGAGCTGCCACCGCTGGACCTGTTCATCCGCACCGGCGGCGAATGCCGCATCAGCAATTTCCTGTTGTGGCAGGTTGCCTACGCCGAGCTGTACTTTACCGATACCTTGTGGCCCGATTTCGACCAGGCTTGCCTGCGCCAGGCCATCGAAGACTACGCCCGCCGCGAGCGCCGTTACGGCCGTACCGGCGAGCAGGTCGTCACTCCTTCCTGAGAGCTCCCATGCTGCTACAGCGCACCCTCACCGCCCTGGTGCTCGCGCCCCTGGTGATCCTGCTCATCCTGTTGTCGTCGACCGCCGTATTCGCGGTGATCGCCTCGGTGGCATTCCTGGCCGCCATGTGGGAATGGACCCAGCTCAGTGGACTGAAGAGCCGGTCAGGGTGCATCGGCCTGCTGGTCGTGACGGCGTGCGTGTTCGCGCTGCTGTGGTGGGCGCGCGACACCGCACTGACCCCGCTGTCGCTGGCGGCCGGGGTGGCCTGGTGGCTGCTGGCCTGCCTGTGGCTGCGCCATTTCGCGTTCGGTGCGGCCCCTACCCGCGAAAATCTCGCGCTGAAGCTGCTCGCTGGCGCGTTCGTGATCTTCCCGGCGTGGCTGGCGCTGATGAACATGCACGCCCGGCTGCCGCACGGCCACTGGTGGACCCTGCTGGCGCTGGTGATCGTATGGGCGTCCGACATTGGCGCGTATTTCAGCGGGCGCACCTTCGGCAAACGCAAACTGGCGCCGCAGATCAGCCCCGGCAAGACCTGGGCCGGCGCGTATGGCGCGATGGCGGCCGGCGTGCTGGTGGCGGTGGCTGGCGGCTGGCTGCTCGATGTACGCGGCGCCCAGCTCGTTGCACTGGCGCTGCTGGCCGTCATCACGGTGGCCGTATCCATTGTCGGCGACCTGCTCGAGAGCCTGATGAAACGGCATGCCCAGGTAAAGGACTCGGGCAGCATCATCCCCGGCCATGGCGGCCTGATGGATCGACTGGACAGCGTGTTCGCCGCGCTGCCGGTATTCGCCGCCGGCTTGCTGCTGCTGGGCCTTTAGAGCCTGCATATGATCTCCGCACAGTCCGCGTTGCTGTTGAGTGGCCGCCAGGTGGTTGTGCGTGGCGCAGCGCCTGACTGGCCGTCAGGTCAAGCCGCGCGCGGCCGCATGGCGGCCACTCAACGGCAACCCTTCGGGCCGGGTCTGTTTGCGCGCATGCCGGCGTCATCACTCGGTCGTGTACCGACGTACACTCCATTGTTCTTCCTTGGCCTGCGCGCAAACAGCTCCCGGCGCGGGCTGTGCGGAGATCATATGCAGGCTCTACGATGAACAACGTCGCCGTCCTCGGCGCCACCGGCTCGATCGGCGGCAACACGCTCGACGTGATCGCCCGTCACCCGGATCGTTTTCGCGCCACCGTGCTGGCCGCGCACCGCCAAGTCGAGGCGCTGGTGACGCTGTGCGTGCAGCACCGGCCGCTGCTTGCGGTGATCGCCGACCCCTCGTTGGAAGCCGAACTGTCGCGACGACTCGCCGCCGCTGGAGTGCGCTGCGAAGTGGCCAGCGGGCATGCGGCATTGACCGCCGCCGCCGCGAGCCACCTGTGCGATACGGTGGTAGCCGCGATCGTCGGTGCCGCCGGGCTGGACTCCACATTGGCCGCCGCGCATGCGGGCAAGCGCCTGCTGCTGGCCAACAAGGAGTCCATCGTGATGGCCGGCCCGCTGTTGCTGGAAGCGGTAGCTCGTGGCGGCGGCGCCTTGATCCCGGTCGATTCCGAACACAATGCGATCTTCCAGTGCCTGCCCGGCGGCCGCCCCGATCTGCGCAAGAGTGGCGTACGCAGGCTGATCCTGACCGCCTCCGGCGGCCCGTTTCGCGGGCGCACGCGGGCGCAGCTGGCCGCCATCACGCCGGACCAGGCCTGCAAGCATCCGAACTGGGTGATGGGCCGCAAGATCTCGGTCGATTCGGCCACCCTGATGAACAAGGGGCTGGAGGTGATCGAGGCGCACCACCTGTTCGGCGCGCCGGCCGAGGCGATCGAGGTGGTGGTGCACCCGCAGAGCCTGATCCATTCGATGGTCGAATACGTCGACGGCTCGGTGCTGGCCCAGCTGGGCAACCCGGACATGCGCACCGCGATCGCCCATGCACTGGCCTGGCCGGAGCGCGTGGAAGCCGGCGTCGCGCCGCTGGACCTGACCAGCTGCGCGCCGCTGCAGTTCGAGCCGCCGGATTTGGCCACCTTCCGCTGCCTGGCGCTGGCGTTCCAGGCGCTGCGTGCCGGCGGCGACGCCCCGGCCGTGCTGAATGCCGCCAACGAGATCGCGGTGGAGGCTTTTCTGGCCGGTGCGCTGCCGTTCCTGTCGATCGCCGAGGTGGTCGAGACCGTGCTTGCGGAACTGCCGGCGCAAGCCGTGGTCGATGTTCCGACCCTGTGTGAACGCGACCGTAGCGCCCGTGAGGCGGCCCGGCGGGTACTGCGCAATGCTTGCTGATATTCTTGCTTCGATGACTTTCCCGTACGGTATTTGATGACTCACTTCTTCGGCTCGGTGTTCTGGTTGCTGGTCACGCTTGGCGTGCTGGTGACATTTCATGAGTTCGGCCACTACTGGGTCGCGCGCCGCTGCGGGGTCAAGGTACTGCGCTTCTCGATCGGTTTCGGCACGGCGATCTGGAAACGGGTGGGCCGCGACGGCACCGAGTACCAGATCGCGGCGATCCCGCTGGGCGGTTACGTCAAGATGCTCGACGCGCGCGAGGGCGAGGTCGATCCGGCCTTGCACGAGCAGGAGTTCACCGGCAAATCGGTGTGGAAACGCATCGCGATCGTGGCCGCAGGGCCGGGTTTCAATCTCATTTTCACTCTGGCGGCGTTCTGGCTGATGTTCATGCTGGGCCGACCGGATGTGGCGCCCGTGGTGACCGCAACGCCGCAAAGTCTCGCCGCCCGGGCCGGCATCCTGCCGGGTGACCGCATCCTCAGCATCGACGGCCGGGCGGTCGCCACCTGGACCGATTCGATGGACGCGGTGGCCAACGCACTGCTCGGACGCTCGCCGCTGCCGCTGACCGTGCGTGGCCGCGACGGTCATCCACGCCAGCTGACCTTGCCGTTGAATGAACTTCCGCCGGGCCAGGACGTGGTCCAGTACCTGGACAAACTTGGCCTGCAACTGGCACCGCCACCGGCGGTGGCTGCCACCGTGATGCCGGGCCAGCCGGCTGCGCAGGCGGGCATGCGGGGCGGCGATCGCATCGTCAGCGTCAACGGCAAACCGGTGGGCGACTTCCCCGCGTTCGGCAAACTGGTCCAGGCCGATGCGCTCAAGTCACCGCAGCTGGCCATCGTGGTGGAACGGGCCGGCCGGCCATTGCAGCTGAACATCACCGCCCGATGGGAATCGCTGGAAGGGCAGCCGCAAAAATGGGTGATGGGTGTCGGCGCGCCGTTGACCGAGCCGGCCACCGTGCATTACGGCCCGGTCAAGGCGCTGGCTGCCTCGTTCAGCACGACCTGGCGCAACACCACGCAAACCTTCGGCATGCTCGGCAAGATGCTGACCGGTGAAGCCTCGACCAAGAATCTGTCGGGCGTGATCGGCATCGCCGAAGTGGCCAATGCATCGGCCAATATGGGACTGCCCTGGTTCCTGCAGTTTCTGGCGCTGGTGTCGCTGAGCCTGGCGATCCTCAACCTGCTGCCGATCCCGGTCCTGGATGGCGGGCACCTACTGTATTATCTTGCGGAGTTGATCAAAGGCAGCCCGGTCAGCGAACAGGCGATGATCGTCGGCCAGTACATCGGGCTGGCGTTGCTGTTCACCCTGATGGGGTTGGCGTTCTACAACGATATCCACCGCATGTTGCTGTCGTGACACCGACGACCGGTGGCAGCCGCATGTCGGCGACACGCCAGCCAGCCGTCACACGGCGCGGCGGCGTGGCAACCGAAGCACTCCTGCGGTGGAGTGCAGATTCTCTTTCGAGGCAGGGCCCGTCCCTGCCTCATGCGTTGATCGGGGCGGCCACGCTGGCTGCCCCATCGAAATAACCCTACGGAATCGACGATGAAGCGTATCGCCGCGCTGATCCTGCTTGCCTCCCTCTCCGCCAATGCGTTCGCGTTCGACCCATTCGTGGTGTCGGACATACGCATCGACGGCCTCAGCCGCATTTCTGCCGGTACCGTGTACAACTACCTGCCGATCAACAAGGGCGACCGGCTGACCAACGACGAGGCCCAACGGGCCATTCGCGCGTTGTACCAGACCAAGTTCTTCAGTGATGTGGAAATGGATCGCGACGGCGACATCCTGGTGATCAAGGTGGTCGAACGGCCATCGATCGCCAAGTTGACCCTGCGCGGCAACAAGGACATCAAGACCGATGACCTGAAGAAGGGCCTGAAGGAAATCGGCCTCACCGAAGGCGAGACGTTCGACCGGCTGGCACTGGACAACGTGCAGCAGGAACTGATCCGGCAGTACTACAACCGCGGCAAGTACAACGTCTCGGTAGAGCCGCACGTGACCCCGCTGGATCGCAATCGCGTCGCTATCGAGATCGAAGTCCGCGAGGGCAAGGCGGCCAAGATCAAGGAGCTGAACATCCTCGGCAACCACGCATTCAGCGACAAGCAGATACGCGACGGTTTCGAATCGAACACCAGCAACTGGATGTCGTGGTATTCGAAAGACGACCAGTATTCGCGCGAAAAGCTTTCCGGCGATCTGGAGAAACTGCAGTCCTACTACATGAATCGCGGCTACGCCGATTTCGGTGTCGACTCGACCCAGGTGGCGATCGCGCCGGACAAGCGCGCGATGTACATCGACGCCAGCATCAAGGAAGGCGAAATCTACAAGGTCGCCGATGTCAAGCTGCTCGGCGAGTTGATCCTGCCGGAGAAGACCATGCGCCAGCTGGTCTTCGTCAAGGAAGGCGAGACCTTCAACCGCGGCGCCATCGAGGAAAGCACCAAGGCGATCAAGGCGGTGCTGGCGAATATCGGCTACGCCTATGCCAAGGTCACCCCGATTCCCAAACTGGACAAGGACAAGCGCACCGTCGACCTGACCATGTACGTCGAGCCGGGTCAGCGGGTGTACGTGCGCCGGGTAGTGTTCGAGGGCAATACCCGCACCGAGGACAGCGTGCTGCGTCGCGAGATGCGCCAGCTCGAAGGCTCCTGGTACTCGCAGGCCGCGCTCGACCGCTCCAAGATCCGTCTGCAGAAGCTTGGCTACTTCAAGAAAGTCGACATCGACAAGAAGCTGGTGGCGGGCACGCAGGACCAAGTGGACGTCAGCGTCAAGGTCGAGGAGCAGTCCGCCGGCAGCCTGCAGTTCGGCGTCGGCTATTCGCAGTATTCCGGCATCATCCTCAATGCCTCGGTATCGCAGAACAACCTGTTCGGCACCGGTGACAGCTTCTCGATCAGCGGCGAGCGCAGCAGCTATCAGACCAATCTCGGCGTCAACTACTACAACCCCTACCTGACCGACAGCGGCATCGGCATCGGCTACAGCGCGTCGTATTCGAAGACCGACTACGGCAATACCAATTTCGCGAACTACGCCACCAGCGCCAAGAGCTTCTCCACCTTCCTCGGCATACCGATCACCGAGACCGACGGCGTGCGCGTCGGCATGGGTATCAGCAGCAACAAGATCAACCTGTTCGCAGGCTACAGCCCGCAGGTCCTGGTCGACTACCAGAACGAGATCGGCAACAAGACCATTCACTCGTGGACCGGCACACTGGGCTGGAATCACGATACCCGCAACGGCTACTGGGCACCGACCCGCGGCGGCCTGATTTCCGCCAGCACCGACATCGCCCTGCCCGGCTCGACCGTGCAGTACTGGAAGCTCTCCACCGAGATCAATCACTACTGGCCGATCGGCAAGGGTTTCGTGCTGTATCTGGATGGCCAGGTCGGCTACGGCAAGACCTATGGCGGCAACGGCATCAGCGATACCGCCTTCGATGCGCTGAAGGCAGCCAGCCTGGCAGCCAACCCCAATCACGTGCTGACCGACATGCGCCAGGATTTCCCGTTCTGGCAGAACCTCTATGCCGGCGGCGTGCGCGATGTGCGCGGCTTCCAGGACAACACGCTGGGGCCGCGCGTGTGCATCGACAGCAGCACGCCCAGCCCCAACGGCCTGTGCAACGGCGGCTACTACGCGCAGCCGGTCGGCGGCGCGTTCAAGGTGCTCGGCACCGCGCAGGTGTATCTGCCGCTGCCGTTCCTGAAGGACGTCAACACGGCGCGCGTGTCCTGGTTCATGGATGTCGGCAACGTCTACAAGAACTACCAGAGCTTCAACGCGTCGGACCTGCACGCCTCCACCGGCCTGTCGCTGCAATGGCAGGCGCCGATCGGACCGCTGATCATCAGCTTCGCGTTGCCGTTCCGTTCGTCGCCCGCAGACCGCCATTACGAGGAGCGGATCCAGTTCACCTTCGGCAGTCAGTTCTGAGCTGATCCCGCGATCGGGGAACCCTTGAAAGCGCGGCCATGCCGCGCTTTCTTTTGCCGGTCGGCGTGCTGCACCGATGGCGTCACACCCTACAATGACCGGCAGGTTCCGGAGCAAGCATGAGCGCAGTCAACTACACGGTAGCCGAGCTGGCCGAACGGTTTGGCCTCACCTTCCGCGGCGATGGCGCGCGCGTCATCGACGGCGTCGGCACACTGGCCGGCGCGAGCCCCAGCCAGCTGAGCTTCCTCTCCAACAGCAAATACGCGGCGCAACTGGGCGCCAGCTGCGCCGGCGTGGTGGTGCTACGCGAGGAAAACCTCGCTGACTGTGCGACCGCAGCCCTGATCGCCAGAGACCCCTACGTCGCCTACGCGCAGATCGCCGTGCTGTTCGAACGGCTGCCCGCGGCGGCGCCGGGCGTCCATCCCAGCGCCGTGGTCGCCGCCGGGGCGCAGATAAGCGACAGCGCCAGCATCGGCCCTTGCTGCGTGATCGAAAAGGGCGCGGTGATCGGCGACGGCGCGATCCTCGGGCCGCACTGCATCATCGGCGAGGACTGCACCGTCGGTGCGCAGTCGCGCCTGGTGGCGCGCGTCACCCTGGTGACGCGCGTGACGCTGGGTCGACGGGTGTTGGTGCATCCGGGTGCGGTGATCGGCTCGGACGGCTTCGGCCTGGCCTTCGACCGCAACGCCTCCGAGCACGGCGGCTGGATCAAGCTGCCGCAACTGGGTGGCGTGCGTATCGGCGACGACTGCGAGATCGGCGCGAACACCACGATCGACCGCGGCGCCCTCGACGACACCGTGCTGGAAGAGGACGTGCGGCTGGACAACCAGATCCAGATCGCCCACAACGTGCATGTCGGCGCCCACACGGCCATGGCCGGCTGCGCCGCTGTTGCCGGCAGCGCGAAGATCGGCCGCTATTGCATGATCGGCGGCAACGCCGGCGTGCTTGGCCATCTGGAACTGGCCGATCGGGTTACCATTACCGCCAAGAGCCTGGTCACGCATTCGATCCGCGAGCCCGGCGAATATTCATCCGGCGTGCCGCTGCAGGACAACCGCCAGTGGCGCAAGAACGCCGCACGCTTCAAACATCTGGACGAGTACGCGCGCCGGTTGTCGGCGCTGGAGAAGGACAGCACCAATGAGTGAGAAAAACGCGTTCCTGTCATTGCCGATCAACGTGGAGCAGATCCAGCAATTGCTGCCACACCGCTATCCGTTCCTGCTGGTGGATCGCGTCATCGAGATCGTGCCCGACGTGAGCGTGGTCGCGCTCAAGAACGCAACCATCAACGAGCCCTTTTTCCTGGGTCACTTCCCGGGCCATCCGGTCATGCCCGGCGTGCTGATCATCGAGGCGATGGCGCAGGCCGCCGGCCTGCTGACCCAGATCAGCCGGCGCATGAAAGGTGACAACGGCAGCCCGCTGTTCTATCTGGTCAAGGTGGACAACGCGCGTTTCAGCGCGCCGGTGGTTCCCGGCGACCAGTTGCGGATGGAGGTCAGCCAGAAGCGCCTGGTACGCGGCATGGGTCTGTTCGTGGCACGCGCGCTGGTCGATGGCAAGGAAGTGGCCAGTTGTGAACTGATGTGTGCCGCGAGGGCCGCAAAATGATCCAACCCGCTTCGATTCACCCCAGCGCGCTGATCGATCCCTCCGCCGTCATCGGCACCCATGTCAGCATCGGCGCCTACAGCGTGATCGGTGCCGAGGTGGAAATCGGCGACGGCACGGTGATCGGCCCGCATGTGGTGATCGAGGGGCCGACGAAGATCGGCCGCGACAATCGCATCGCCCAGTTCGTCTCGCTCGGCGGCGCACCGCAGGACAAGAAATATGCCGGCGAGCACACCGAGCTGGTGATCGGCGACCGCAACCTGATCCGCGAGTTCGCCACCATCAACCGCGGTACCGGCGGCGGCGGTGGCGCCACCCGCATCGGCAACGACAACTGGGTGCTTGCCTACGTGCATGTGGCGCACGACTGCCAGGTCGGCAACAACGTGGTGTTTTCCAACTACGCGGCGCTGGCTGGACACGTGGAGATCGGCGACTGGACGATCCTGTCCGGCTATTCGGGCGTGCACCAGTTCTGCAAGGTCGGCGCGCACGCCTTCATCGGCATGGGTTGCCTGGTCGGTTCGGATGTGCCGCCGTTCGTGATGATGGCGAACGAGCAGCACGGCCGCCCGCGCGGTATCAACAGCGAGGGACTCAAGCGCCGCGGCTTCGACGCCAGCCGCATCGCCGCGATCAAGCGTGCCTACCGCACCTTGTACATGGCCGGTCTGTCGCAGCCCGAAGCGCGCGACAAGCTTGCCGAGCAAGCTCTGGAAAGCGACGACGTGCGAGCCATGCTGGAATTTCTCGACCACAGCGAGCGCGCGCTCGCCCGCTAGCGCGGGAATCGGGAAT
>JBEPVP010000109.1:0-11793 GCA_041690935.1 Rhodanobacter sp.
ACTTGCAGCCGACGGCTATCACGTTGACGTGGTCGTCACCCCGGCCGGCGATGCGTGGGTCCGGATCTGTGCAGGCGATGGTCGCGCTCGCGCTTGATCGGGCGCCAACGGCTAGCCTGCCGTTGCGCTACCTGCGGATGGTGCCTGTCTGGGGATTGGTCGCAGCTGTGCTGCTTTGGCAGCAGGGCGCCAACCTGTTCGCTTCGCGCTGGGCGCCGGGAACGGTGGCGCTGACGCACGCGTTCACGCTCGGTGTCCTCGGCAATGCCATGCTCGGCAGCCTGCTGCAGTTCCTGCCGGTGGTGGCCGGCATACGCCCACGGGCTGTCGGCCCTCTCGGCGCGCTCCTGCCTGTCTTATTCAACTCCGGCCTGGCAGGACTCGTGTGGGGACTGCTGCACTGGCCTGCGTTGATTCCAATCGCCGGCGTGATCCTGGCCAGCGCGATCACGCTGTACTGCGTGCTGGTCCTGATTGGCCTCCGGTTCGATGGTCAGCAGATTCTCCTTCGCAGCGGGATCGCCGTGGCCTTGCTCGCCGTGCTGGCAGCTGCGCTGGTCGGCCTGATGCTGGCACTCGGCTTTTCCGGCGTGATCGCTGTGCCGATGCTGCCCCTTACCGACGCACATGCTGCGATCGGTCTGCTGGGCGGCGTGCTGATGCTGTGCGGCAGCGTCGGCAGCGTGGTCGTGCCGATGTTTCAGGGAACAGCGACACTTGCGTCATCGTCACTGGTCTCCTGGATCGCGGCGCTCCTGGGCGCATTGACGTTGGCCGTCGCACTACGGCTCATGGATGCCATCGATGGCGACGGCATGGCCATGATCCTGGCGCTTCCCGTAGCGGCCTTTGCCGTGGCCGTGCTCGTAATGCAGTGGCGGGCGCCGCACCGCCGCAACCGTGCGCTGGTCGGCTTCTGGCGCTTGGGCGCGTTTGCATTGCTGGCGGCGACAGCGGCTGCGCTCGTCGCATCGCACTGGATGGACTCGCGGGCCACGCTGCTCGCTGGCGTACTCGGTATCGGCATCGCCCTGCCTGCACTGGTGCTGGGCATGCTCCTGGAGATCGCCGCCTTCCTGGCATGGCTCGACCTGCACCACCTCCGACCGCGCCGCATGCGCGTGCCCGGCATCGACACGCTACTTCCCGAATCGCGCAAGCTGCAGTTGCTTGCATTGCACTGGGTGTCCGCGCTGGCTCTGCCGGTAGCCGTCGTTTGGCCCATCGCGGCAACCGCACGCCTGGCGGCGCTGGCGCTCGGTGCCTCCTACGGAGTGACACTGCTTGAACTGCTCGGTCTGCGTCAGCGCATCCAACGCTTTGCCAAGATCGTCCGCCGGCTACCCCGGGAAACGACATGAAATCGAACCAGCCCCTGGTGTATTCCTGCTCGGGTTGCTCGAGCGCTGCCCAGATGGCCAACCAGTTGGCGCTTTGGCTCGACCGTGAAGGCCTCGCAGAGATGTCCTGCATCGCCGGCGTCGGCGGCGGTGTGGCCGGTCTGATGCGCACGGCGCAGAGCGGCCGTCGCATCCTGGCGCTGGATGGCTGTCTGCTTGCCTGCGTCGCAACCTGCCTCGCGCGCGCTGGGGTCAAGGCGAGCACACATGTACTGCTTTCCGAGTTCGGCGTGAAGAAACGCAAGCACGCCGACTTCGAGCCGCCCGAGGCGCGCGCAATCTATCGGTGGCAGGTTGCGCCGGCAGCGCGTGCGCTGTCAGGGGCGAAGGTCGCGGCGGGCGACGAGGATTTCGACGATGCACCCTGAGCCCTCGCGCGTCGCGCTCGCGGCTGTGCGTGGCCTGATCGATGGTGTTGACGACGCCTTGGTGGTGTTGCTTGCCGGCCGCCGTCAGCTGGTCACGTTTGCCGCCGGAATCAAGCAGGCAGCGGGTCGGCCTGCGCGTGATCCTGAGCGCGTACGCGAGGTGCGTCTGCGCGCGCAGCGCATCGGTCGACGCCTGGGTGTCCCGCCGGCGAACAGCGATCGGTTGATGTCCGTGCTGATCGAGGATGCCTGCGGGCAACAGGGGCTGGACCGGTTCGCGCGAGGGCACGACTGCGGTTCGGCTGATCTGGGTCAGGGCGTCCCCCCGGGCAGCCAGCGCATGCTGCCGCCGGTCATGAACCCGTACGCGGCCCCGCCGCCCTCCTTCTCCTGGTGGTTGCGTCTCCTGCCGCCGCCAGCACGGCTCGCGCCCTTGCTGCGGCATCTGCCGTTGCGCTGGCAGGCGCAGTGGCTGGAGGAAGCGATGCAGCGTGTGCTCTCGGCGCCGCTCGCCGAAGGAAGTCTGGACGCACTGGGCGAGCGCAGGATCGGCATCGAAATCAGCGACCTGGGCCTGCGCTGGGTCGTTTGTTTGCGCGAACGGCGCATGCGCGTGTGCGGACCGGGCGAACTTGCAGAGGCCACCGTGCGTGGTACCGCGACCGATCTGTTGTTGCTTGCCAGCCGGCGCGAGGATGCCGATACGCTGTTCTTCCAGCGCCGCCTGATCCTGATCGGCGATACGGAATTGGGCCTGACGGCGCGCAATCTGCTCGACCAGTTGCCCTGGCAGGACGTGCCGTTGGGCTTGCGCATCGCCCTGCATCGCGGCGCCGGTCTGGCGCAGTCGGCTCGCACTGCGCATCGTGGCGAAACCACGCCTGGCTGACACGAGCCCTTTGGCACCGACGGGTGTAACCGGGCATTTCTGGCGATACGGAACGAGACCACGATGACCGCCACCGACGACCTGTCTACTCCGCAATGGAGCGAACAACTCGAATCCGAGTACGCCGAACTCGGCACGCGTCTCGAACGGTTGTTGCCCTGCATGGAATGGCCGCTGCACCTGCCGTGGATCGACGCGATCAACAGGCTGAAGCAACAGCGTGGTGCGGTGATCATGGCGCACAGCTACCAGTCGCCGGAGATCTTCCACGGCGTCGCCGACATCACCGGCGACTCGCTGGCGCTGGCGCAGGCCGCGGCGGATTGCGACGCCGATCTGATCGTGTTGTGCGGCGTGCACTTCATGGCCGAGACCGCGAAGATCCTCGCCCCAAACAAGACCGTGCTGATTCCGGATCCGGCAGCGGGCTGCTCGCTGGCCTCATCGATCACCGCAGCCGACGTGCGCGCGCTGCGCGCGCAGTATCCCGGCGCGCCGGTGGTGAGTTATGTCAACACGTCGGCGGCGGTGAAAGCCGAATCCGATGCCTGCTGCACCTCGGCCAATGCGGTGCAGGTGGTCGAGGCCATGGGTACTGACCGCGTGATCTTCCTGCCGGACCGCTTTCTGGGCAGTTACGTCGCCGACCAGACCGATGTCGAACTGGTGCTGTGGGATGGGCGCTGCGAGGTCCACGAGAAATTCACCGCGCAGCAGGCGCGGCACGCGCGCGAACGGTTCGATGCAAAGTTGGTGGCGCATCCGGAATGCCCACCCGAAGTGCTTGCCGAAGCCGACTTCGTCGGTTCCACCAGCGCGATGGGCAAATGGCTGGAGCGCGAGCGGCCGGCTCGGGTGGCACTGATCACCGAGTGTTCGATGGCCGACAACCTGCGCGCGAAATTTCCGGCTACCGAATTCATCAAGCCGTGCAACCTGTGCCCGCATATGCAGCGCACCACTTTGCCGAAAATCCACGCCGCCTTGCGCGATCTGAAGCACGCGGTGGAAGTGCCAGCCGACATCGCAGTGCGCGCCCGCGCAGCACTGGCACGGATGCTCGCGGTCGGTCGGCGCGAAGTGGTGTGATGCGCGCGCGCTTGCCCATCGTGGTGGTGGGTAGTGGCGTGGCCGGTTTGACCACGGCGCTCGCCGCAGCGCCCGCGCCGGTGCGCCTGCTGTGCCGCGCACACGATGGCAGTGGCAGCGCCACGGCTTTGGCGCAGGGTGGCATCGCGGCCACGATGGATCCCTCTGACAGCGCCGCCGCGCATGCCTGCGACACCTTGCGGGCGGGTGCGCACTACAACGATTCGGCGATGGTGCAGTGGCTGGCGCGCGAGGCGCCGACGGCGATTGGCTGGTTGCAGGCGCAGGGCGTGGTGTTCGATCACGATCCTGACGGTCGCCTGCAACTGGGCCGGGAAGGCGGGCACAGCGCCGCACGCATCGTCCACGCCGGCGGGGATGCCAGCGGCGCAGCCCTGATCCACGTGTTGCGTGCGAAAGCGCAAGCGGCACCGCACATCCAGTGGCGCGGTGGCGTCGATGTCGATGGCTTGCTGCTGCGCGATGATCGTGTGGTGGGTGTTCGCGCACGCGATGAACGCGGCCGATGTGTTCAGATCGAAGCGGCCGCTGTCGTTCTCGCCACCGGCGGCATCGGCGCGTTGTTCGCACGCACCAGCAATCCGGCCGGCGCGGACGGGGCAGGATTGGCGCTGGGATTGGCCGCCGGGGCGCAGCCGCGTGATCTGGAGTTCGTGCAGTTCCATCCAACTGCTCTGGACGTGGCAGGACATCGGCTGCCGTTGATTACCGAGGCGTTGCGCGGTGCCGGTGCGTGCTTGCGTGACGACGCTGGCCGGTTGCTGATGGAGGGCGTGCACCCGCTGGGTGACCTGGCTCCGCGCGATGTCGTGGCGCGGCGGGTATGGCAGTCGCAGCGTGACGGAGGCCATGTCTGGCTGGACGCGACTTCGGTGGATGGCGATTGGACCCTGCGCTTTCCCACCGTGCTCGCCGCTTGTCTCGCGCAAGGCATCGATCCGCGCCGGATGCCGATTCCGGTGACGCCAGCGGCGCATTTCCACATGGGCGGACTGGCCACCGATGCCGAGGCTCGCACCAGCGTGCCAGGGTTGTACGCCGTGGGCGAAGTGGCCTGCAATGGCTTGCATGGCGCCAACCGATTGGCCAGCAACTCGCTGCTGGAAGGAGTCCTGTGCGGTCGCCGCCTAGGCGCCATGCTTGCCACTTCGAGGGTGAAGCCGGCTTGCGGGGCACCGCGTTGCATCGAGCGTGGCAAGGGCTTGCCGGAGGCGCAACTGGCGGCATTGCGCGAGGAGCTCTGGGCCACTGCAGGACCGGTACGTGAGCGCCAGGCGCTGCGCCGCATGCTGGAAATCTGCGTCGCGTGGGGCGATGACGGTTGGCAAGCGCGGCTTGCGCGGCGACTGCTGGAAGCCGCCCTGGCGCGCGTGGACAGCCTCGGCGCGCACTACCGCGACGACGCGGCCGGCATTGGATCGACCCTACGCCCGCGCATGGTGGCGCCTGCTTGACCTGCGTCAGGGCGGATCCTCAGACGACTGCACAGACTCGTCGGTCATTCCAGCCGCGATGACCCCATGATCCGACCGTCCTCGTACGACCACGAGCAGCTTCTTGCCTGCTCCCGCGGTGAATTGTTTGGCGGCGGCAATGCGCGGCTGCCATCGCCACCCATGCTGATGTTCGACCGGATCACGCACGTGGACACCAGTGGCGGGCGATACGGCAAGGGCACGCTACGGGCCGAGTTGGATATCCGCGAGGACCTGTGGTTTTTCGGCTGTCACTTCGACCGTGATCCGGTCATGCCGGGCTGCTTGGGGCTGGATGCGCTGTGGCAACTGGCTGGCTTCTTCCTGCCATGGCTTGGCGAGCCCGGACGGGGGCGCGCGTTGGGCGTCGGCCAAGTCAAGTTCACCGGCCAGGTACTGCCGAGTTCGCGGATGGTGCGCTACGAGATCGACGTGCGGCGCGTCATGCGCGGCAAGCTGGCGCTGGTGATCGCCGACGGCAGGATGCTGGTCGATGACCGCGAGATCTATGCTGCCAGCGACCTGCGCGTGGGCCTGTTCCAGTCCACGGAGGGTTTCTGAGATGCGCCGCGTTGTGGTCACCGGCGTGGGTATCGTGTCGTGTCTCGGCGACGTGGCAGACAACGTGTCACGCGCCTTGCGCGAGGGCATCAGCGGCATCCGCGCGGTGCCCGAGTATGCCGCTCGGGGCCTGCGCAGCCAGATCGCGGGAGTGCCGCAGATCGACCTCATCGCTGCGATCGATCGCAAGCTCAAGCGTTTCATGGGTGATGCCGCCGCCTACACGTATGTGGCGATGCGCGAGGCGATTGCCGACGCTGGCTTGGCGATCGAACAGGTGTGCCACCCGCGCATCGGCGTGATCGCCGGCTCCGGCGGTGGTTCGGCGCAATGGCAGATCGAGACCGGCGACGTGATGCGCGAAAAAGGCGTGCGCAAGGTAGGGCCCTACATGGTGCCGCGCACTATGTGCTCCACCGTATCGGCAACCCTGGCAACCGCGTTTGGAATACTCGGCTTGAGCTATTCGATTGCCGCGGCCTGCGCGACGTCGGCGCATTGCATTGGCGCCGCCGCCGACCTGATCCGCCACGGTGCGCAGGATGTGATGTTCGCCGGTGGCGGGGAGGAACTGCACTGGGGCATGACCTCGCAGTTCGACGCGATGGGTGCGCTGTCGCACGGCTACAACGACACACCGCAAGCTGCGTCGCGGCCCTACGACGCGGGGCGCGACGGATTCGTCATCGGCGGCGGTGGCGGCATCCTGGTGCTGGAAGAGTTCGAACATGCGAAAGCACGCGGCGCATGCATCCATGCCGAACTCGTCGGTTACGGCGTGACTTCGGATGGCGCTGACATGGTCGCGCCATCAGGCGAAGGCGCGGTGCGCTGCATGCGGATGGCGCTGCAGAACGTGACCGCGCCGGTCGATTACCTCAACACCCACGGCACAGCGACGCCGCTGGGCGATGTCGTCGAGTTGCAGGCGGTGCGCGAGGTGTTCGGTGAGGATGTGCCACCACTGTCCTCGACCAAGTCGCTGACCGGGCATTCGCTGGGCGCGGCCAGCGTGCACGAGGCGATCTACAGCCTGCTGATGCTCAGGGATGATTTCATGGCCGGCTCGGCCAACATCGCCGAGATCGA
Organism: Rhodanobacter sp.; assembly: GCA_041690935.1. Taxonomy (GTDB): domain Bacteria; phylum Pseudomonadota; class Gammaproteobacteria; order Xanthomonadales; family Rhodanobacteraceae; genus Rhodanobacter. Next base: position 6,893 of record JBEPVP010000109.1, read on the forward strand.
CCCACGCGCGGAAGGCTTTCCGATCGTGCGCGAGAGCCGCGAAGCAAGGCTCGCCACGGTGATGTCGAACAGCTTCGGCTTCGGCGGCACCAATGCGAGCCTGGTGTTTTCGCGCGTCTGACGTCTGTCTTACTGGCCGGATCCTTTTCCTGGATCCCGTGGATTCATTGTCGACCTGTTGCGAGTGCCACTCCCATGACATCCATTCCGGCTGTTTCAAAACGACGGAACTCCACGATCGGCGAGGAAGTCGCCAACAGCGTCAGCCACGGCCTGGGCGTGTTGCTGGCCATCATTGGCTTGCCGTTCCTGATCATCAATGCGGCGCGCACGGGGAACACGTCGTCGATCGTCGGCGCGGCGATCTTCGGCAGCACCGTCATCCTGTTGTACCTGGCGTCAACCCTGTATCACGCGATACCCCATCGGCGCGCGAAGGCTGTTCTGCGCATGGTGGACCACGGCGCTATCTATCTGCTGATCGCTGGAACTTATACGCCCATCACCCTCGGCGTCCTGCGCGGTGGCTTGGGCTGGGCCATGCTGGGCGCTGTCTGGACCCTGGCATTGGCGGGTCTGGTCTTCAAGGCCTTCGCCGGGGCCCGTTTCCACCGGTTGTCTACCGCGCTGTACCTGGCGATGGGGTGGCTGGCAGTAATAGCGATCCGCCCGCTATGGCTGCATATGGCACCGGCAGGCCTGGTCTGGCTTCTGGGCGGCGGCGTCGCCTATACCCTGGGGGTGGTGTTCTACGTGTCGCATGAAAGGCTTCGATACAGCCATTTCATCTGGCATCTGTTCGTGCTCACGGGCACCGGTTGCCATTTCTTCGCCGTCCTACTTTACGCTTCGTGACTGCGGTGCCGTCCACGTTCTCAGAAGCGCAGGTGATGTGCGACAGATTCAACTTGTATCGGGCCGCTGATCGCGTCTTCTCAGGAGGCCTTCAGCGCAGAAGGTCTCGAGCGGGACGATGGAATGTGCCACTCGGCGCCGCTGCCAAGCGTTCATGGCTATCGATCGAATCGGCACATTGCCATCGTTGCTTGCTGAGCTAGGGAATTCGGAATCCAGCGTGCTTGAAGATCGCCGCAGCTTTTGGGCTGCGCAGAAATGCCAGAAAGCCCTTGGTCAATGCGGGGTTGGTGCTGTTCACGCGCGCAACTGGGTAGATGATTGGGTCGTGGGAGTCGTCGGGGAAAGTGGCGACGATCCGGATCTTGCTCTCGGCTTGAGCGTCCGTTGCGTAGACGATCCCAAGCGGCGCATCACCGCGAGACACAAATAGCATCGCAGCACGCACGTTGCCGCTTTCGGCCAGCTTTCCGGACACAGCGGACCAAAGGCCCAGTTTGAGCAGCGATTGCTTGCCATAGCGGCCAGCCGGCACACCCGCCGTTTCAGCCATCGACAGCCGGCCATCGCCCAAGGCCTTCAAGAGCGGCGCCCGTTCCAACGGCAGCGACTGGAGCGCCGACGTGGCGGGCGCGATCAATACCAGACGGTTGCCGATCAGATCGAAGCGAGTGGCGGAATCAATCAGATGCCTGCGCTGCAGGTAGTCCATCCATTCTTTGTCAGCCGAAACAAACACGTCTGCGGGTGCGCCTTGTTCGATCTGCTTCGCAAGATCCGAACTCGCGGCGTACGAAACGACGATCTTCTGACCAGACTCTTTCGTCCATTCGCTCGCAGCGCTGTCGAGGCTCTCCTTCAGACTGGCGGCTGCGAAGACCGTTATGGTCGCTGGCGTCGGTGTTTGAGACAGCGTGGGCATGGCAAGCAACAACATCAGGAACGCGATATGCCCTATCCATTTCATGGCAACTGCTCCAGGGACGTCATGCAGCAGCTCCACGAATGGGAAACGATATCGTCGGACGGGCGGGTAGCGGTCGGCTTGATGACCTGCAATGCGGCGTAGCAGGAGAATTGAGAGATATCAATCCATGCCTTGTCCAACTTCTTGCTCTCATGCCGAGGGACCGGGCAACCGCATGCCAGGCTCGCCATGCCAATAGCCATTGCGTGCGCCAATCGGTGGCTGCGGGGCATCACGGACGCGATCGAAATGGGTGACGACTTCGGCCATCCCATCGGCTTGCGGATACAGCCGCAGGATGCCAACGTCCAACTCGCGCAAGGTCGCAATTTCCTGGCCAAGATCGGTGATTTCCTCGCCCTGGATCTGGATGCCGTTGATGCGCAGGAAGGGCTTGCCTTCGCGCGTTGACAGCGGCATGCCATCGGGATACGCGATGCAGCGGAATTCACACTGATCCTTGGCGACGTCGAGCGCGCGGGCGGTGAAGCAGCGCGCCGAAAATGCCAGCGGCAGGCGACCGAAAGCGATCAGTTCCAGTTCCGGCATCGCGCGCTGTTCGGCCTGCATCGCCTCGCGCACCTCACGCAGCAAGACGTGACCCTGCTCGACGCCCGGCACCCAGCGGCACAGTCCGTCTTCGATCAGCAGTGCCAGCGCGCGGTGGTTGTAGATGTTGAGCGTCGGCCCGGCCACGAACGGCAGGCCGCGCTCGCGGCACAGTTGCACCGCCGACATGTCGTTGGCTTCGATCAGGAAACGCGCATCGCCGATCAGCCGCTGCAGCGCACCCAATTCCGATTCGGCCTCGATCAGCGCCAGCGACGACAGCACGATCTGCTTGCCTGACGCGGCCAGTTCGTTGGCAAGCGCGAGCCAGTCGCTGGTGCGCAATTCACGACGCTTGCTGCACACGGTTTCGCCGAGATAGAGGATGTCCACCGGCCATTCGACCGCCTCGCGGTAGAACGCCAACACGCGCTCGCGCGGCCAGAAATATTGCAGCGGTCCGAGGCTGAGTTTCATCGTCAATGCCATGCGCGGTGATAGGGGCCGAGGGTGGTCTGATGGCCTTCGGAGACTGCGGACAGGGCGGCCTGCGCCTCTGGGCGTACTTGCCAGGTTTTCGGTTCGCGTTCCTGCTGGTCGATCGCCTGTCGCCATACCTTGGTTACCGAACTGACATAGGCCACGCCGCGCTGGCGTCCCTCGATCTTCAGTGCGGCGACGCCGGCCTGCTTCAGGCGCGGCAGCAATTCGAGGGTGTTGAGGCTGGTCGGTTCTTCCAGCGCATGGAAGATTTCGCCACCGACATCGAAGCGGCCCTTGCACACGGTCGGATAACCGGCCGGTTCGGCGGGCTCGAAGCGGTCTATCAGCACATCGTTCAGGCGCACACTGCGGCGGCCGTCGCTGTGTTCTTCCCAGCGCACGAAGTTCGCTGGCGAGCACACCCCGTGGCGATTGGGCGAGGCGCCGGTGACGTAACTGGAAAGCTGGCAGCGGCCCTCGACCATGATGCACAGGCTGCCGAACGCGAATACTTCCAGCGGCACCGGCGAGGCAGCGCACAGGCGCTCGACCTGCTGCACCGACAGCACCCGCGGCAACACCGCGCGGGCGATGCCGAAGCGCTCATGGTAGTAGCGCAACGCCGCTTGCGTGGTCGCCGAGCCTTGCACCGACAGGTGCCGGTTCATCGTCGGGTGGGTGCGCGTTGCGTAATCGAGTACCGCGATTTCGGCGGCGATGATGGCATCGCAACCGGATTCGGCGGCCTTGTCCACGGCCGCTTGCCATTGGCCCAGGCGCACGCTGTCCGGATAGGTGTTCAGGGCTAGGTAGACCTGCCGGCTGCGGGCATGCGCGTAGGCGATACCGCGACGCAGGTCCTCTTCACTGAAATTCAGGCCGGGGAAGGCGCGCGCGTTGGTCTGGTCGCGGAAGCCGGCATAGACCGCATCCGCGCCGTTGTCGATTGCGGCCATCAGGGCCGGCAGGTTGCCGGCGGGACAGATCAGTTGCATGCGGAACTCCCCGTCGCGAGCCGGTCGATCCTCGCCTCTCGGGCTTGCCGTGTCCTTGATCTGGGTCAGGTACAAGCGCACACAAGCGTTGCAGCATCCGGTTGCGGGTCACATCAGTCCGCGCAGTCACTCAAGCGAGGGTCGATGTCATGAAGTCGCTGTTGTTGATGGTTGTCCTGCTGGCCGGGGTGGGCAGCGCTTACGGACACGAAGCAAAGGCCGTTCGCACCGCACCTGCTGCAAGTGCCATCACGGCCGAACAGGCGACGTCGGCGGTCCATCGCTGGCACGCCGATGCACCATTGCAGGCGGGCATGGCTCGGGTACGCACCGCGTCCGATGCGCTGGAGCACCTGCAGCACGGCCATCTGGACGCCCGGCAAGTGCGCGCGCTCGCCGATGAAATCACCGCGGCGGTGAACGACATGTTCGCGAACTGCAAACTCGATCCGGCACCGGACGCCGCCCTGCATCCGCTGCTGGCCAGGCTGTTGGCCGCCAGCCAGGCGCTGCGTGACGATCCGACCGATGCCAAGCCGCTGGGTGACGTGCGCGCGGTGTTGGCGCGCTATGCAGAATTGTTCGAGCAAAGCGGATCGTCGCCTTCCGGTCGGTAGTGCGAGGGGCGATGCGCTTCGGTTGATCCGTTGGGGAATCCTCTCCACCCGAACGAACTCCAATTCCCACGGTGTTTCGGCCGATCGCGGCTCGATGTCCACGGCGGCGATTCTCCCGTCGCCTTGATCTGGCTCAAGGCGGGCTCACTCTGCGCGAGCGACACTGTTCATGCCGATGCGGAACCTTCCGCATCGTGCAACTCCGAGTCGGCCGGCCTGGGTTCCCCCGGGAATATGGCCAGCCGATCGCGGCCTTGGAGATGGGCGGAATGGATCCGGCGATGAATGCCCGATCGTTCCGGATCAGCCAGGCCGAAAGGGCCTTCGTGGAAACGCGACCGCCTCCCGTGCTTGGAAAGGAGTGACAACATGGCTGTGCTGGCCGACCGATTCGGTCGTCGCTTTCCGTACCTGCGGCTGTCGTTGATCGAAGCC
>JBEPVP010000110.1:0-11541 GCA_041690935.1 Rhodanobacter sp.
GGCCTGTACGGCACCTACATGCCGACCTGGCAGTCGCTCGACCCGACCTCGCGGCGCAACGTCATCGCGTACGTAAAGACCTTTTCCAGCCGCTTCGCCAGCGAGAAGCCCGAACAGGCCATCACCATCCCTCCGGAACCGCCCTATACGGAGGAATCCGCGCGGCGCGGCGCCGCCACCTACGTGAAATTCAACTGCTCGCAATGCCATGGTGCCGGTGGCCAGGGCGACGGACCTTCATCGCACGAGCTCAAGGACGACTGGGGCAATCAGCTGGTGCCATACAACCTGACCAACGGACACGTGAAGTGCGGTGACACGCCGCAGGACATCTACCGCGTGTTCATTACCGGTCTGGCAGGCACGCCGATGCCGTCCTTCGCCGACTCGATCACTCCGCCCGAAGCCTGGGATCTCGTGCACTTCATCCAGAGCCTGAGTCCCAAGTACACCAAGAACTACGGCCCCGGCGGCGCCAAGGGCAGTGGTACATGAGCGCACCGGAGGAGAAACATGCCGAGGTGCAGCGCTACCTGGAGCCCGGCATCGAAGAGCATCACGGCATTGTGCCCGCCTGGCTGAAGCTGGTGTACCTGGTGATGGCGATCTGGATGGTGTGGTACCTGCTCAAATTCTGGACCAATCACGGTTGAGTCATGAACATCGCAACAACGGCGCCAAACCGCGACGACGAACTGGTTAACAAGGCGCTGGTGCTGCGTTTCATGACGGCAGCCGCTTTCTGGCTGGTCTTCGCGCCGACCGTGGGCGCCATCGTCTCGATCAAGTTCAATTTCTATGATTTCCTGGGCGGTATCTCCTGGTTGACCTGGGGCCGATTGCGGCCTGTCCATACCATGGGCGTGATCTTCGGTGGCTTTTCGACCGCAGTGTTTGGACTCACTTACTACATCGTGCCGAAGCTCAGCGGCACACGCATGTACAAGGAGCATTGGGGCAACACCGTGTTCTGGTTGTGGAACATCGGCCTGGTGGTGGGATTCGTGTCGCTGATGCTGGGCTACAACAGTGGCATCGAGGCGGGCGAATTCCCGCTCTGGGTCAGCATCCCGGTGGAAATCGTGCTGGCGATGATTTCAATACAGGTGCTGATGACGCTCAAGCATCGCCGCGAGCCGCGGCTGTATGTGGCCCTCTGGTACCTGACCGCCGGCTACGTGTGGACGACGCTCAACTATGCGTTCGGACATTTCATCCTCCCGTACTCGATGCCCGGCATCAACAACGCGGCGATGCACGGACTCTACATTCACTACGTGGTCGGATTGTGGATCACGCCTGCAGGCCTCGGCATCGCCTACTACTTCCTGCCGCTGGCAGCCAAGCAGCCGCTGTACAGCCATAAGCTGTCGCTCATCGGATTCTGGTCGCTGGCTTTCTTCTATCCGTTCGTCGGCACGCACCACTACATCTACAGCCCCATACCTTATTGGACGCAGACCATCGCGATCGTCACCTCCATGATGCTCATCGTGCCGGTGTGGACCGTGGTACAAAATTTCTACGGCACCTTCGTACCCAACTGGCGGCGCTTCCAGGAATCGTACCCGGCCAAATTCCTGGTGATCGGTGCGCTCTGGTACCTGCTCGGGTGCTTCCAGGGCTCGACCGAGGCGCTGCGCGAGATGCAGCGGCTGACTCACTTTACCGACTTCGTCATCGGCCATTCCCACCTTACCGTGTTTGGCACGTTCGTCATCTGGGCGACCGCCGGCATGTATTACGTGGTGCCGCGCCTGGCGGGACGTGAGCTGTACTCGGTGAAGCTCGCGCAATGGCACTGGTGGCTGACCGTGTGCGGATTCTCGGTCATGGCCGCGGACCTCACGCTATCCGGACTCATGCAAGGGTCGATGCTGCAGACCGGCACCGACTTCGTCGATTCGATGTCCGCGATGAAGCCGTATTGGTTCATACGCACCCTGGCAGGCATCACGATGGATATTGGCGCGGCGCTGGGCATGTGGGGCTTGTACAAGACCATCAGCAGCGGCAAGCCGCTGGTGGCGCCGCAGGCCGGCGGCGCATTGCCCGATCCGATTCGCAGCTAGCGCCAGCTTCCAGGGAGCAAAAAATGAAGCGACTGGAACCGATTATCCTGGTGGCGGCGATCGGCTTTTATGCGCTGGCCATGACCAGCCAGGGCATCATCCCGCTGCTCGAGAAAGACATCACCAGCCCGACCACGGTCAAGAACGTGGATGGCAAGATCGTGGATGTCCCGCGACGGACTGCGCTGGAGCAGATCGGCCGTAAGGTCTACATCGCCGAAGGCTGCTGGTACTGCCATTCGCAGTTCGTGCGACCGGTCAATCGCGATTCGGACAAGTGGGGCCCGGTCAGTCAGGCGGGCGAATTCGTGTATGACCTGCCGCAAATGCTGGGAACGCGCCGCATCGGACCGGACCTTTCGCGCGAAGGGAACCGGCGTTCGGATGCCTGGCACTACGCGCACCACTTCAATCCGCGCTCGACCGAGCCCGAATCGATCATGCCTTCATATGACTGGCTCTACCAGGACGACAAGGCACATGACACGGCGGTCGTGGAGTTCATCCGCAAGCATGACAAGAATCACGACGGGCGCGTGACGCGCTCGGAGCTGGACGCCAATGGTGACGGCACCGTCTCCGCTGACGAATTGCCGGCGGGCTGGAAGCAGCTGGATGCGTGGCCGGTCAACGATGACCGTACGGTGGGCGACGGCATTATCGACATGCACGACTATGGTCCGGTCCCCACCGAGAAAATGGTCGGTCTCGAGGCCTATCTGCAGAAAATCGGCACGGCCATTGGTGATTGGCATACTTGGGAACCGTGGCCGACCATGAGCCGCGGGCGCGTCAGCGAGCCGCTCGAGCTGCGCGTGCAGCGGGGCAAGGGCATTTTCCAAATCAAGTGCTCGGGGTGCCATGGCGCATACGGCAACGGGCGGACGAGCGCCGACCTCGCCGCATCCGACAATTTCAATGTCGCTTACCATTTCCTCAGCCCGCAGCCCCGGGATCTGACTGCCGCGACCTTCAAGAGCCGCACGACCGCGTCGGGTGAACTGCCGACCGACGAGGACCTGTTCCGCATCATCACCCGCGGCATACGCAAAGGGCAGATCATGCCGGCCTGGGGAAATGCGGCCAACGGACATATTCTCACCGAGCAGGATCGCTGGGACCTGGTCGACTTCGTGAAGAGCTTGTCGCCGCGCTTCAAGGATGAGCCGGCGCCGAAGCCGATCGATATTCCGCAACCACCTTATGCCACTCTGGCGGAGGTGCCGGCCGCGACCCTTACCGAGGGCAAGATGGTCTACCGGTTGATGCAGTGCTGGTCCTGCCATGGGCAGGCGGGCAAGGGTGACGGGCCTTCCGCCGCTACCCTGGTCGATGACTTCGAGGTGCCGATCAAGCCCTTCGACTTCAGCAGCGGCAACTTCAAATTTGGCGACTCGCCCGCCGATGTCTACCGAACGTTCAACACCGGTCTGAACGGTACACCGATGCCTTCCTACTACGACACGATCGTGTACCCGCGTGAGGCTTTTGCGGATCTGGGCGCCTGGAAACAATCCGACCACGGCAAGCCCATGTTCAGCGATGCGGACATCGCGCAGATCGCCAGCTACGTCGCCTCGGTACCAACCAGTGACCAGCTGGCCAAGATGAGCGAAGCGGACCGTCGCGCGCTGGCTGACCAACGTCGCTGGGCGCTGGTCTACTATGCGTTGTCGCTGGCCTCCGGCGGAAATGGCCTGCAGGTGCCGGGCAATGCCGGCTTCGCCACCGCCCGCTGAGCTGACACCGATGTTCCAGCGCATCATCGAGCTGCTTTATACGGCCTACATGGTGCCAGCACTGCTGGTGCCCTTCGCCTGGATCCTGCTGCGCCTTGCGCGCCGACGCGGCCGGCTGCGCACCGTGCAGAGCGGTGAGCTGAGGCGACTGGAATTCGGTAGCGCCGCGCTGGCCATCCTGTGGGTGGTGCTGTGGCTGATGATGAAGTCCGGCGTGCCGATCCAACGCGGCGGAGCGCCGCTGCTGGCTATTGGCGTGGTGCTTTATCTGTCACTTAATGCAGCCCTCGCCTGGTTGCTGGTACGCTTTGCTGCCGGCTACGGCGCGCTGCCACAAGGGCCGACGGCAGACCGGCTCTTTCTGGGCGTGGTGTCGCTGTTCGTGGCGCAGCCTCTGGTGACCGGGATGGCACTGGGCGTGCTACACCAGCTGATGGGGCTGACGTGGCAGGCGTCGCTGCCGCAGTTCATTCCGGGACAGGAAGGAATCTGATGGACATCACGTTCTACCTCTTTTTCACTGCCATGCTGGTGTCGCTGTCCGCCTGGTGCGTATTCCTCTGGGCAGTCCGTACGGGGCAGCTCAGGGATGTGGAAACCATCAAGTACCAGGTGTGGCCCCGCGCCGACGCCGAGGAAGTGCCGCCCCGCGAGCATGGCGCGGCACCTTAGCGGAGCTTCATGCACGTTCATCACCTCGCGCTCGCCGCGGGGGCCGATCTGCCGCTCCTGTTCGCAGCCGGCTTCGTGGGCAGCGCCCACTGCATAGCCATGTGTGGTCCTTACGTCGGCGCCTGCGCCGCAAAGTTCGCGCCGCCTGGCACTGCGGTCGGCTCGATGGTGGGACAGCACGTGCTCCTCAGCGCGGGCCGGTTAGTCGTCTATGCGATCTTTGGCATGATTGCAGGTTCCTTCGGCAAGATCGCGCTGGCGCTGACGCAATCCTGGCACCTCGATGGCCTGGTCGCGCTGGCCGTCGGTGTAGCCATGAGTGTGCTGGCCCTGTCGATGATCGGCGTCTTTGGGGATCCGACGCGAGTGCTGCTGCCCTTGGGACTCGGCCATGCGCTGGGCGCAGCACGTGCAACAGTCGCGCGCACGCCCAGGATGATCGCGCCGGTACTGCTCGGTATGACGCAAGGCCTGCTGCCCTGTGCGATGGTGTATGCGGCTACCAGTCGTGCCACCCTCGCCGGAAGTGGTGGCGCGGGCGCGGCGATGATGCTGGCATTCGGGCTGGGTACGGTACCCACACTGCTCGCCCTGGGCCTGATTCCCACGCGCTGGGTACGCCGTCCGGCGTCCCCGCGGCTGGCTGGTGTACTGCTGCTGGTGGTTGCGTTCTTCTCAATGTTGCGTGGCGCGGCGGCATTCGGATGGGTGCCATCCGGCCCGCTCTGGTAGCTCAGGTGTGAGCGAATCGGGGCGCGGGAAATGCGACCACTGTGGATTGGCGCTGCCTCGCAATCCGGTCTCCGAGCAGTCTGGCGCGGCAACGCTCAGTTTTTGCTGCAGCGGCTGCCTGCTGGTCTACCGCCTGATCGGCGGTACGGGCGAGGGTGCCCGCGCTGACTGGTTTCTCGCGAGGCTCGGCCTCGCTACGCTGCTAAGCGGCAACGTAATGATCTTCCAGAGCCTGAGCTATTTCGGGTCGCTCGATCAGGTGGGTGCCTCGGCGGCAGAGACCGCATCCTGGATCATGATGGGCTGCGCGCTGGCGACTTTCCTGCTGCTCGGGGTTCCGATGCTGCGCACCGCCTGGCGATCCCTGGGTGAAGGCCACATGACGCTCGAGGCGCTGATTGGTGTCGGCGCCCTGGCCGCGATCGGCTACTCCACGTACCAGACCTTCAGGCATGGGCGTGCGCTCTACTATGACTCCGGCACCATGCTGCTGGTGTTTGTGACGCTCGGCCACTACCTCGAGGCCGAGGCGCGCCGCCGGGCGCTCGCATTGCTTGAACCGGCATTGCATGCCTGGCAACGCACGGCGCGCGTCAAGCGCGATGGCGGCGAGCAACTCGTGCCACCGGATCAGGTTCGTCCTGGTGAATACGTGCGGGTGCTGGCAACCGAGGAAATTCCGGTGGACGGTACGGTCACTGGCGGCATCAGTGATGTGTCGGAACCGCAATTAACCGGCGAGTGGCGGCCACGCACGGTCACGGAAGGCGCCGACGTCATGGCAGGTTCCGTTTCCATCGACGGAGCGATCACGGTGCGCGCCAGCGCGGCCGGACTGACGCTGCGCCAAAAAGTGGAGGTCCTGGCTGCCAGTGCGCGCCAGGAGCGTGCCAACATTGAAGTGGCAGCCGAACGTGCCGTGCGCCTGTTCGTGCCTGCAGTAATGGTGGTGGCTGCCGGCACTTTCGCTTTTTTCGCCCTGCACGGCGCGCCCGCCCGTGGGCTGCAGTGCGCGCTCGCAGTGCTGGTGGTTGCTTGTCCCTGCGCGCTGGGCATCGCGACACCGCTCGCCACGACCATCGCCCTGTCGAGGGCGGTGGGCAACGGCGTACTCATTCGTTCCGGAAGGGTAATCGAAGCGCTCGCAGGCGTGCACGCCGTAGCCTTTGACAAGACCGGCACGCTGACCGCAAGTCAGCCCCACGTAGTATTCGGGCCGCACGATGAGGCGGCGCGGCTGGCGGCGCGCGAACCTTTGCTTGCCGCGGCAGCCATTGAAGAAGGCCTGCTGCACCCCTATGCGATAGCGCTGCGCACGGCGGCGCGCGCATTGGCCGGCCCGATCAGCGAAGCTGAACAGGTGCGCGTCACGCCCGGTTCCGGTGTCGAGGGTCGGGTCGACGGGCGAGACGTCATGGCGGGCAAGCTCGAGTGGTTGCGGGCTCGCGGTGTGGATGTGCGCGCAGCAGACCGCATCGCCGAGACCGGCCGCCCGGCAGTGCACGTCGCGATACAGGGTCGATGGTCCGCCGCGCTGCCCATCTCGGACCCACTGCGCCCCGAAGCGAAAGCTGTGATTGCGGAGCTGCATCGAATGGGGCTGAGCTGCCATATGCTTTCGGGCGATGAGTCTGCGGTCGTTGCCGATGCTGCGCACGCACTGGAGTTCGACTCCGCCTCGGGCGATCTGTCGCCGGAGGACAAGCCGCGTCATGTCGAGCGCCTCCGGGTCGCTTACGGTCCCGTCGCCATGGTCGGCGACGGAATCAATGATGCCGCCGCACTGGCGCGGTCCGATGCCGGCATCGCCTTTGGCACCGCCGCCGATCTGGCGCGGCGCCACGCCGACGTGACCGTACTGGTGAACGATCTGGGCGCCGTACCGCGAACGCTTGCGTTGGCGCGACGGACCCGATCCGTGATCCGCCAAAACCTGGCCTGGGCCTTCATTTACAATATCGTTGGCATCGGCCTCGCGGCAGTGGGTCTGCTCCGACCGGTGATCGCGGCGCTGGCGATGGTCCTTTCCAGTTTGTGTGTTGTCGCCAATTCGGTCCGCTTGCGTGGTGGGAGTGAAGCCACTACCGCTTCCGGATAGACATCCGTGGAAGTTGCGTTAAACTGCGCGGCCGCCGCGGGTCGGTTAAAATGCGGCGGGTTTGATGTGGAGAAATCTGGCGGGTCTTTATGCCAGATACTTGTGTTATATCAGGGTGTTAGGGTCTGATTTCGATCTCCTCGGCACCTGCCCATTACAAATGGAGCGGTAGTTCAGTTGGTTAGAATACCGGCCTGTCACGCCGGGGGTCGCGGGTTCGAGTCCCGTCCGCTCCGCCACTTAAGAACATGCTACAAAACCTAGGCGACATTCTTAAAGGCCGCCGCTGGCTGGCCTTGCTGGTTCTGATCCCGCTCGCGCTTCTGTTCGGGCTGTGGGGCACCGCGGGACTCGTCGACCTGAGCTTTGGTGCGCCCAAGTACGGGCTCAAGGTCAACGGGGAGGAAATCCCGACAGCGCAGATGCAGCAGGCCTGGCAGGAACGCCAGTCGCAATACCAGCAGCAACTGAAGACGGATATTCCGCCAGCCGTGCGCGCGCAACTGCAGAATCAACTCTTCGACCAGTACACACGCGAGACCCTGATGCGCCAGCGCGCGCTCGAGCGCGGTTTCCGCGCCAGCGATGCTGTCGTCATGAATGCCTACCGCAACCAGGCGGCATTCCAGGTCGAAGGCAAGTTCAGCGAAGAGTCCGCGAAAATCGTGCTCGCGCAGAACGGACTCACGCCGGCGAGTTACGAGGAGCGCCTCCGCCGCGAGCTGACGATCGGCCAGCTCGAACGGAGCCTGGACATTGGCGACTTCCTGACCCCCTCTGAACTGAAACACGCCTTCGCGCTGGAAAACGAGCAGCGTGAAGTGCGCTACATCCTGCTGCCGGTCACGCCGTACGCCGCCGCGTTCAAGGTGGACGATGCGCGTGCGAAGGCCTGGTACGACGCGCATGCGGATGATTACCTCAGCAAGGAATCGGTGCGGCTGCAATACGCGGAGCTGCGTCTTGACACGGTCGCAGCCGCAGTCACCGTCAATCCGGCCGATCTCGACGCGTGGTACCAGCAGAACCAGGCGCGCTACGTAGAGCCGGAGAAGCGCCACGCGCACCACATCTTGATCTCCACCGGCGGCAAGACGGATGCCGCGGCCGATGCAGCCGCGCTCGCCAAGGCGCAGCAGGTGTTGAAGGAACTGCGCGCCGGCGGCGATTTCGCGGCGCTCGCGAAGAAGTATTCGGACGATCCGGGTTCGGCGCGCCAGGGCGGCGATCTGGGTTCGGCGCTGCGCGGCGCCTACGTGCAACCCTTCGCCGACAAACTGTTCGCGATGAAAGTCGGTGAAACGAGCGATCCGGTCAAGACGCAATACGGATATCACATCATCCATCTCGATGAAATTCAGCCCGAGCACGGCAAGACACTGGCCGACGCGCGCGCGCAGATCGAGGGCGATTTCCGGCGCGAGCGCGCCTCTGACATCTTCGGCGACCGGCAGGAACAGCTGCAGCAGAAGATCGAGACGGGCGGCGGCAACGACATTGCAGCGCTCGCCAGGGAATTCGGTTTGACGATGGGCGAGGTGCCCGAATACACGCGTGGTGGTGGCGGCCCTCTGGGCGTCAATGCGGACCTCAGTAGCGTCGTGTTCAGCGACACCGTGCTGAAGGATCAGCGCGTGGGCGGTCCCGTCGCTTTGTCGGATGATCGCATCGTCATCGTCAAGGCGCTGGAACACCACTTGCCTAAGCCTAAGCCGCTCGCCGAGGTGCGCGCAGATGTCGATGCGGCCGTGGCGCGCGAAGCGGGGACCAAGGCCGCGCGTGCCGCTGCTGACGCTGCGCGAGTGCAACTGGCCGGCGGCGCGAACATCGATGCGGTCGCCAGGCAATTAAAGGCGACGGTGACGCCCACGACGTTCGTGGGGCGCGGCGATCCGCAACTGCCGGCGCAGGTGCGCGATGCGGCCTTCGCGGCCACGGGCATCGCGCCCAACAAGCCTTCCTACCAGGCGATTTCGATGGATGAGGGCGGCGCCGCAATCGTCGCCGTGTATTCGGTCAAGCCGGGCGCCGTCAGCACCAACAGTATCAACGACCAGAAATTGTTGATGGGCGTCGGCGAGCGTCACAGTGAAGCCGACTTGCAGGCCTATCTCGCCGAGATGCAGCGACGCGCGAAAGTGCGGCGGAATCCGGCAATCTTCAATTAAGCGAACGCGATCGGGCCGACGCGCTCATCCCATACGATCGCCCGCCGTCGCTCCCCGTAACTCGCTTTGGGCGGGCGATCGTATGGACTGATCACGTCCACCCAATCGCATTCGCTTGTCGTGAGTAGTTGAAGCTTGCCGCGGGAAGGTGGATTTGGAGTTCGCCGGCCACACCACAAACATTGGTAGGTGGGGCCTACCCCAATAGATAGCGCAGTGATTGTGGGGGAGCGTGCTATCTCGCCCGCCCAAAGCGAGTTACGGGGAGCGACGGCGGGCGAGATAGCGCGCTAGACCACAATCGCAGCACTATTTCCTGCAGTCGTTCACCCCGACCAATTCCGCCAGCGCCCGGCAGGCATTAACGCTACGCGCGGGTCCAGCGGCGGTCGTCACCGTATCGGTTGAATCGTGCAGCAGAGCGTGCACGCGGCGCGCATCGAGGCCCGACTGGCGCGCCAGCAGCAGGGCCGTGACGCCGGTGATCTCGCCGGTGGAGATCGAACTGCCGGAAGAAAAATTGTAGCGGCCGCCGGGCGCCAGCGTCAGCACTTCGCGGCCGGGCGCCTGCAGCTCATCGGCGTTGGCGGCCGGATCCTCGCTGCGCGCGACGCCGAGCACATTGCGCAGGCTCCCGGGGAACGAAAGGCCTGATTCGCGCGGACCGACGATAATGATGCCCTCGCTCATTGCGCGTTCGGCGAGCGCCTCCAGCAGCGGATCGGGCGGGCCGCTCAGGCTCAGGTTGATGATGTTCGCCTTCAGCTCCACGGCGCTTGCCAGCGCCTGAGCCAGCGTGAAGGAATTGCAGCGCGCTTCATCGCGCCCTTCCTGCAGCTGCCAGCAGGCCTTCAGAGCCAGCAGCTGGGACTCAGGCGCGACGCCGGCGATGCCCACGCCATTGTTGGCATTCGCGGCGATAACGCCAGCGATCGCGGTGCCGTGGCGGTCGAGCTGGAAGCGGCGCGCATCGCCGTCGACGAAATTTCGTTGCACATCGACTCGCCCGCGCAAGTCGGGATGGTCGCTTGCGAGCCCGGTGTCGATTAGCGCGATTCGCACGCCGCGACCGCGCGACATGCGGTGCGCGGCGCTGATATCCATGTGCTCGTTGCCCGATTGCACGGCGCCGTACGGATCGGATTGCGTGCTGCGCACGGTATAGTCTTGAAGGGGCTCGGCGAGCAGCACGCGCCCGTCGGCGTGCAGCTGCTGCAACACCGCCTCGCGTGTGCTGCCGGAGGGCAGAGCAAACACGGCGCAGTGCATACGCAGCAACGGGATCGGCCACGCCGCCACCGCCTGCAGGCGATACTGGCCAGCGACGGCGTGCATCGTGCGCCGCGCGCCATCGCTGACAGTGTAACCATCGCTCGCGCTGTAGCCGCGCGAGTTGCCGCCGGCAAACAGTGGACGTTGGCCCGGTTCATTCGCCACCGCGACGACGATGAAATTAGAGGCGTCTGCGCGTGAAGCCAGCGACAGCCCGTTGTCGGCCGGCGCGGCGGCGTGCGTCGACGCGCAGGCCGTGAGCAGGAGTGATGCGAGCGCCAACGCCGAAAGGAAAAGTCTTGTCACGGCCGATGCCTACTGCGCCCCAGGCTCCGCAAAGCGCACGCGCGGATCCGCGCGCAGCCGCGCCAGAGTGGCCGGGGGGATCTCCACAACGCCCGCATCGCGCGGCACCAGCGTGTAAACGCCTGCTTCGCTGGGGCCCGTGGCGACGACCAGTCCGCTCGCGGCCAATATGTCCTTCACATCGGCAAGCCGCACCTGGTCATCGAAAATCGCCTTGACGTTCGGGCCCGTCACTGTGGGACTCGCAGGCGGATCAGTGACGGTGCGATAGGCTGGCCCAGCCGGCTCGGTGCGCCATAGCGCGACGCACAGCAGGGCAATTGCGGCCGCTTGCAACGCCAGCGTGGCGCGCATCCACGGCAACGAGCGAGTGCGCGCCGGCCGCGCGGCCGCGGCGGCCGCGACCGGCGCGGGCGGCGCCCCGCGTCCATCGCCTTCGCTGGGGTTGCCCAACCGGGTGTATGGCGCGTGTGGCGCGCACT
>JBEPVP010000111.1:0-11480 GCA_041690935.1 Rhodanobacter sp.
ATGCAAGCCTGGGCGCGATCACCGCTGGCATGCTGTGGTTGTACAAGGTGCCCGACCCGTTGCTGTGGGGCGCGGTGGCGATGTTCGCCAACTTCATTCCCTACGTCGGCGCGATCGTCACCACCACCGTGCTGGCGATCGTATGCATGCTGTATGCGAACGACACCACCCTCGACGTGTTCCTGCCCGCGCTGACGTTCGCCGGCATCACCGCGCTGGAAGGCAACCTGATCACGCCGATGATCCAGGGCGCCAGCATGCGGCTGAGCCCGATCGCGATCCTGCTGTGGCTGCTGGTATGGGGCTGGTTATGGGGCATCCCCGGCGCATTGCTGGCAGTGCCCATGCTGACCTGCACCAAGCTGATCGCCGAGCGCGTGCGCGGCTGGAGCTGGTTCGCGGTGATCGTGGGGCGGTAGATAGTCATTCGCCCGGATGCGAGCCCATCCTCCGCGCCTCAGGTGCTCTCTGTCGGCATGATGCCGTGCGCGCGCAGCAGCGCCGAGATGTCGAAGCGCCAAAGATTGCGCGAGCCGTTGAGCGACGACTGCAGGCGTCGTTGCAGCGTGCTGGCGTTGTCGCGTGGCTTGGGAAAATGTACGTCGTCCTGACGTGCGCTCGACACAAACAGTTCGCCGAACGCCGGCCCCAGCGACGGCGCGTTTTCCAGCGCGCGCGTGTTGACGTCGCCCGGCAGCCGCTGCGGTTTGCCCCAGCGGCCGTCGGCCTGGCGAAAGACGATGTAGATGTCCGCGCTGCCCAGCGCGTCGCCCTCGTCGCCAGCGTAGAGCAGGAAGCGTCCGTCCGGGTCCACCGCCGGATCCATGCGGTTGTGTTCGAGATCGCCCAGCTCCAGCCGCACCGGCGCCGCATGGCCATCACCGCGGCGCTGCGCCATGTAGATCTGATAGGCCTTGCCGGAGTCGGCGCGATGGGCGGAGAAATAGAGATCGCCGTTTGCCGCCACCGACGGGTTGTAGATCATCGCGCCGTCGTTGAGCGCGCCGTCGACGTGCACGGGTGCGCTCCAGTGGTTACCGGGTTGTCGCTCGACATACCAGAGGTTAGTGCCAGGGAAGGTTTTCCCGTCCATCTCGGCCAGCACCGGCGCGGCGCCCGGATCGGGCGGACGGTTGGAGACGAAATACAGGCGGCTGCCGTCGGGCGACAACGCCGGCTCGGAGTCGTGCCACTGGCCGGAGAACGCGGCCACCTGAGGTGCCGACCAGCGCTTGCCGTCGCGTCGCGAGAGCATGATGGTGTCGTCGGCCTCGGCGAAATCCGAGCGCATGAAATACAGCGTGCGGCCATCCGCGGTCAGTGCGGCCGAGGTCTCCTGCAGGCCGGTGGAGATCACGCCGGCTCCGACCAGTTCGCCCGCGCTGGCGGTGGCCGCCATGATGGCGAGGCAGCATGGGAGCATCCAGAATTTTTTCGCCGACATGCTCCGATCTCTCTGCGTGGTGGGCGACATGGCCCGCCACGCAGCCTGCGTCCGTAGCGGTGACCGCGCGCGGGTTATGTGACGGTCGGCCGTTGCGGCGTGACGAGCGGTCGCGCGCGCGACGCGAACGTCTCAGCGCAAGCCGAGTGCCGCGCGGGCGCCGGCACGAAAGCGCCTGCTGAGGCCGAGCCGGGTGCCGTCGCGCAGCACCACTTCGGCATGACCCTGAAACAGCGGGTGCACTTCGGCGACCCGATCCACGTTCACCACGATGCCACGATGGATGCGCAGGAAACGCGCGGGATCGAGCATGGCCAGCAGGTGTCGCAGCGTCTCGCGATGCAGCAGGCGGGTGCCGCCGACGTGGATGTGCAGGTAGTTGCCGTCGGCGCGGATCCAGTCGATGTCGGCCGCGGCGATCACGCGGATGTGTTCGCAGGAACGCACGCTGATGCGCTGTGCATACCCGTGCACGTCTGCGGCGGTGACGACAGGTTCCATGTGCACGGCATGCAGCCCTTGCCAATGCTGGTTCACCCGCGCCATTGCCTGGTCGAAGCGCGTCTGCTCGATCGGCTTGAGTACATAGTCCAGCGCCCTCGCGTCGAACGCGCGCAGCGCATGTTCGGCGAACGCGGTGGCGAACACCACCAGCGGCAGCCGATCGGGTGCCAGTTCGTGCAGCAGGCCGAAGCCGTCCACGCCGGGCATCTGGATGTCCAGAAACAGCAGATCCGGCTGCAGCACGCGCAGCGCCTGCATCGCTTCGTCGGCGTTGCCGCATTCGCCGACGATCTCCACCTCGGGATGCGAGGCCAGCGCCTGGCGCAGCGCCAGCCGCGCCAGCACTTCGTCATCGACCAGCACGGTGCGCAGGCGTGCGGCGGTCACGCGACGAACTCGGTGAACGGCAGCCGCACTTCGGCGCGGGTGCCACCGCCGGCAAGGGGCGTGAGTTCGAGCCGCGCCGCGTCGCCGAACAGCATGCGCAACCGCGCCCGCGTATTGCCCAGACCGATACCTTCCAGCGTGCCTTGCGGCGGCAGACCGAGGCCGTCGTCGTCCACACGCAACTGCAACTGGTCGCCGTCGCGGCGCGTGGAAATGCGCAGCGTGCCGCTGCCCGGTTTGTGCTGCAGGCCGTGGCGCAGCGCGTTTTCCACCAGCGGCTGCAGGATCAGATTCGGCACCGCCGCCGCCAGCGCCTCGTCGTCCACGTCCAGCTGCGTGCTCAGCCGATCCTGGAAGCGCACCTGCTGGATGCCGAGGTAACAGGCGAGGAACTCCAGCTCGCGCGACAGCGGCACCTGCGGCACGTGGCGTTCCTCCAGCGTGAGGCGCAGGAAGTCGCTGAGCCGCGCGATCATCAACCGCGCCTGCAGCGGATCGGCCAGCGCCAGCGCCGAGATCGCGTTGAGCGTGTTGAACAGGAAGTGCGGCTGCAGCTGCATGCGCAGCGCCTGCAGCTGCGACTGTGCCAGTTGCGTCTCCAGTTGCGTGCGGCGCAGACGTTCGCCGCGCAGGTGTCGGCGCGATTCCATCCCGCGCAGCACCGCCAGGATCACCCAGTAGATCACCAAACCTTGCTGGAACTTGTAGGCGAACTGCATGTGGACGAAGCCGCCGAACGAAGCCACCGGCATCTTGCCCGGACCGCATACGCTCCAGAAGATCAGCAGCTGCAGCACGGTCTGCGTCAGCGCCACAACGAGACTGGCCGGCACCTGTCGCGTCAAGAAACGCGGCCAGCCATCGCCTGCGCTGCGCCGACCCAGCCAGCCCACCACCGGCGCCAGCAGCATCCACAACCAGAAGTCGGCGAGGTTCCAGCTCAGCCCGCGCAGCCACGCGGGGTCGTGCCCCTCGCTGAGCGCGGACAACCCCGAGCTCAACGCGTAGGACAACGCCAGCAAGGTCCAGAAGCCGAAGGCCAGCCCCAGGGTGCTGAGTCGCTGCGGTGGGATGCGGTCAGGCACGGGATCCTCGCTGGCGATACGGCTCGATTGCGCCATGTTCATGCGCGCAGTGTGCCCTCGGCGGGGGCACGGTGGATGTGCCGTAAGGTACGCCGATGCACGGGAAGCTCAGCGGGGCACCGGTGTACCGGCCTTCCTGATGCAGGTGAGTTCGTCGCCGGGCTTCCATGCGCCGGCTTTGTCTCTGTGCGCATAGCTGATCCGGTAGTGCGACGGGCCGTGACGCTGGAACACGAAGCGATCGATATAACTGCTGGTCGCGGTGTTCTCCAGGGTCAGCGCATCACCGTTCCAGCCGGCGGAAACGTAGTGCCGCAGGCCGCCCATGTTGTCGAACACGGTGAAGGTGAACTGTTTCGCGGCACGGTCGTAGCCCCACCATTCGTCCGCGGCGTAGCGGTTTGGCGCAATGGCCGCGTGGTGCATGCGCAGCCAGCGGCCGCCCAGTTCGATGGCGAACGTCTCGACGGAACGAATCGGCTTGCCATTGGCGAACTGGCCGGCGCAATGCCATTGCCCGACGAACCAATCGAGCGGCGCCAGTTTGTTCGTCGCGTCGGCATGTCCCGGCAAAACCGGTGCAAGGAGCAGGCCGGTAACTGGCAACAGCCGGACCAGGATGCCGGCCGCAGCGCGGGAAGGCGACGCGTTCATGCGGGGCGGGCGGAACGCCGCGACAGGCGGCCATGGCATCTCATGGGTTGACCCTTGCATGCCGTGCCAGCCAGCGGGCGATCGGCAGGCGCCGGATGCGATTGTCCGAATCCGCACTGAAGTACAGCGTATGCGAGCGAGGACCGAGTCGTGCCTCAAACCCGATGAGGCCGGGCAGCGGGATGGGCCGGCCCCAGCCATTCGCGGTGGCGAAGGCCACGAACAGCCCGTTGCTGCCCGATGGTGTGGGCGGGCGGTTCGAACTGAACACGATGAAGGACTGGTCGGGCGCCACGGCGGGGTCGTAGTCGGACGTCACGCCATCGGTGAAGGACAGCGGCTGCAGCGGCAGGAACCGGCCATCGACACGGCGGCTGACGTAGAGTCGGGTGTGATGCGTGCGCGGATCGGGATGCGTGAGATAGATGCTACCGTCCGCCGCCACCGCGGGTGAGTACGTTGCCGTGCTGACATTGACGATGTCCGGTAGACGCTCCGGCGTGCCCCAAACGCCTTCGGCAAGACTCACGCGCCATAGATTGCCGCCGCGACCCGGCCGCGTCTCCCCGCCCCAGTAGCCGTCCAGCGGCTTTCCGCTGGAGCTGGCAGGCCGGTTGGAGATGAACACCAGAGAGGTGCCATCGGGCGCCATCGCCGGCTCGAAATCCCGCCATCGGCCCGAAAACGGCGCGAGTTCCGGTTTCGACCATCGTCCGTCGCGGTGGTGCGAGACATAGAGTTCCCGCGATTCCCCGGCGCCGCGTGAGAAAACGAGGGTATTTTCATCGGGCGTGAACGTGGGCGAGGCATCGTTCGGCGTGCTCCAGGGCACCTCGGGGAAAAGCGGAGCGGAAGTTGCCGCGGCTGCGCCGGTCGGCGTAGCCGCGCGCACCGACAGGGTCGCGGCAGCAGCACAGAGGCCCAGAACGAAGGTCGCCGCCAACATCGAACAGACAGGTTGCATGCGTCGTCTCCACAGAGTGAAACAAGTGCGCCGTGCAGGAATGAAGCGGTGGCGCGTGGGTGCGTTGCTCAGTGATCGGTGCGGCGTTGCGCATCCAGCCACGGCGCCAGCGACACCTGCCAGATATGGTCGGCGCCGTTGTTCCACACGGCTGTGGCGTCCGGGCTCGACGGCGGCAGGCGGCGGTCGCTGTAGAAGTACAGCGTGCGATGGTCCGGGCCGAGCTGGGCACCCATGCTGTGCTTGCCGCCGTTGACCGTGTCGCCGAGATCGCGCGGTGCGCCCCAGCCGTTCTGCGTATGGAACGCGATCGCGAGCCGATACGGTTGCTGCGGATCGTGCTTGATGCTGACCACGATGAACGAGCGGTCCGGTGCGATCGCCGGGTCGCGGATCTGTGCGGCGTCGTCGCCGAGCTTCACCACGGAGGGCGGCTGGTAGACGCCATCGCGCGGAATCGAGCGCAGCAGGTGGAAGTCGTTGTCGCTGGCGGAGCAGCCGATGAAATAGATGCTGCCGTCCGCGGCGATGCTCGGTGCGAACGTCATCGAGCAGGTGTTGACGACATCCGGCAAGCGCACCGGTTTGCTCCAGTCATTGCCTTGTCGGTTCACTCGCCACAGGTTCATGCCCTGGCCGGCGCGGCGCTTGCCCGCGTGCACCGCGTCGATCGGCGTGGTGCCGGAAGCGGGACGATTGGAGACGAACAGCAGGAACGAACCGTCCGGTGCCATCGCCGGATCGAGATCGCGCCAGCGCCCCGAGAACGACGCGGGCCGCGGTGTCGACCAGTGGCCGTGAACGCGGTGCGAGGTCACCACGCTGAAGCTGTCGGTGCCACGCATGAAATAGACCGTCGCGCCATCCGGCGTGAAGGCGGCGGCACCATCGTCGGGGACGCCGGCGATGCTGCCGGGCGCGAAGATCGTCGGCCGCGCCGTCGACACCGCCTCCGAGGGCATGGCGCGGACGCCACTCGTGCCGACCAGCATGGCGGTGGCAAGAATCGCGAAGGTAGTTGGCAATCGCATGTCGGTTTTTCCTTGGCGCACGTCGGGCGCGGGCCGGACGGGCGACGCTGGTCGTGGAGGGTTCGCACAGGCTGGCATGGCTTGCCGATGCCGTCGTCACTCTTGTGACGATCGGTGGCATGGCGGTGATGAGCGGCACAACGACGGGCGCAGGTGGCCGACGGATCGTCCGTGGTTTCCCCGAGAGGCAGCCGTCGCGTTCCGCACCCCGCTGGTGGCTGCCGACCAGCCGCCTGTCACGCCGCCGGCGGCGTTCGTCACGAATGCGATGCGGCGCGGGCGCATGCCGTGCAGCCTGATCCGGCGGCCCCATCGCCGCTTACGGAATCGCCAGTATGCGCAGACAACATCTCTTTCAGATTGGCCTGGCCTGCCTTGCCATGCTGGCGCTGGGCACCGAGGCCGTGATTGCGGCAACCTCCGGCGTGCGCGTGACCGACATCGAAACCGCGAGGAACGAAGCGGCGGTGATCGCCGTCGACGAGCACTGGCTGCAGGCCGAGATCGGCGGCGACAGCGCGTGGCTCGACAGCATGCTGTTGCCCGAATACCGCTCGGTCGGTGCCGACGGGGCGGTCCATCCGAAAGCCGCCATCGTGGCGCACGCAGCGAAGAACCGCGGTTCGGACACCGAGCGCCGCAGCGTCGAGGCGTGGCTCAAGACGCATCCGTCGGGCAAGTCGGTGGTGATCCACGGCGACACCGCGATCCTCTCGTTCTACGACCCGGCGCGGGGCGCGGACAAGGATGTGCGCTCCAGCGACATCTTCGTCTACGTCGACGGGCGCTGGCACGCGCTGTACTCGCAGCACAGCGCGCCCGGCAAAGGTTGATCAGCCGCCGGGAACAGGAAACAACACCGTGGGGTCACCGTCGAACCAGACCATGTCGATCTGCATGTGTCCGATCTGCCACTGCGTACCTCGGCGCGACAGCTCCACCGTGTAGATGTGCTTGAGCAGCAGACGACGTGCGTGCTCGCCGCGTGGCAGGTGCTGTGCCTCGACCAGCGCGAACAGCGTCGCTCGCTCGCCGTCGTACGCGGTCACTCGCGGATTGGTCACGGTATGTGTGGTGTCGAGTCCGCCGATCGCCGCGAAGATGGTTTCGGCGATCGCATGGCGACCCTCGAACACCGGGATGCTGGCGCCGAGCCGCCACGCCGGTGCGGTGAAATCGAGCGTGGCGTTCTCGGTGAAGGCCGATTCGAACAGCGCGCGATCGCGCAGATCCTGGCCGGCACCGAAGCGGTACAGCGCATCGACGATGGCGAGTTGATCGTCGGCGCCGGGTAATGGTTGAAGCGGGTTGTTGGGCAGGCTCATCGGTTTTCTCTTGAAGGATGCAGCATCACCAAGCGATGCGCTGGCCATCGCGGTAGAAGCCGCCGGTGAGCGACTCGGGCAGGCACGCGGCCCACACGATGCCGGCCGCGCCCGCGGCGACCGGGCGTCCACCGGGACCGCCCATGTCGGTGGCGACCCAGCCGGGGCAGACCGCGTTGACCTGGATACCGCTGCCTTCGAGCTCGCTGGCCAGCGCGCGGGTATAGGTGTTCAGCGCCGACTTGGAAACGCGATAGGCCGGGCAGTTGGCACTGCCGCTGGTGCTCGCGCCGCAGCCGCTGGAGACGTTGACGATGCGACCGTAGCGATGCCGTCGCATCAGCGGCAGCATCGCGCTGGAAAGACGCCAGCTGCCAAACAAGTGCGTTTCCATGGCGTCGCGCACCGAGCCGATATCGGTGCTGGCCGGGTTCGCGCCGGGGTCGTAGTACGCACCGGCATTGTTGATCAGCACGTCGAGCCGGCCGTAGGTGATCTCGATCCAGCGCGCCAGCTTGTCGACTTCATCCTGTTGCGTGACGTCGAGCTGCACCGCGATCACTTCGCCGGGTGCGCCGGCGAGCTTGCGCGCGGCATGCAGGCCCTTGTCGAGATCACGCGCGCCGAGCAGCACGGTCATGCCGCGTTCGCTGAATTGGCGCGCGACCTCGAAACCGAGTCCGCGGTTGGCGCCGCTGACCAGCGCCACCCGATAGATCGGTGTGATCGCCGGCGTGGTGGCCGTCACCGGTACGCGCCGGGCGGGCCGGCTCATGGGGCGGCGTCGGTCTTGGCCAGCGCGCTGCAATGCTCGTCGCCGCAGGCCTGCCAGCCACCGCCGAGCGCCTTGTACAACGCTACCGCACTCGTGTTGATCGCTGCCTCGGCTTGGGCCAGGTCATCTTCGGCGGCGAGCTGGGTGCGTTCGGCGTCGAGCAGTTCGAGGAAGCTGGTGGCGCCTTCCTGATAGCGCACGCGTGCCAGATCCGCGGCGCGCTTGCTCTGCGTGCCCTGCTCGATCAGGTGATCCACCCGCACGCGCTGCTGGTTGAAGCCGGTGACTGCGTTGTCGATGTCCTCGATCGCCAGCAGCACGGACTGCTGGTAGTTCGCCTGCGCCGCATCGGCGCGCGCTTCGCTGGCGTGCAGGTTGGCGCGCACGCGCTGCACGTTGAGACCGGGCCAGCTGATGCTCGGCGCCAGCGACCACGCACGCGTCGACGGGCTGCCGAAATCGTTGCTGCGCCCGGACAGGAAGCCGAGGAAGCCGCCCAGGGTGATGTGCGGAAAGAAATCCGCCTTGGCCACACCGATGCGCGCGTTGGCGGCGGCGTATTCGCGTTCGGCCATCTGGACGTCCGGACGACGCGCCAGCACGTCGCCGGCGTCGCCGATCGGCAGGCTGATCGCGATCGGCGTGAAGCTTTTCGGCGATACGTCGATGTCGAGCTCGCCCGGGCGTTCGCCGAGCAGCACCGCGAGACGGTATTCGCTGGCACTGACCTGGATCCGCAGCAGCGGCAATTGGGCCTGTACCGCGGCGAGGCGCGCCTTCGCGCTAGCCACATCCTGTTCTGCGCCGGAGCCGAGTTGCAGGCGCACGTCAGTGAGGTGCACGGTCTGCTGCTGGTTGTCAACGTCGCGCCGGGCAATATCCAGCCGCAGCTGACTGCCGCGCAGTTCAAAGTAGTTGCGCGCGACCTCGGCCAGCAGACTCACCTGCGCGTTATGCAGTGCCGCTTCGCTGGCGCCGAGATCGGCGCCGGACGCTTCCACCGAACGGCGCACGCCGCCGAACAGGTCCAGCTCCCACGACGCGTCGAAGCCGGCCTGGTAGCTGGTCGCCGTCTGGCGTTGCGTGCCGAAGCCCGGCTGCTGGCCGCGGCTGCGCGTGTAGTTCACGTTGGTGTCGATCGTTGGCAGCTGCTCGGACTTCGCGCCGCTGAGCAGTGCGCGCGATTCATGCAGTCGCGCCACCGCAATACGCAGGTCAAAGTTGTTCGCTGCGGCACGCTGGATCAATGCGTCCAGCGTGGGGTCATTGAATTGCTTCCACCACGCGGCCTGGAATTGCGTGGTGTTCTCCTGCGCCGCATCCAGCCCCTGCAACGGTGGCGCGGCGGGTTTCACTTCGTGGTAGTTCGGACCGACGCTGGCACAGCCGGCGAGGATCAGGGCCGCGCTCAGCGCGGCGATCTTCAGTAGCGTTTTCATCAGAGGTTCTCCAGCGCCGGCAGCGCATGCGCGGCGGCGCGTTCGCCCGCGCGCGCCTCGCGGCGTTCGACCAGGGCGCGAATGAGTACATAGAACAGCGGCGTGTAGATCAGCCCGAAGATGGTCACGCCGAGCATGCCGGAGAACACCGCCACGCCCATCGCATGACGCATCTCGGCGCCGGCGCCGTGCGAGGTGACCAGCGGCACCACGCCCATGATGAAGGCGAACGAGGTCATCAGGATCGGGCGCAGTCGCAGCTTGGCCGCTTCCAGCACCGCGTCATGACGGCTCATGCCTTCATGCTGGCGTTCGCGGGCGAACTCGACGATCAGGATCGCGTTCTTGCACGCCAGTCCCACCAGCACGATCAATCCGATCTGGGTGAAGATGTTGTTGTCGCCACCGGACAGCCACACGCCGGCGATGGCGGACAGCAGCACCATCGGCACGATCAGGATCACCGCCAGCGGCAGCGACCAGCTCTCGTACAGCGACGACAGCACCAGGAACACCAGCAGCACGCATAACGGGAATACCAGGATCGCGGTGTTGCCGGCGAGGATCTGCTGGTAGGTCAGCTCGGTCCACTCGAAGCTGATGCCGTTGGGCAGGTTGTCCTTCGCCAGCTTTTCCATCGCTGCCTGTGCCTGGCCGGAGCTGTAACCCGGCGCCGGGCCGCCGTTGATCTCGGCGGTCGGATAACCGTTGTAGTGCTGCACGCGATCCGGGCCCGCACCCTGCTGCACGGTGACGAACGAACCCAGCGGCACCATCTGGCCTTGCGCGTTGCGCGTCTTCAGCTGCAGGATGTCCTGCGGCGTGTGGCGGAACGCCGGGTCGGCCGAGACATTGACCTGGTAGGTGCGGCCGAAGCGGTTGAAGTCGTTGACGTAGAGCGAGCCCATGTACGCCTGCATGGTCTGGTACACATCGCCCAGGTTCACGCCTTCGGCCTTGGCCTTCTCGCGATCCACGTCGGCGTCCACCTGCGGCACGCTGACCTGGAAGCTGGAGAACAGCCCGGCTAGGGCCGGCTCTTTCTGGCTAGCCGCGATCAGGCCTTGCGTCTGCTTATACAGCTCGTCGAAACCGCGGTCACTGCGATCTTCCAGTTGCAGGCGGAAGCCACCGATCGTGCCCAAGCCCATCACCGGCGGCGGCGGGAACACCGCGATGTACGCATCCTGGATCGACGCGAATTTCTGGTTCAAGGCACCGGCAATCGCACCGGCCGACAGATCCGCGCTACGGCGTTCCTCGAACGGTTTCAGCGTGACGAACACGATGCCGGAGTTGGTCGAGTTGGTGAAGCCATTGATCGACAGGCCGGGGAATGACACGGCGTGCTCCACGCCCGGCTGCTTCAGCGCGATCGCACCCATGCGCTGGATCACGTCCTCGGAACGATCGAGCGAGGCCGCGTCGGGCAGCTGCGCGAACGCCACCAGGTATTGCTTGTCCTGGCCCGGCACGAAACCGGTCGGCACATGCGAGAAGCCGAACCAGGTCAGCGCAATCAGGCCGGCGTACACCACCAGTGCCAGCTTGCCCTTGCCGACGATGCGCTTGACGCCGCCGACGTAGCGCTCCGAACCGCGTTGGAACACGCGGTTGAACGGGCGGAACAGCCAGCCGAACGCGCGGTCGATCCAAACCGTGAGGCGATCCTTCGGTGCGTCGTGGCCCTTCAGCAACACCGCGGCCAGCGCCGGGCTCAGGGTCCGGCACGGGCGACTGGCGAAGCGCAATCCTGCCGGGCTCCTCCATCACGGCTGCGACAGAGGTCGTCACGATGCGGCGGGACCCCTTCCGGGCACGTCCTCATTGGCACGGATGTCGCGGGCAAGCTGCCGGGCCAGGGCCGTGAGC
>JBEPVP010000112.1:0-11465 GCA_041690935.1 Rhodanobacter sp.
TTCCCCGACTTCGGCGCGTCTGCCATTGCAGACGCGCAGGTCCACCCGCGACAAGCGGCTCATCGGCTCACGCAGCGGCCCGGCCGGCAGCAGCCGTCGGTTGCCGAAACGGCGGGTGCCGTCGATCACGCAGATTTCCACGTCGCGCGCCAGCGCGTAATGCTGCAGGCCGTCATCGGCGACCAGCACGTTGCAGCCGGCGTCGAGCAGCAACCGCGCCGCCGCCGGGCGGTCACGCCCCACCGCCACCGATACGCCGCTGGCATGGATCAGGCAGGGTTCGTCGCCGACGCGCGCCGGATCGGGCACGTCATCCAGCAACAACGGCTCGCGCTGGCTGCCACCGTAGCCGCGACTGATCACGCCGGGTCGATAGCCCCGCGCGCGCAACGCCTCGACCACGGCGATCGTCAGCGGCGTCTTGCCGGTGCCGCCCACGCTGAGGTTGCCGATCACCACGACCGGCACCGGCAACCGTGTGCGGCGCAGCCAGCCGATCCGGTACAACAGGCCGCGCAGGCGGAGCACGCCGCCATACAGCGCCGCCAGCGGCCTCGTCCACCACGGTGGACGGACGCCGCCATACCAGGCTGATTCGAGCGTATCGACCAGCGCCATGGATGATCCTCAGTCGCTGGTCTGATCGACCGCGAGGTCATGGAACTGCATGCGGTGCAGCGCGGCATAGTGCCCGCCCAGCGCGAGCAGTTCGGCGTGCGTGCCGCGTTCGACGATGCGGCCCTGATCCATCACAGCGATCTGGTTGGCGCCCTCGACGGTGGACAGGCGATGCGCGATGACCAGGGTGGTGCGGTCCTTCATCAGCCGCTGCAGTGCCTGCTGGATCAGCCGTTCCGATTCGGTATCGAGTGCGCTGGTGGCCTCGTCCAGCACCAGGATTGGCGCGTTCTTGAGGATCGCGCGGGCAATCGCGATGCGCTGGCGCTGGCCGCCGGAAAGCAGGTTGCCGCTCTGGCCGATCTGGGTATGGATGCCCTGCGGCATGCGCGCGATGAACTCCATCGCATTGGCCGCCTCGGCGGCGGCGATGATGTCGGCCTCGCTGGATCCGGCCAGTTCACCGTAGGCGATGTTGTTGGCCACGGTATCGTCGAACAGCACCACGCTTTGCCCGACCCAGGCGATCTGCCGGCGCAGCGAGGGCAGCGTGTAGCTCTCGTAATCCTGCTCGTCCAGCACGATGCGGCCGGCAGTCGGCGCAAAGAAGCGCGGCAGCAAACTGACCAGGCTGCTCTTGCCGCTGCCGGAGCGCCCGACCAACGCCGTCACCGTGCCAGGGGCGCAGTACAGATCCACACCACGCAATGCCTCGAAGTCATTGCGCGGATAGACCAGCCGGACATCGTCAAAGCGCAAGTCACCCCGCGTGCGCACCAGCTCGGTCCGGCCGTGGTCAGCCTCGGGCGGCAGGTCGATGACCTCGAACAGATCCTCCGCGGCAGACAGGCCACGCTGGATATTCGACTGTACGTTGGCCAACCGTTTCAGCGATGGCAGCATGGTGCCCATCGCCGTCAGCACCGCAAAAAAAACACCGGGCGACATCTGGTTCAATATCTGTGGCCGGGTACCCAGAAACACCAGCGCCGCCAACGCGAACGCACCCACCAATTGAATGGTGGAACTGGAGGCGGCGTTGGTCGCGGCGATCTTCAGGTTGAGCCGGCGAGTGCGTTGGGTGACCTCATCGAAGCGGTTCGCCTCATGCGTCTGACCGGCATAGATTCGTACTTCGCGATGCGCGCTGACCGACTCTTCCACCGTGCCGGTGACCGAACCCATGGTGCCCTGGATCCGTCGGCTGATCTGCCGATAGCGCCGACTGACCACGGTGGCGATCAGCGCGATCGCCGGGACCATCACCAGTAGCGCCAAAGTGAGGTACGCACTGTTGTGCAACATCACATACAACATGAAGATCACGGTGGCCCCATCGGTCACCGCCACTTTCGCCGCATCCGAAGCAGCTGATGCCACTTGCTCGCTGGTGTAGGTGATGCGGGAGATCTGCTGTCCCGATGGCTCGTTGCCGAAGAATGCCGCCGGCAACCGCAGGTAGGATCCGAAAACGTCGTGCTGGATCGCCTGCACCACATGGCGACCGATATAGGTGATGCCGTAGTTGCTGACGAAGGTGCCGCACGAACGCACCAGAAAGATGCCGATGATCCAGATCGGCATCCAGAAAATCAGATAGGCGTCTTTCCGTACGAACAGGTCATCGATCATTGTCTTGAGCAGATTGGTGAACAACGCCAGTCCACCGGCGTCCACCAACATCCCGACCAGCGCAATCAATCCGATCGCCCAGTAGCGGCGGGAATAACCGAGCAACCGCTTGTAGACGCGCCAGCTCTCGGCATCCCAAACGCCAGTTTTTCCTGCGCTCACTGTGCGGCGCCCGGCTTGCTCGGGGTGGTGGCGATCGACAGTCGGGTGAAACCGAGCTGGCCGAGCGCATCCATCGCGGTGACCACGTCGTGGTGCGGTGTGTTCGCGTCGGCGCGGATCGTCACCTGGCGCTCGCGATCGGCGCCGGCATGGCTGGCAATGGCCTGCTTGAGCGGCTCGATGCCCTCGCCCGGCACCTCATCGCTGCCGACGTAGAAGCGGCCGTCGCGGTCGATCATCACGGTCAGTGTCGGGGCATTCATGTCGCGGTCCTGCGTGCTCGCCTGCGGCAGGGTGACCTTCAGGCGCGAATGCTGCACGAACGTGCTGGTGAGCACGAAGAACATCAACAGGGTCAGCAGCACGTCGATCAACGGAATCACGTTGATCTCGAAATCGTCCCCGCGGCGGTCGTTGCTGATACGCATCGGAGCGCGCTCAGCCTGCGCCCGGCGTGGACGGTACCGGCGGGCGCCGCGGCCGTGCCGGCAGCACCGAGGCCGGCGTCAGGGTCAGGTCGTCCAGCAGGGCAGTCGCCTGCTTTTCCATCTCCACGCAATAGCCGGCCACGCGCGAGCGGAAATAGCGATGCAGCACGTACGCGGGAATCGCCACGGTCAGGCCCGACGCGGTGCAGATCAGCGCCTCGCCGATGCCGCCGGCCATCTTGGCCGGATCGCCGATGCCGCCGGCCATCACTTCCATGAACATGCGGATCAGCCCGATCACGGTGCCAAACAGGCCCAGCAGCGGACCGATCAACGCGATCGTGCCCAGCGTGTTGAGGTAACGCTCCATCCGGTGGATCACATGCCGACCGGTGTCCTCGATGCGTTCCTTGATCAGCTCGCGCGGCTGCCGACGCACGGCCAGCGCGGCGGCCAGCAACTCACCGAGCGGCGAGCCGTTGGACAGCGTTTCCAGGTGACCTGGATCAAGCTGCCCGGAGCGCGCCCACTGGCGCACCTCGTCGCCCAGACCCGGCGGCAACACCGACTTGCGGCGCAAGGTCCAGCAACGCTCCAGCACGATCGCCAGGGCAGCCGCCGAACAGATCAGGATGGGCACCATCGCCCAGCCACCAGCCATCAGAATTTCCAGCACTGTCGACCCCACCGCACTACCTGACAAGAAGCGCGCATGATAGCAGTCCCGTTCCGGGGTACTGCGCCACGCGTGGCATTCCCCGCGTCACTCGCGCCAGTAGCGCGGCTGCTGCAGCCGCCAGCCCGGCCCGCGCCGCGGCGGCGCATCCGCCGGGAAATCCAGTGGAATCGCGCCCTGCTCGGCCGTGTTGAACACCGGCACACCGGCCTCGGCATAACGCGCCAGCACCTCCGGCTTGGGGTGTCCGAAACGGTTGTGCCAGCCCGCCGACACCAGCGCCAGCGGCGGTCGCACGCCGGCGATGAAGTCCGCGCTGGACGAGGTCTTGCTGCCGTGATGCGGCACCACCAGCAGCGGTCGCGGCCCGGCACCCAATGCCGCCACTACTTGCGGCTCAACCCTGGTGCTGATGTCGCCGGTCAAAAGCAACCGTCCGCCACGACCTTCCACCAGCAGCACGCAGGAACTGTCGTTGTCCCGATCACCCTGGCCGCGACCCGGGCTGAGCACGCGAAAGCGCACGCCGTCCCATTGCCACGACTGTCCAGCCACGCACTGGGTCATGGGAATGTGCATGCGCGCGGGTTCGCCGGCATAGCGCGATGCCTGTGGAAACGCGGCCGCGACCGCTTCGGCACCGCCGGCGTGATCGTTGTCGCCATGGCTGATCATCAGCATGTCCAGCCGGCTGATTCCCAGCGCGTGGATCGACGGCAGCACCACCGCATCGCCGAGGTCGAAATCCGACGGATAACGTGCACCGGCGTCGTACACCAGGGCGTGGTCACGGGTCCGCAGCAGCACCGACAGGCCCTGCCCCACGTCCAGCACCCATACCTGAAACGCGCCATCCGCCGGCAGCGGAAGCGGTGGCCACAGCAACGGCAGCAACAACAGCAGACCCAACCCGCGCAACGGCACGCCGCGCGGCAGGAACAGCCACAACGCGCCCAGCAGCGCCAGCACGAGTGCCCACGGCTGTACGGCGGGCAGATACCAGTGCGCCCCCGGCCACGTCGACATATGTTCCAGCAGCCACCATTGCGCATGCGCCAGCTGCGCGGCCAGCCACAGCACCGGCGTGGCCAACGGCGGGCACAACCCCAGCAGCAACATGCCGGACAGGGCGCACGGCACGATCACGAAGCTCACCAGCGGCACTGCGATCAGGTTGGACAACGCACCCACCAGCGAAGCCTGGCCGAAAAACCACAGCGTCAAGGGCAGCAGCGCCACCGTCATCACCAGTTGTCCGGCCGAAAGCTCATGCACGAACGCGCGCAGTCCGCGCCCGCGCGCCTGCAGGCACAGCATCAGGAACGCCACGCCGACGAAGGACAGCCAGAATCCCGCCGCCAGCACCGCCAGCGGATCGACCAGCAGGATCGCGAGCATGGCCAGTGCCAGCGCCTGCGCGCCGCTGCTGCCGCGTCGGCTGCAACGAGCCAACGCCACCACTGCGACCATCAGCAAGGTACGTACCGTGGGCAGACCGAATCCGGCCAGCGCGCTGTAGATCGCCGCCGTCGCCAATGCGGTGGCGGCCTGTGCCTGCGGTCGCGGCAGCCACAATCCCAGCCGCGGCCACAGCGCGTAGCCCAGCAGCGCCAGCCACACGCCGAAGACCGCCGCCACGCCGACATGGAAACCGGAGATCGCGATCAGGTGCGATACGCCATTCGCACGGGCCACCTCCCAGTCGTGTTGCTGCAGGCCGCGCGTGTCGCCAACCGAAAACGCCTGCAGCAGCGCCGCGTCGTGCGGGTCGTGCACGCGCGCCGCGATGCCGCGGGCCACCGCATCGCGCACGCCGTCGACGCACCAGTGCGGCCCCGCCAGACGCGTGTCGTCGACGTCATCGCGTACATAGCCGGTGGCAACCAGGCCGCGCTGCAGCGCCGAACGCTCACTGTCGGCGCTGCCCGGATCGAGCAGACCACGCGGCCGTTTCAACCGCAGCAAGAGCTGCCAGCGCGTGCACGGCTGCAGAACCGGCGCGCCGTCGTACCAGGACACGGTGATGTCGCCGCGCAGCGCCACCGGCGCGCCATCCAGGGTGGCCTGCTCCACCCGCAGGGTGAAACGGCTGGCATCCGTGCGCGCCAGCGGCAGGTCGACCATCGTGCCGATGACGGCAAGATCACGGCCTTCCAGTGCGCGCGGCAGGCGTGCGTCCATCGCCATGCCGCCGCGCCATGACGCCCACACGATGCCGAACAGCAGGCAGGCCAGCCAGCGCCAGCGTGGACACCGCCAGCCCAGCAACACACCGGACAACAACAACAAGCCGAGGCACCAGCGCGGCGGCAACTGCGGCAGCCATTGCACCAGCAACACGCCGAGCAGCAAGGCCAGGGCCGCGGTGAATGCCGTCAATCGCGCCATGTGGCGTTTCCCATTCCGTCCTGGAAGAGTCCGAGCCTAGCGTGGCGCGCGCAGCGACGAAGATGAAAAACGCGTAGGCGTGCGCCGGAGCGTGTGAGATCGGTTCCCTCCCCTGCGAAGCAGGGAAGGGTCAGGGTGGGGTCGGGCTTTCCTGCAATACACCGTTGTGCAGCACCAGGGTGCGATCCATCTTCGCGGCCAGGCGGGTGTCGTGGGTGACCAGGATGAAGCTGGTGCCGATCTCGCGGTTGAGCTCCAGCATCAGCGCATACACCTGCGCCGCGTTGCCTTCATCGAGATTGCCGGTCGGCTCGTCGCCGAGCACGCAGGCCGGCCGGGTCACCAGCGCGCGCGCCACCGCACAGCGTTGGCGTTCACCACCGGACAACTCCGACGGCTTGTGATGCGTGCGCCCGCCCAGACCGACTCGCTCCAGCAGGACAGTCGCCTGCTGCTGCGCCTCGGCAATCGCGGTGCCGCGGATCAGCAGCGGCATGCACACGTTTTCCAGCGCGGTGAACTCCGGCAACAAGTGATGGAACTGGTAGATGAAACCGAGCGAGCGGTTGCGCACGCGGCCGCGCTCGGCGTCGGACAGCCTCGACAGCACGCGGCCGTCCACTTCCACTTCGCCGGCGGTGAGCGTGTCCAGCCCGCCGATGATGTGCAGCAGCGTGCTCTTGCCAGAACCGGATGCACCGACGATCGCCATCGTCTCGCCGCGCTTCAGGGTGAAATTCACGTCGCTCAGCACATCGGTGCGCAGGCCGCCCTCGTCGTACGTCTTGGCGACGTGGCTGGCGCGCAGCACGTTTTCGTTGGACGGCATCGGGTTGTTCTCGTTCTTGGTGGTCTCATTCATAGCGCAACGCCTGCGCCGGCTGCGTGCGCGAGGCGCGCCACGCGGGATAGAGGGTGGCCAGCAGCGAGAAGGTGAAAGTCAGCAGCGCGACCCAGCCCACATCGTGCCAGTCGAGCCGGCTCGGCACCTCGCTGATGTAATAGACGTCCGGCGACAGGAAGGTGACGTGGAAGGTGTGCTCGATCCACTTGATGATGCCCGGCAACTTCCACGACAGCAGCGAGCCGAAACCCACGCCGAAACCGATCCCCACGAAACCCACCAGCACACCCTGCACCATGAACATGCCCATGATGCTGCGCGGGGTGGCGCCGAGCGTGCGCAGGATCGCGATGTCGGCCTGCTTGTCAGTGACCAGCATCATCAGCATCGAGATCAGGTTGATCACCGCCACCAGGATGATCAGCGACAGGATGATGAACATCACCATCTTTTCCATCGACAGCGCCGCGAACAGGTTGGCGTTGGTATCCATCCAGGTCTGCACCCGGTAGACCTGACCCAGCTGGTCGGCCAGCTGGGTGGCGACCGGGCGCGCGTTGAACAGGTCGTCCAGGCGCAGCCGGATGCCGGTCGGGCCGCTGAGGTCGTTGAGTTTCTCGGCATCGCCCATGTTGACCAGGGCCAGGCCCGAGTCGAACTGCTCCATGCCCAGCTCGAACGTGCCGACCACATGAAAACTGCGCATCCGCGGCACGCTGCCCATCGGCGAGGCGCGCAGCTCCTGCACCGCCATGGTCACCCGGTCGCCGACGCCGACGCCGAGCGTCATCGCCAGCTCGCGCCCCAGCACGATGTTCCAGCTGCCGGGGGTCAGTTCGCCAAGCTTGCCCTCGATCATGTGCTTGCCGATGTCGACGACCTTCGGCTCCTGCGCCGGCTCGATGCCGCGCACCAGCGCGCCGCTGGAGCGCCGTGCCAGCAACATCGCCTCGGATTCCACGTAGGGCGCGGCGCCCAGCACATGCGGATTCGCCTCGGCGATCTGCAGGGCGCGCGGCCAGTCCTGCACGCTTTCACCCACACCGGAGACGGTCGCATGCGAGATCGCGCCGAGGATGCGCGAACGCATCTGGTAATCGAAGCCGTTCATCACCGACATCACCGTGATCAGCGCGATCACGCTGATCGCGATGCACACGATCGAGACGGTGGAGATGAAGGAGATGAACTGGTTGCGTCGCTTGGCACGGGTGTAGCGCAGGCCGATGAAAAGTTCGAGCGGTCGGAACATGGGCGGGTCGCTTGTGGGGATCGCAGGGCGGGCCGCCCGGTCGTCCATTATCAGGTATTCGATGGGACCGCGCTGCGCCAGCGAAGTTGCCGGCCGATCAAGCCATGGGGATCAGAGCCGTGGCACGGCTTCGTCCGGCTGCATCGTGGCTAGCCGCATGCGCAGGCGGCGACGGATGTCGGCGTCGCTGTTGTCCGGTGCCAGCAGCAACACCTGCACGCCCCGCTCCCCCGTCTGCATGCGCAGCAGCACGAACGCACCGAGCACGTGGAACGAGGCCAGCGTGGCGGGCACGTCCGCGTGATCGAGCAGATGCAGCGTCCAGTCGTTTTCGGCGCTCCAGCCCGCGGCCGCTATCGATCCGCTGGCCAGACGACGAAGCGCACGCCACGTGGTCACCGAGGCGATGACCGTCAGCAGCAGTTTCAGCCAGACCGCCAGCGCGCTCAGCGCCACGCCCAGCAGCGCCAGCGCGGCGACCACCATCAGTGCTCGCCGCAGCAGTCGCGATGGCCGGTATTCAAAGCCGATGGCGGGCGCGGATGTCATCGATGATCACCTGCCAGTCCGCCCGCTCGGGACGGGCATGGCCCATCACCCAGTCCCACAGATCCGGATCCTGCGCGTCGAGCAGTTCATCGAAGGCCTGTTGTTGCGCCTCGTCCGCGCCGGCAAAACGTTCCTCCAGCCAGCCGCCGAACAAGGCGTCCAGCTCACGGGTACCACGGCGGGTGCGCCAGCGCAGGCGCTTGAGGCGGGCAGCTTCAGCTTCCATCAAATCAAATCGCGCGAAGCGCCTCCATTGCCCCCTCTCCCTCCGGGAGATGGTTGGGGTGAGAGTTCAAGTCTTGCGCGAAGTCACATCCAAAGCCAGCTAGGGCTCTTCGATCAGCGTCCCCGCAAGCACCCTCCCCCTCATCCGCCCTGCGGGCACCTTCTCCCCGTCGGGGAGAAGGGATCACGCGCTGCGCCGCTCCACCATCAGCTTCTTGATCTCCGCGATCGCCTTGGCCGGGTTGAGACCCTTCGGGCAGGTGCGCGTGCAGTTCATGATGGTGTGGCAGCGGTACAGCTTGAACGGATCTTCCAGATCGTCCAGCCGCTCGCCGGTGGCTTCATCACGCGAGTCGACGATCCAGCGATACGCCTGCAGCAGGATCGCCGGGCCGAGGTACTTGTCTCCGTTCCACCAGTAGCTGGGGCAGGCCGTCGAGCAGCATGCACACAGAATGCACTCATACAAACCATCGAGCTTCTTGCGCTCCTCCGGCGACTGCAGCCGCTCCCGGGCCGGCGCCGGACTCTGCGTGCGGATCCACGGCTTGATCGAGGCGAACTGCGCATAGAAATGGGTCAGGTCCGGCACCAGGTCTTTCACCACCGGCATGTGCGGCAGCGGATAGATCTTCACGTCGCCGGAGGCGCATTCCGTGATCGCGCAAGTACACGCCAGCGTGTTGGTGCCATCGATATTCATCGCGCACGAGCCGCAGATACCTTCGCGGCAGGAGCGGCGCAGGGTGAGCGTGGGATCGATCTCGTTCTTGATCTTCAGCAGCGCATCGAGAACCATCGGGCCGCACGCGGCCAGGTCGACCTCGTAAGTGTCGATGCGCGGGTTCTGCCCGTCATCCGGCGACCAGCGATAGATGCGGAAGGTGCGCGGCTTCTTCGCATCCCTGGCCGGATAGTGCTTGCCCGGCTGGATCTTGGAATTTTTCGGTAGCGAAAACTCTGCCATGTGCTGAACCCTTCAACTTTGTGCTGGAGGGCTTGCGCCCCGACCGTACAACAATGATGCGAATGCCACGCGGCGGACATCGCCGCCGAGCGGAATCAGTAAACGCGTTTCGCCAGCGGCACGGACTCGACCTCATCGGTCAAGGTATTCATGTGCACCGGGCGGAAATCGAAGCGCGACTTGCCCTTCTCGTCGACCCACACCAAGGTGTGCTTCTGCCAGTTGGCATCGTCACGCTCGGGGAAATCCTCGCGCGCATGCGCGCCGCGACTTTCCGGCCGTTGTTCGGCCGAGTGCATCGTGGCCACCGCCTGCGCCAGCAGATTGGACAGCTCCAGCGTCTCGATCAGGTCGGAATTCCACACCAGCGAATGATCGCTGACATGGACATTCTGGAACGAATCGAACACTTCGGAAATCTTCTGCTTGCCTTCGGCCAGCGTTTTACCGGTGCGGAATACCGTGGCGTCCTTCTGCATCGTGCGTTGCATCGCGAGGCGGATCTCCGCCGTCGGGAGGGTGCCGTTGGCGTGGCGCAGCGCGTCGAAACGGGCCAGCGACTTGTCCAACACGTTGCTCGGCAGATCCTTGTGCAGCGCGCCGGGCTGGATCAGCTCGGCACAACGCAGCGCCGCCGCGCGGCCGAATACCACGATATCGAGCAGCGAGTTCGAACCCAGCCGGTTGCCGCCGTGCACCGACACGCAGGCAGCCTCGCCGATCGCGAACAGACCCGGCACCACGGCGTCGACATCGTCGCCGCGCTTCTGCACGACTTCACCGTGGTAGTTGGTCGGGATGCCACCCATGTTGTAGTGCGCGGTCGGGATGACCGGAATCGGCTCCTTGGTCACGTCCACGCCGGCAAAGATGCGCGCCGACTCGGCGATGCCCGGCAGCATTTCATGGATCACCGCCGGTCCCAGATGCATCAGGTTCAGGAAGAGATGATCCTTGTGCTCGCCGACGCCGCGACCTTCGCGGATCTCGATCGTCATCGCCCGACTGACCACGTCGCGCGAGGCCAGATCCTTCGCGTGCGGTGCGTAGCGTTCCATGAAGCGCTCGCCTTCGGAGTTGGTGAGGTAACCACCTTCGCCGCGCACGCCTTCGGTGATCAGGCAGCCGGCGCCATAGATGCCGGTCGGGTGAAACTGCACGAATTCCATGTCCTGCAGCGCGAGCCCGGCGCGCAGCACCATGCCGCCGCCATCGCCGGTGCAGGTATGCGCCGAGGTGGCACTGAAGTAGGCGCGGCCGTAACCGCCCGTCGCCAGCACCACGGACTGGCCGCGGAAGAAATGCAGGGTGCCCTCGTTCATGTCCAGTGCGAGCACGCCGCAGCACACCCCTTCCTCGTCGAAGATCAGGTCGATCGCAAAGTACTCGACGAAAAATGTGGCGTCATGCGCCAGCGCCTGCTGATACAGCGTGTGCAGCATCGCATGGCCTGTGCGGTCGGCCGCCGCGCAGGTGCGCTGGGCGGTGCCCTTGCCGTAATGCGTGGTCATGCCACCGAACGGCCGCTGGTAGATCTTGCCTTCCGCGGTGCGCGAAAACGGCACGCCGTAGTGTTCCAGTTCGATCACGGCCGCGGGCGCGTTCTTGCACATGTACTCGATCGCGTCCTGATCGCCGAGCCAGTCACCACCCTTGATGGTGTCGTAGAAATGAAAACGCCAGTCGTCCTCGCCCATGTTGCCGAGCGCAGCGGAGATGCCGCC
>JBEPVP010000113.1:0-11345 GCA_041690935.1 Rhodanobacter sp.
ATAAGAGACAGGGTGTGGGTGTTCGCGTATGTCGGCCTGCTTGGATTTTTCATTCCGCGCGTCAAGCAGCGCTCGTGGAAGGCCTCGGAGGCGCGCTCGAAACTGATGGGTCGCATCGTCGACGGCTACAGCAACGTGCTGACCCTGAAACTGTTCGCGCACACGCGACGCGAGGAAGCCTACGTCGCCGACGCGATGGCCGAGCAGACCGACAAGCTGCGCCGGATGACTCGCGTCACCACCGCGATGGACGCCAGCATCACCACGCTCAACGGCTTCCTGATCGTCGGCACCTCGGCGCTGGCGCTGTGGCTGTGGAGCGAGGGCCGGGTCACGGTGGGCGCGATCGCGCTGTCGACCGGGCTGGTGATCCGCATCAACAACATGTCCGGCTGGATCATGTGGGTGGTCAACGGCATCTTCGAGAACGTCGGCACGGTGCAGGACGGCATCACCACGATCTCGCAGCCGCGCGCGGTGCAGGATCGCGAAGGTGCGATGCCGCTGGAAGTGACCAACGGCAGCGTGCGTTTCGAGCACATCCACTTCCACTACGGCAAGCAGGGCGGGGTGATCGCCGGGCTCGACCTGGCCGTGCGCGCAGGCGAGAAGATCGGCGTGGTCGGGCCGTCCGGTGCGGGCAAGTCGACCCTGGTCAACGTGCTGCTGCGACTGTACGACCTTGAAGCCGGCCGCATCCTGATCGACGGCCAGGACATCGCTCATGTCACCCAGGAAAGCCTGCGCTCGCAGATTGGCGTGGTCACTCAGGACACCTCGCTGCTGCATCGCTCGATCCGCGACAACCTGCTGTACGGACGTCCGGATGCCGGCGAAGCGCAGATCATCGAGGCGGTGCGCAAGGCCCGCGCCGACGAGTTCATCCCGAACCTCAGCGACGGCGAGGGTCGCCGCGGCTACGACGCGCTGGTCGGCGAGCGCGGCGTGAAACTCAGCGGCGGCCAGCGCCAGCGCATCGCGATCGCTCGCGTGCTGCTGAAGGATGCACCGATCCTGGTGCTCGACGAAGCCACTTCGGCGCTGGACTCCGAAGCCGAGGCGGCGATCCAGGACAGCCTCGACATCCTGATGCAGGGCAAGACGGTGATCGCGATCGCGCATCGCCTGTCCACCATCGCCCGGATGGACCGGCTGGTGGTGCTGGACAAGGGCCATATCGTGGAAAGCGGCACACATGCCGAACTGATCGCGCACGAAGGCTTGTACGCGCGGCTGTGGAAGCGGCAAACCGGTGGTTTCGTGGCCGCCGAAGACGCCGTGGGTTGACGCTGCCGAGCCATGGGTCGTGTTGAATCCCGGCGGCAGATAACCCACCCTGCGGATCTTCGCGGGGCCATCCCGCGGCAGACCGAAGGCTTCCGTGTGAACCAGCAGATCGTGATACGACCGGTGCAGCGCGAGGATTTCCCGGCCTGGAAAATCCTCTGGGATGGCTACAACGCGTTCTACGGTCGACGCGGCGCCACCGCGTTGCCCGAGGAAATCACCATGATGACCTGGTCGCGCTTCTTCGACGCCTGCGAACCGGTGCATGCCCTCGTCGCCGAATGCGATGGTCACTTGCTCGGCCTGGCGCACTTCCTCTACCACCGCAGCACGATCCAGATCGGTCCAAGCTGCTACATGCAGGACCTGTTCACGGTCGAGGTGGCGCGCGGCAAGGGCGTCGGCCGCGCGCTCATCCATGCCATCTACGCGCGGGCGAAGCAGGCAGGTTCGCCGCGCGTCTACTGGCAGACCCACGAAACGAATGCGACGGGCATGCAGCTTTACGACAAGGTGGCCGAGAAGTCGGGGTTCATCGTCTACCGCAAGCTGTTGTAGGACGCGCCCCGGCTTCTCAGAGACATGTCGCCAGCTTGCGTATGCCGTCGTGGATTTCGTGCACGCTGGCGCCTCCGTAACCGAGGATCAGTCCGCCCCTGGCCGGTGGATTCGCGTAGCAGAGCGACAACGGTCTGGCCGAAACACCGTGCCGTGCCGCCTTTCTTGACACCGCGATGTCGTCGATCCCCGGCGGGAGCAGGGCCACCAGCTGCATCCCGGCTTCGGCGCCGATGACTTCGAGCTGGTTTTTCATGTGCTTGTCGATCGCTTCCAGCAGTGCCGTTCGCCGTTCCATGTACAGCGTTCGCATGCGGCGGATGTGCCGCGCGAAATGCCCTTCGCGAATGAAATCGGTCATGACCACCTGATACAGCGTGGAGGAAAACGTATCGATGGCATTGCGCGCGTCGAAAAAGGCAGGCACCAGGTCCTTCGGGACGACCACATAGCCCAGACGCAGGGCAGGGAACACGACCTTGCTGAAGGTGCCGACATAGATGACCCGGTCGTCGGTATCCATGCCCTGCAATGACGCGATCGGCCTCAAGCCGAAGCGGTACTCGCTGTCGTAGTCGTCCTCGATGATCCAGGATCCGCTGCGCATCGCCCAGTTCAATAGCTGCATGCGCCGCGTGGCGCTCATCGTCATGCCCAGCGGGAACTGGTGCGACGGCGTGACGTAGGCAGCGTGTGCGTTGCGTCCGCGACGAATGCCCTCCGCCACGTTCAGGCCTTCGAGGTCGACAGGCACCGGGACCGGTCTCGCGCCGACGGTCATCAGAGCCTGGCGCGCACCGGGATAGCCAGGTTCTTCCACCCATACCCGCTGCCCGGCATCCAGCAGCACGTGGGCACAGATCTGCAGGCCCTGCTGGGAGCCCGTGGTCATCACGATCTGCGAGGCGTCGCAGCGTACCGCGCGAACGGTGTTGAGGTATTCCGCGATCGCTTCGCGCAGCGGCAGATATCCCATGGGATTGCCATAGACCATCATGTCGACCGCC
Source organism: Rhodanobacter sp. (assembly GCA_041690935.1). GTDB lineage: Bacteria > Pseudomonadota > Gammaproteobacteria > Xanthomonadales > Rhodanobacteraceae > Rhodanobacter. The sequence continues at coordinate 2,853 of JBEPVP010000113.1, forward strand.
GGTTTGCGCGCATGCCGGTTCACCAGCTTCGACCATGTCCGAAGCGGGAAGTGGTCGAGGGCCGGCAGGCCGATGCGAAACGCACCCTGACTGTCCAGCCAGGTCTGCGCCGGCTCGCGCATCAAGGCGGCCCGCCGGGAAATCCTGCGCGGTGCGTTGTGTCCGGCAGGGCGCAATGGCGTGTGTCGCGGCTTCGCGCTGGAAGACCGCAGCGTCTCCTCCGGGATCGATCTGGCGACGCAGGTGCCGGCGCCCACGAAAGTCTCCAGATAGCCTTCGGCGTACAGCTGCTCGTACGCGTTCAGCACCGTTATGCGGGAAATCTTCAGTTCGCTGGCGAGGCTTCGGCTCGACGGCACGCGCTGTCCCGGCCGCATTTGACCGTCGACGATCGCCCGCCGAAACCAGTCGGACAACTGGCGATGCATCGGTATCCCGCTCGCGTTATCGAGTGCGATCGGCGGCAGGAAGCTGGCGGAGATGCGTCGCATACCGGTACTCCACAAAGTGGCTATAGCGTATCTCGTCAAAGTGGCTATTCAAGCGGACCATTGCCCGACTTAGTTTCTCCCGCACATCAACGCGTGTGCAGGAAGAATGAGCGATGTCGGTACGCCAGAAAATGTTCCCGTTTCGATATCTGCGCGTTTTTCTGCTGGTGTGCCCGACTGGCTGTTTGCTGCATCCGGTTTCGGCATTTCCACAAACCATGCCGGTGGCATCCACGGTCATTGCGTCCGACGCGGCCGCGAATCTTCCAGCGGTACCCGCGAGCGACCATCAACCGCAGGACGATGCCTGGTGGACCGGCCCGATGCTGGCGAATTCGGCGGGGACGCTGCCGCCCGGCCATTTTCTGGTCGAGCCGTACCTGTACGACATCTCCAGTGCGCATGCGGACAGCTACGGCTCGCGCACGTATGTGCTCTACGGACTCGCCAACAGACTGACGGTCGGGATGATTCCCGTGCTGGGCTACAACACCGTGGGCCGCGGCCCGCACAGCTCCCATGTGGGACTGGGCGATCTCACCTTGCTCGCCCAATACCAGCTCACGCAGTTCCATGAAGGCAGCTGGGTGCCGACGATTTCCTTCGAACTGCAGGAAACGTTGCCGACCGGAAAATACGATCGGTTGGACAACAGGCCCGCCGATGGCTTCGGCAGCGGCGCCCACACGACCACCCTGCAGTTCAACACCCAGACGTATTTCTGGTTGCCGGATGGCCGCATCCTGCGCATGCGCTTCGATGTGTCCCAGGCGTTTTCCCGTCGGGTGGGCGTCGAAGGGGTCAGTGTCTATGGCACCGGGGCAGGGTTTCGCGGACATGCCAAACCCGGCAGCTCGTTCTTTGCCGATCTGTCCCTGGAATACAGCCTGACGCGAAGCTGGGCGCTGGCGCTCGACCTCACCTACGGCCACAACCGCAATACTCGCGTCACCGGCGACATGCCCGATTCCATCCGGCTGGATGCCAGCGGGCTGCCGTATCGGTCCCGCGTCCGGCTGGATTCCGGTACCAGCGACGCGTTCGGTTTCGCGCCGGCGGTCGAGTACAGCTGGAACTCCAGCATGGGTGTGCTGCTAGGTGTGCGCGTCATCACCGGCGGCCACCACACGGCGACCTCGGTCACCCCGGCCGTGGCGCTCAACATGGTTTTCTGAGGAACTGACAATGCATGCGATCAAATCCATGGGTATCGGCCTGCTGGCGTCCATCCTGCTCACCGGTGTATTGCCGCGGCAGGGATTCGCCACGCCGGAAACCGGCGCAGCGGCAGCCGATCTTCAACAGACGCGCGCGGAACGGAACGGGCTGCACGATTTCGATTTCGAGACAGGCGCCTGGAAAACCCACGTCTCGCGTCTTCAGCATCCACTCACCGGTTCCACCAGTTGGGTCGAATACCAGGGTACGACGGTCGTTCGCAGTATCTGGAATGGTCGCGCCAACCTGGCTGAACTCGAGGTCGACGGCGCGGCGGGTCATATCGAACTTCTGTCATTGCGCCTGTACGACCCCCCATCCCAGCGGTGGAGCCTCAACGTTGCCAGCAGCAGGGGCGGCGGACTGGGCATACCCACGATCGGCGGCTTCAGCAACGGGCGTGGCGAGTTCTTCGACCGGGAGACACTGGATGGCCGCGCCATCCAGGTACGCTTTGTCATTTCGGATATCACCCGGGATTCGTGCCATTTCGAACAGGCATTTTCCGCGGATGGCGGCAAGACCTGGGAAGTGAACTGGATCGCGACGGACACACGAATCGCTGGCGAATCCGGCAAGCGGCATTGAACTGGCGCGCAGCGATGGCGAGCGGGGTAGCTCGCGCGGAACCGGATCGACGGTGATCCGGCACGTCGCAAACCCGGGAGCGGGCAGCATCCGCCGCTGTCATTTCAGAAACGAGCAAGCGTGACCTGATTGCCTGGCGCGCAAACCTACAACTGTGACTCAATCGGCCGCACCAGCAGCTCGCCCAGCTTCTGCGGCCACGGACGGCGCTGCCACATCGCCAGCGTGTACGGCTTCGCGTGGCGCAGGTCCGCTTCCATCATGGCAGTCATCTGCTGCCCGAATGCCTTGGAGTAGATGTTGAGGCTGGCTTCGTCGTTGAGGTCGAACGAGCGCATGTCGAAGTTGGTGGAGCCGACCGAGACCAGCTCGCCGTCCAGGATCAGCATCTTGTTGTGCATCATCGTGGGCTTGTACTCGAAGATCTCCACGCCCGCGGCGAGCAGCCGACCCCAGCGACGCCTGGATGCCATGCGTACCAGGCTGGAGTCGATGTAGCGGCCGGGAACGAGCAGGCGAATGGCGGCCCCGCGTTTTCGCGCCGCGACCAGGGTGTCGACCATCAGCCGGTCGGGGATGAAATAGGCGGCCTGCAGGTCGATGGAGCGCGTGGTGGCCGCCACGGCGAGCAGATACATCAGGCGCATGCTGGCGTTGCCGCCGGCGGGCGAACTGACGAACAGATGCATGCCCTTGTCGCCGGCAGGTTTCAGGACGGGGTAGTACGGCGCACTGTGCAGCACGCGGCCGGTGGTCTTGATCCAGTTGTCCATGAAGCCGGACTGCAGCTGCGCCACCACCGGGCCCTGCACGCGGAAATGCACGTCGCGCCAGTGTTCGGGGTCCTGCGCATGGCCTTGCCACTGATCGGCGATGCCCACGCCGCCGGTGAAGCCGATGCGGCCGTCGACGATCAGCAGCTTGCGATGCGTGCGGTTGTTGAGCCGCGCGATGCTGTACCAGCGCAGCGGGTGATAACGCTCCACCTCGATGCCCGCGTCGGTCAACTCGTCCAGCAGACGATCGTCCATCTTCTCACTGCCGGCCCAGTCGAGCATCACGTGCACCGCCACGCCGGCCATGCGACGTTCCTTCAGCGCATCGGCAAATTCCCGGCCGATGCTGCCGGACCAGTAGATGTAGGTCTCGAACGTGATGCTGCGCGTGGCGCCGCGGATCGCCTCGAGCATCGCGGGAAAGATCTCGTCGCCATTCTGCAGTGCCGTGATCTCGTTGCCCTCCAGCACGGCCGGTCCGAGGATCGCGTCCATCTCCAGCCGGAACTGCGGATCGTCGATCGCATGGCAGTGTTTGACATGGTGTCGCACGGATTTCTCCGGACGATGGAAGTTCATCGAAAAGATGACCAGAAATGCCGTCACCACCACGGTGGCGAGGATCACGATCCACATGCTTGCCGGCTCCTTCTATGGGGGTGGCTGCTCACCCGACCATGATCCCGGTTGGCGGTCGCCGCGGAGTGAACGGCCGGGAGTTGGCAAGGTACTTGACTCTGGACCTGGATCACGGGTCTAGACTTGCGCCATGAACACTCAAACTGCATCACTCACCATCGGTGCCGTCGCCAAGCGCGTCGGCGTGGCGATCGACACGATCCGCTATTACGAGCGCGAAGGCCTGCTGCCCGAGCCGCAACGGCGCGCCTCGGGCTATCGCAGCTACGGCGAAGGCGCGATCGTGCAGTTGCGCTTTATCAGACGCGCCAAGGATCTGGGTTTCACGCTGGAGGAAATCCGCGATTTGCTGGCGTTGTCGGCGGATCGCCAGCGCGGCGTGAAGGCAGTGAAGCAGCGCGCGCAGCAGCGGCTGGCAGCGATCGAGCAACGCATCGTCGAACTGCAGCGCGTGCGCGACGGGCTGGCACAGCTGGTCGCGTCGTGTCCGGGGCATGGTGCACCGGAGCACTGTCCGATCCTGCGGGCGTTGAGCGATGAAGTGGTGAAGTCATGAATGGGCAGGGCTCCTGCTGCAGTGGCAGCGACAAGCCGGTGGCCGCTGCGGTGATCGATCCGGTGTGCGGGATGACGGTGGACCCGCAAACCGCGAAATACCACGCCACGCATGATGGCCAGATCCATCACTTCTGCTCGGCGCGTTGCCACGAAAAGTTCGTGGCCGACCCCTCGGTGTACCTCAAGACGCGCGCAGCCCCGCCGGCAGCGCCCGGCGCGATCTACACCTGCCCGATGCATCCGGAGGTGCAGCAGGTCGGCCCCGGCCATTGCCCGAAGTGCGGCATGGCGCTGGAGCCGATGATGCCGACGCTGGACGAAGACGCCGGCGGCGAGCTGGCGTCGATGACGAAGCGCTTCTGGACGCTGCTGGCGCTGACTGTGCCGGTGTTCGCGCTGGCGATGGGGCCGCATCTGTTCGGCTGGCATCTACCGACGCCATGGGATGGCGTGGCGAGCTGGATCGAGGCCGTGCTGGCCACCGTCGTGGTGCTGTGGGGCGGCGCTCCGTTCTTCGCGCGCGGCTGGCGTTCGCTGAAACCCTGGCATCCGAACATGTACACCTTGATTGCGCTGGGCACCGGCGTGGCGTGGTTGTACAGCGCGGTGGCATTCCTGTTGCCGGGGATCTTTCCGGTCGGGTTCCGCGACATGCACGGGCGCGTCGGTGTTTATTTCGAATCGGCGGCGGTGATCGTCACCCTGGTCACCCTGGGCGATTTCCTGGAGCTGCGCGCGCGGCGGCGCACCGGCGCGGCGCTGAAGGCGTTGCTCGGGCTGGCGCCGAAGACCGCGCGGCGGATCGGCGCCGACGGCAGCGAGAGCGACGTGCCGCTGGACGACGTGCATGCCGGCGACGTGCTGCGCGTGCGGCCCGGCGAGAAGGTGCCGGTCGATGGCGCCGTGCTGGACGGCGAGAGCCATGTCGACGAGTCGATGCTCACTGGTGAGCCAATGCCGGTGGCCAAGGCAAAGGACGACTCGCTCACTGGCGGCACGGTGAACCAGGACGGTGCACTGACCATGCGCGCGCAGAAGGTCGGTGGCGAGACGATGCTGGCGCAGATCGTGGCGCTGGTGGCGCAGGCGCAACGCAGCAAGGCGCCGCTGCAGCGCGTGGCCGATCGGGTGGCCGCGTGGTTCGTGCCCACGGTGGTGGCAATCGCGCTGCTGGCGTTTGCGGCGTGGGCGCTGCTGGGGCCGGAGCCGCGGCTGACGCATGCGCTGATCGCCGCGGTGTCGGTGCTGATCATCGCCTGTCCGTGCGCGCTGGGCCTGGCCACGCCGATCTCGATCATGGTCGCCAGCGGCCGCGGGGCGCAGCACGGCGTGCTGTTCAAGGATGCGAGCGCGATCGAATCCATGCGCGACATCGACACCCTGGTGGTGGACAAGACCGGCACGCTGACCATGGGCAAGCCCGCGCTGACCGAGCTGGTGGTGCTCAGCGGCCAGCCGCGCGAACGCCTGCTGGCGCTCGCCGCCGCGCTGGAGCGGCCGAGCGAGCATCCACTGGCGCGGGCGATTGTGGGAGCGGCGGAAGCCGAAGGAGTGGCGACACCGATCGCGACGGATTTCCGGTCACTGACCGGTCGTGGGGTCAGCGCGACAGTTGGTTTGACTGCGGTCAAGGCTCCGGCGCCGGAAGAAATCACCGATCACCCTGAGCGTAGCTCGCGCGAGCGAGCGGAGTCGAAGGGCACGGGGGAGGGAAGCGTGGTTGCATTGGGCAACGCGAAACTGATGGCGGAACTGCATATCGCGATTGGCGACGAAGCGAGCACGCGCGCCGAACAATTGCGCAGCCATGGCGCCACGGTGATGTTTCTCGGTGTCGATGGCGCGCTCGCCGCCTTGCTGGCGGTGGCCGACCGGATCAAGCCGGACACGCCGCAGGCGATCGCCGATCTGCATGCGGCCGGCCTGCGCATCGTGATGCTGACCGGCGACAACGCCACCACCGCGCAATCCGTGGCGCGCGAGCTCGGTATCGACGAGGTGCATGCCGACGTATCGCCGGCCGACAAGGCCGCCGTGGTGAATGCGTTGCGCGCTGATGGTCGCCGCGTGGCGATGGCCGGCGACGGCATCAACGACGCGCCCGCGCTGGCCGCCGCTGACATCGGCATCGCGATGGGCAGCGGCACCGACGTGGCGATGGAAAGCGCGCAGGTGACCCTGGTGAAGGGCGAGCTGGGCGCGATCGTGCGTGCGCGCAAGCTGTCGCAGGCGACCGTGCGCAACATCCACCAGAACCTGTTCTTCGCCTTCATCTACAACGCGGTCGGCGTGCCGCTGGCGGCCGGCGTGCTGTACCCGTGGTTCGGCATCACGCTGTCGCCGATGATCGCGGCACTGGCGATGAGCCTCAGCTCGGTGTCGGTGGTGAGCAATGCGCTGCGGTTGCGCAAGACGACGTTGTGACGATTCGGCTTTGGTAGGGCGGGCACTGCCCGCCGCTCTTCCTCCCTCCCGGGGCCAACCGCCGAAAGCCGGCGGACACTGCCCGCCCGACCAAGCGTCACAGCGCTCCGCCGGAAGAGCACATGGGATGATCTGCATCCCGCAAGTCGGCGACAATGGGCGCTTGGATCCATCGCCATACAAGAAGCCGATTCATGTCCCGTACCCTCCCCGAATGGTTGACCTACCAGGAGCGCGTCAACGTGCACAGCATCGAGCTGGGGCTCGATCGCGTGCGTCGCGTGTGGCAGCAGATGGGTGCGCCCGCTCCGGCGAAACGCGTGATCACCGTAGGCGGCACCAACGGCAAGGGTTCCACGGTGGCCTTGCTGGAAGCGATGCTGACTGCCGCCGGCCTGCGCGTGGGCGCGTTCACCTCGCCGCACCTGCTGGAATACAACGAGCGCATCCGCATCGACGGCACGAATGTGGATGACGCGGCGCTGATCGCCTCGTTCGAGCGGATCGAGGCGGCGCGCGGTGCAGCTCGGGACGATGTCGTCCCGCTGACCTATTTCGAATTCGGCACGCTGGCCGCGCTGGATCTGTTCGCCCGTGCCGATGTCGACGTGGCCGTGCTGGAAGTAGGGCTGGGCGGCCGGCTGGACGCGGTCAACATCATCGACGCCGACGTGGCGATCGTCACCACGGTGGATCTGGATCACACGGAGTGGCTGGGGCCGGATCGCGACAGCATCGGTCGCGAGAAGGCTGGCATCGCGCGGGCGGGGCGGCCGGTCATCGTTGGTGAGAGCGATCCGCCATCGGGGCTGCTCGATGCGCTGGCGGTGTGCGGCGCCCGGGTCGAGCTTGCCGGCCGCGATTTTCAGGTCGAGCGTCATGCCGACGGCTGGCGCTGGCAGCACCGCGACGGCAGTGCGATGGAACTGCCCGACCCCACGCTGGCCGCGCCGGTACAGTTTGCCAATGCGGCTGCGGCGATTGCCGCCCTGCATGCGCTATGGACGCACGACCGCTCATTGGCCGCGAAGGATGCCTTTGCCGCGGTCAGCATCGGTCTGCACGCGGTGCGGGTTCCGGCCCGCCTGCAATCGCTGGGCGGCGATCCACGACTGATCGTGGATGTGGGCCACAACCCGCAGGCCGCACGCGCACTCGCCGAATGGCTGGATGCGCAGCCGGCCGTACGCGTGCATGCGGTATATGGCGCGCTGGCCGACAAGGACGTGGCCGGTGTGTTCGGTGCGCTCGGCTCACGCGTCGCGCACTGGCATCTGGCCGGCCTGGATCGCGCCACGCCGCGCGGCTTGGCGGTGACGGCACTGGCTGCGACCCTGCGGCAGACCTTGCCGCTGGCGCCCTTCGATGCACACGCTGACGTGGCTACGGCGCTGGCCGCGGCCCGGATGGCGGCGCAGCCGGGCGAGTGCATCCTCGCCTTCGGCTCGTTTTTCGTGGCCGCCGCGATCCTCGCTGAACACGTCGATTGAGCACGCCGATTGAGCACGCCGATTGAGCCCGAAGCGGCGGCGGCTCATGACGCCCGGCGCGGGCAGGTATAATCACGGCGGTGCATACCGCGTTTGCCGCCTTGGAGCGAAGAATTGAAAACACGCCTGCTGGGCGCCGCCGTCCTGATTGCCTTGGCGGTTCTGTTCGTGCCGATGTTCTTTTCCAGTACCCCACCGGCTCCCGGTGGTGACCAGGCAGTAAACCTGGCGATACCGCCAGCGCCGGATCGCGATCTGCAGACCCGGACGATGAGCCTGACCCCGGATGCCGCGGTGGGCGCAGCCAGT
>JBEPVP010000114.1:0-11311 GCA_041690935.1 Rhodanobacter sp.
CATGTAGCCGTTGCCGTGATCGATCTCGATCACGTTGCCGTAACCGCTGCGCACGCCGGCAAAGGTCACCATGCCTTCGGCCACGGCATGCACCGGGGTCCCGAACGGCGTGGCGATATCCAGCCCGGTATGACGCACGGATTGGCCGTCGAACGGATCCGGACGCACGCCGAAATAGGAGGAGATATAGCCCGGCACCGGCATCCCGGTCGGCTTCAGGTCTGATTCGATCTTGGCATCCAGCAACAGGCTCTGCAGCGCCGACAACTGCACCTGCTGCGTGTCGAACTGGCTGGCCAGCTGGTTGATGCTGCTGTCCAGTGCCGTCGGCAGCGCGTACGCACTGCCGCTGGCATCCTCGACACCACCGATCGCCGGCTGCTGGTCGAAATTGAACTCGCCCGCGTCAAGCTTGCCGACCTCGGCCAGTCGTTCGCCCAGCGCATTCAGGCGGGTCGATTGCGCCTGCAATTGCCCGAGTTTGACGGCCAGCGCATCGAGGCTGCGCTGGGCATCCTGGCGCACACCGCCCAATTGGGCGTCCTGCTGCCGGATCTGCTGTTGCAAGCCATGGATTTCCGTCAGCGCCCGGTCATGCGGGGTGGCCACCATCAAGGCCAACGCCACACCGGCGGCCATGCAGCCGAGCACCGCTACCGACAGCAAGGAAAACAGTTTCCAACGCAGGCGCCGATTCGCCAGGTCGAGGGTCTTCGGCAATTTCCTGGCACGTGATACGAGTATGATTTGCATGTCGCTCCAACATCGAATTCCGGCACCGTGCAACGCGCCAATCCAGCCATTTCCCGCCGCATCGGCAACGGACCGAAGTCCCTCGTCGACTGTGGCTCTTTCGCGACGCTGGCCCGAAAGGCCGGCGCGCTGGAAGCGCTGGATCGCGCATTGCGCCAGACGTTGCCGTCGCCGTTGCGCGAGCAGGTGAGATTCGCCAACCTGCGCAACGACCGCCTCGTCTTCCTGGCGTCTTCACCGGCTTGGGCATCGCGCCTGCGATTGATGCAAACACAAATTCTTGCCACCGCACATGCCATCGGCACCTGCGCCAGTTCCGTCACCGTGAAAGTGGCCCCCCAACCACCGGCTGCCATCGAGCCGGACCGGCCAAAACCGCTTTCGCCTGCCGCCGCCGCCCATCTCCGGGCCGCTGCCGCATCGTTCACAGACCCCGAAATGCGGGTGCTGTTCCTTGAGCTGGCGTCCCTCGCCGAAACCACTGATTCCGCTGTCTCCGGAGCGAACTAAAATCCGCCGGATAACGGACGGTTTGCAGATCCCGGGACATGGGTGTTGCACCGCGGCTCACACCGCGAAGCTGGTTTTATAGCATGCGCCGGGTTAACAGATGCCGGGCCATGTCGTCGAGACGTGAAATACGACCCGGAAAGAACGCGCTTTTCGTCACAAAAAAAGACCGTGTCTCGCGACACGGCCGTTTTCTTGCGGTTGCGTATCCTGCCTGGCAGGCGCGGTTTAAATTGCCTGTGCGGGATGCGCGTAGGAGATCGGCGAGGTGGCCGGATCGTCTTGGTAGCTGACTTCTTCCCACGCCGAGGCATCGGCCATCAGCGTGCGCAGCAGCTTGTTGTTGAGTTCGTGCCCGGACTTGTGCGCGTGATAGGCACCGATCAGGCTGTGGCCGAGCAGATAAAGGTCGCCGATGGCGTCGAGAATCTTGTGCTTGACGAATTCGTCCTCGTAACGCAGGCCGTCCTCGTTCAATACGCGGTAATCATCCAGCACCACGGCGTTATCCATCGAGCCGCCCAGCGCAAGGTTGTGCTCGCGCAGCATCTCGATGTCGCGCATGAAGCCGAAGGTGCGAGCGCGGCTCACTTCCTTGACGAAGGACGTGGTGGAAAAGTCTATCTCGGCGTGCGAGGTGCGCTTGCTGATGATCGGGTGGTTGAAGTCGATCGAGAAGCCGACCTTGAAGCCTTCGAACGGATCGAAGCTGGCCCACTTGTCGCCTTCCTGCACCTTCACCGGCTTCTTGATGCGGATGAAGCGCTTGGCCACGTTCTGTTCTTCGATGCCGGCGGACTGCAGCAGGAACACGAACGGTCCGGCGCTGCCATCCATGATCGGCACTTCCGGCGCGGACAGGTCGACATAGGCATTGTCGATGCCGAGGCCGGCCATCGCCGAGAGCAGATGCTCGACCGTGGAGACCCGGGCATCGCCATTGACCAGCGTGGTCGACAATCGGGTGTCACCGACATTGTCCTGGCGGGCGCGGATGTCCACCGGCGGATCGAGATCCGTGCGACGGAAAACGATGCCGGTGTTCGGTGCCGCGGGACGCAAGGTCATGTACACCTTGTCACCTGTATGCAGGCCGACGCCGGTCGCCCGGATGATGTTCTTCAGCGTACGCTGCTTGATCATTGTTGTTGGTACCTGTGTAGGCAGCAGCCAATCAGGGGGCATGCTAACACAGTTTTAACCTGTGATAAAAGCAAACCGTACCGTACAGTCTGATTAAGCCTTCATGTTTCTTTCATCCTTGAAAGCGATTGGCATCCGCTGCCGTTCCTCCCGACAATCCGGCGAATCGACACGATGCCCCGTGCCTGGGACGGGAATCCGGCACGGAACATCGGGCTGGCCGAAACGGGCGAACCCATGACGACTGGCCGTGCGTCATCCCGACGCACAGTCTTGCTGCTACAGCTCTGAACGGGGCGCCCGTCACGGTCAATCCAGACCTCCGCGCCGCCGGAAACCGACAATCGCAGCGCCCACTCCGGCCAGGCACAGCCGGCGAACGGGTTTGGAAAGTGACCTGCCCAACGGGCTTTCGTTCAATAGTTTTGCCTCTCCTTGACTCGCGAAGACCGGGCTGGCGTCGAAATCAATCCGCCTGACGCCGCAGGAACGCCGGGATGTCGAGGTAATCGAAGCCCGGCTCGGCATTCTTCGCCGGTGCAGCGGGTTCCGCGCGGCTGTGACTGCTGATGCTCATTTCCGGCTGTGCATAGTCGACCACCTCATTGCCGGTGCCGGTACGCAGGATCACCGGCCGCGGGCGCATCACCTGCTGCGTCTCGACCATGCGGATCGGCGGCTGCTGACGCGAGGCGTTGGCGCGGTTGAGGCCGGTGGCCACCACGGTGACGCGAACGTCGTCCTTCATTTCCGGATCGAGCGATGTGCCGATGACCACGGTGGCGTCCTCGCTGGCGAAGTCGTGGATGATGCGACCAATCTCGTCAAATTCGCGCATAGTCAGGTTCGGACCGGCGGTGACGTTGACCAGGATACCGCAGGCGCCATTGAGGTTGACGTCTTCCAGCAGCGGGTTCTTGATCGCCGCCTCGGCCGCTGCCTGGGCGCGGTCATCGCCACGGGCGGTGCCCGAGCCCATCATCGCCAGGCCCATTTCCGACATCACGGTGCGCACGTCGGCAAAGTCGACGTTGATCAGGCCGGGAGCGGTGATCAGATCGGCGATGCCCTGCACGGCGCCCTGCAGCACGTCATTCGCTGCCTTGAATGCGTTCAACAAGGTGACGTCGCGGCCGAGCACGCTGAGCAGCTTCTCGTTCGGCACGGTGATCAGCGAGTCGACGTGCTGCGACAGGTCCTCGATGCCCTTCAACGCGACCTGCATGCGCCGACGGCCCTCGAACGGGAACGGCTTGGTGACCACGGCAACCGTCAGGATGCCCTTCTCCTTGGCCAGCTGCGCTACCACCGGCGCCGCGCCGGTGCCGGTACCGCCGCCCATGCCACAGGTGATGAACACCATGTCGGCACCTTCGAGCATCGCCTCGATCCGTTCGCGATCCTCCAGCGCGGCCTGCCGGCCGACCTCGGGATTCGCGCCGGCGCCGAGGCCCTTGGTCACATTGCCACCGAGTTGCAGGTGGGTGCGTGAGCCACAGCTGGTCATCGCCTGTGCGTCGGTATTGGCGACGATGAATTCGACGCCTTCGATATTGGCGTTGAGCATGTGCGCCACGGCATTGCCGCCGCCGCCGCCGACGCCGATCACCTTGATGACTGCATTGGGTGCGAGTTTATCAATCAGTTCAAACATTTCCCGTCCTCCTAAGAGTTGTTGTCGTTGTAACCAGGGAACGCGACTCCTGTCGGTCCATGGTGGTGGGCTGATGTCCTTCTGCCCGCGGCTGCGCCTCCTGCGCCACCGGATGAATAGTTTCCGACCTCAGAAATTCCGGGTGAGCCAGCCGCGCAACTTGCCGACCAGACCGCCCACGCTGCCACCGGCCGATCCGCCGACGCGCATGCCGCCCGCGCGCGAACCGTGCAACAACAGGCCCACGCCGGTGGCGTGCAGCGGACTGGCGACGACGTCGCCGAGGCCGTCGATCTGCTGCGGCACGCCGATGCGCACCATCTTGTGGAAGATCTCCTCGGCCAGCTCCAGCGCGCCTTCCATCTTCGAGGCGCCGCCGGTCAGCACCACGCCGGCGGCGACCAGGCTCTCGTAACCGGAGCGGCGCAACTGGTCCTGCACCATCTCGAAGATCTCCTCGTAGCGCGCCTGCACGCTCTGCGCGAGCGACTGGCGGGCGAGTCGGCGCGGCGGACGATCGCCGACGCTGGGTACCTGGATGGTTTCCTCGGCATGCGCCAGTCCGGTCTGCGCGCAGGCGTACTTGATCTTGATTTCCTCCGCGTGCGCGGTCGGCGTGTGTACGCCGTAGGCGATGTCGCTGGTGACCTGGTCGCCGCCGACCGGCAGCGAGGCGGTGTAGCGGATCGAGCCCTGGGTGTAGATCGCGATGTCGGTGGTGCCGGCGCCGATGTCGACCAGGCATACGCCGAGCTCGCGCTCGTCGTCGGTCAGCACGGCCTTGGCACTGGCCAGCGCCGACGGCACCAGCTCATCCACAGTCAGGCCGCAGCGCTGGATGCATTTGGTGACGTTCTGCACCGCCGCCGCCGCGCCGGTGACCAGGTGCACGTTCGCCTCCAGCCGCACGCCGCTCATGCCGATCGGCGCGCGAATGCCGTCCTGGCCATCGATGCGGTATTCCTGCGATTCCTTGTAGAGCACCTTGCGGTCGGCCGGGATCGCCACCGCGCTGGCCGCTTCCAGCACCTGCTCCAGATCGCTGGCGGTCACCTCGCGGTCGCGGATCGCCGCGTTGCCGTGCGAGTTGCGCGTTTCCAGATGGCTGCCGGAGATCGACGCGTACACCGAGCGAATGTCGCAGCCGGCCATCAGCTCGGCCTCCTCCACCGCGCGCTGGATCGAGTGCACGGTCGATTCGATGTCGACCACCGAGCCGCGCTTCATGCCGCGCGATACGTGAGTGCCGATGCCGATCACGGTGATCGGCTCGCCCGGCTCGTACTCGCCGACGATCGCCACCACTTTGGAGGTGCCGATATCGAGCCCCACTACCAATTGCTTGTCGTTGCGCGGTTTCATAGGGAGATAGTCATGAGCGGGGCGAACCTCCAGCGTTGGCGGCGGCCACTGGGGGCCAGCGCACGGCAAATCCATTGGTGTAGCGAAGGTCGGCGTAGGCGAAACCATCGGTGTGGCCGGCGATCAGCTGCGGGTAGACATCGAGGAAGCGGTGCAGCCGGCGCCCGGCCTGCTCGCGATCGCCGATCACGATCTGCGCGCCAGTCGCAGTACTCACGCTCCAGCTGCCGCGCTCGGTCAGCGCCACGCCGGTGATCTGCAGGTGGGTGCCGGCGAATGCCTTGCGGGTTTCCGCATAGAAGCTGACCACCTCGGCCAGCCGCGCGTCCGGGCCGTGCAGGTCCGGCAGCGCGCTGGTATCGGTGGCGCCCGGTGCGTCGAACACCAGCCCCTGGCGGCTGATCAGCTGCTTGTCGTTCCAGCGCGCGAACGGCTGGCGTTCGTAGATGCGCAACTGCAAAGTGTCCGGCCAGCGCTTGCGCGCCTCGGCCGACTCCACCCACGGCAGCGCGGCGACCGCCTTCTGCACGGCATCGAGATCCAGCGCGAAGAAGCCCTTGCCCAGGCGCGGCAACACGGCGGCGCGAATATCCGCCGCGCTGACATGCTTGAACTCGGCCTGCACCGTCAACTGGGTCACCGGCCAACGGCCGGCCGCAAACCACCCGCGCAGCACGCCGACGATCGGCAGCGCGACCAGCGCGATGGCCAGACACCAGGCAACCAGGCGGACGGTTCCTTTCACTGGGCGCCTCCGTTGGAGTCGCCGGAATGGGGAATGGGGAATGGGGAATGGTTAGAGCCGGTGTCGGCGGTTTGCTGCTCCGATTCCCTATTCCCTATTCCCCATTCCCTTTGGAAACTTGTTTCCAGAACGCGCCAGCACAGTTCCTGGTAGTCGATGCCCGCCACCGCGGCGGCCTTCGGTACCAGCGAGTGCGAGGTCATGCCCGGCGCGGTATTCACTTCCAGCAGCCAGTTGCGGCCGGCGCGATCGCGCATCACGTCGACCCGGCCCCAGCCGGCGCAGCCGAGCGCGTCGAACGCGGCCAGTGACAGCGCACCCAACTCCTCGCCTGCCCCGCCGTCGAGGCCGGGACAGATGTACTGAGTGTCCTCGGCCACGTATTTCGCGTTGTAGTCGTAGAACGCAGCCTTCGGCACGATGTGGATGCTCGGCAGCACCTGGCGACCGAGAATCGCGACGGTCAGCTCATCGCCTTCGATCAGCGTTTCCATCAGCAGGTCGCCGGGATATTTCGCGGCCAGCTTGACCGCCTCATCCAGATCCTGCTCCGCGAAGACCCGGGTCACGCCGACGCTGGAACCCTCGCAGGCCGGCTTGACGATCAGTGGGAAGCCGACCTGACGCGCCGCCGCATGCACATCGGCACCGCGCGGCAGGGCGACGAACTTCGGCGTCGGCAGGCCCAGCGATTGCCACACCCGCTTGGAGCGCGTCTTGTCCATCGACAACGCCGAGCCGAGCACGCCCGAACCGGTGTAGGGCACGTTGAGCGACTCCAGCGCGCCCTGCAGCACACCGTCCTCGCCGCCGCCGTGCTGGCCGTGCAGGATGTTGAACACGCGGGCGAAGTGGCCGGCGCGCAGCGCGTCGAGCAGCGCGGGAATGCCATCGATCGCATGCGCGTCGATGCCGCGTGCAAGCAGCGCGGCCAGCACGTTGCGGCCGGAATCGAGCGAGACCTCACGTTCGGCCGAGCTGCCGCCCATCACCACGGCGACGCGTCCGAACTGGGCGGGATCGGCGATGCGCGATGCGCCGGGAATCGGGAATTGGGAATCGAGATTCGGATATGCGGCCATCATGCGGCCCCCTTGGTTTTCAGGTTGCCGGCCTGGGCCAGCTCCACCGCCGCCGTGCCGATGTCGCCGGCACCCAGCAGCAGCAACAGGTCGCCGTCGCGCAACAGCGTCGGCAAGGTGTCCTTGAAGTCGCGCGGATGCTCGACCAGCACCGGATCGACCTTGCCGCGTGCGCGCACGGCGCGCGCCAGCGCGTGGCCGTCGGCACCGGCAATCGGTGTTTCGCCGGCCGCGTAGACGTCGGTCAGTACCAGCACATCCGCCTCGGCCAGCACGTTCGCGAAATCGTCCAGCAGGTCGCGTGTGCGGCTGTAGCGATGCGGCTGGAAGCCGACCACCAGCCGGCGTTCCGGCCAGCCGCCGCGGGCGGCGGCAAATACCGCGGCTAGCTCGCGCGGGTGATGGCCGTAGTCGTCGACCAGCAGCACGCTGCCCTGATCCAGCGCGATCTCGCCACGCCGATGGAAGCGCCGGCCGACGCCCTGGAAGTTCTCCAGCGCACGGGCGATCGCCGCGGCCTCCACGCCCAGTTGCCAACCGATCGCGGCGGCGGCCAGCGCGTTCAACACGTTGTGCTGACCCGGCAGGTTGAGCTTCACCGGCAGCAGCTCGGCCCGGCCCGGCAGTTGCAGGTCGAAATGCATTTCGAAACCGTGCTGGGTGACGTTCAACGCGCGCACGTCGGCGTCCGCCGTGTCGATGCCGTAGGTCATCACGCGGCGCGTAGTGGACTTCGCCAGTTCGGCAACATCCGCATCATCGACGCACAACACGGCCAGTCCGTAGAACGGCAGCCGATGCAGGAAGGCGTCGAACGCCTGCTTCACCTGGGCGAAATCGCCACCGTAGTTTTCCAGATGATCGGCGTCGATGTTGGTGATCGCCGCGATCACCGGCGACAGCAGCAGGAACGACCCATCGGATTCATCGGCTTCCGCGACCAGGTACTGGCCGGTGCCAAGTCGCGCATTCGCGCCGGCGGCGTTGAGCTGGCCGCCGATCACAAACGTCGGGTCGTAGCCGGCCTCGGCCAGCACGCTGGCGGTGAGGCTGGTGGTGGTGGTCTTGCCGTGGGTGCCGGCGATCGCCACACCGCGGCGGAAACGCATCAGCTCGCCCAGCATCTCCGCGCGTGGGATCACCGGGATGCGCGCGGCGCGCGCGGCGACCAGCTCCGGGTTGTCCGCCTTGATCGCGCTGGACGTCACCACCACGTCGGCATCGCCGATGTTTTCCACCGCATGCCCGACATGCACATCGATGCCCAGCTGCTGCAACCGTTGCGCCGTCGGCGAATTCGCCCGGTCGGAACCGGACACCGCATAACCCAAGTTGTGCAGTACCTCGGCGATACCGCTCATGCCGACGCCGCCGATGCCGATGAAGTGCACGCGCTTGAACGTGCTCATCAGGTCTTCATGTGCATGCAGGCGACGCGGCGTCATGCGGCCACCTCCATGCAAGCGCGCGCAATGACCTGCGCCGCGTCGGGTTTGGCCAGCATGCGCGCGGCTTCGGCCATCGCCAGCAGGCCGCTGCGATCACCCAGCAACGACTCCAGTCGCTGCGCCAGTATCTGTACGTCCAGCGCACGCTCCTGCATCAATTCGGCCGCACCGATCGCCACCAGCGCTTCGGCGTTACGGGTCTGGTGGTCATCCACCGCGTGCGGAAACGGCACCAGCACGGCGCCGAGTCCGGCCGCGGTGAGTTCGGCCAGGGTCAGCGCACCGGCGCGGCAAACCGCCAGATCAGCCCAGCCGTAACTGCCGGCCATGTCGTCGATGAAGGCCACCACCTGCGCCTCCACGCCGGCTTTCGCATAGGCCGCGTGTGCCTCGTCGAGGCCGCGACTGCCGCACTGGTGCAGCACGTCGGGGCGCTGCGCCGGGGTCAGCTGGGCCAGCGCCCGCGGCAGCGCGAGATTCAATGCGCGAGCGCCGAGGCTGCCGCCGAGCACCAGCAAGCGCGGCTTGCCGTTGCGGCCGTCCATGCGTTGCGCCGGCGGCGGCAACGCCGCAATCGCATCGCGTACCGGATTGCCGACCCATTCGGCCTGCGGCAAGGCATCGGCGAAACCGGTCAGCACGCGTGTGGCGAGCCCGGCCAGCTTGCGGTTGGTGAAGCCGGCCACGCGATTTTGCTCGTGCACCAGCAACGGCCGCCGCAGCAGCCAAGCGGCGAGACCACCGGGGCCAGCCACGTAGCCGCCCATCGACAGCACGCTGCGCGGTTTTACTTTGCGCAGCACGGCCAGCGAGGCGAACAACGCGCGCAGCAACATCAGCGGCGCCAGCAACCGGGTCTTCAGCCCCTTGCCGCGCAGGCCGCCGACCGCCACCGTGTGCAGCTCGATCCGCTGCGCCGGCACCACTTTCGTTTCCATGCCGCCGACCGCACCCAGCCACACCACCGGCACGCCTTGCGCGCGCAGGCAATCGGCCACGGCCAGGCCGGGGAAGATGTGCCCGCCGGTACCGCCGGCCATGATCAGCACGGGCGCCTGAGTATTCATGCGATCACCGCTTCGCGCGGCTTCGCCGCGACGCCCGCATCCGCGGCAGCCACCGCCGCCGGCACCCGCGTGGTCATCTGCCGCGCGTCGAGCGCGCGGTTGATCTCGAACGTGGCACGCAGCAGCACGCCGGCCATCGCGCAGGTCAGCACCATCGACGAGCCGCCGTAGCTCATCAGCGGCAAGGTCAGGCCCTTGGTCGGCAGCGCGCCGAGATTCACGCCGACCGACACGATCGCCTGCATCGCCAGCATCAACGAGACGCCGAAGGCGACGTAACCGGCAAAACGCTGGCCTACCTCGACACCCTTCAAACCCAGATACAGGCCGCGCCCCACCGCCAGCGCGAACAGGCCGATCACCAGCACCACGCCGGCCAGGCCGAGTTCCTCGCCGATCACGGCGAAGATGAAATCGGTATGCGCCTCCGGCAGGTATGACAGCTTCAGCACGCTGGAGCCCAGGCCCACGCCGGTCCATTCACCGCGGCCGATCGCCATCAGTGACTGGGTCAACTGGAAGCCGTCGTTGAACGGGTCCTTCCACGGATCCATGAACGTGGTCAGCCGCTTCATGCGATAGCTTTCGCCGGTGGCCGCGATGTACAGCAGCGGCATCAGCGGCAGGCCCATCAGGAACAGGAAGATCGGCCGCGCGCCGCCGAGCCAGACCATCGCGATGGTCACCGCAATCACCAGCGTGGCCGAGCCGAAGTCCGGCTGCGCCAGCAGCAGCAGCACGATGACGCCGGCCACCAGCACGGGCTTGAACAGGCCCAGGAAGCGCGTCTCCACACTCTCGCGGTGGCGCACCAGATAGCTGGCGATGTACACCACCAGAATGAGCTTGACCGCCTCGACCGGCTGGAACGTGGTCACCAGCAGGTTCAACCAGCGCCGCGCGCCATTCAGGCGCATGCCCAGATGCGGCACGAACACGGCGAGCAGCAGCACGAACGCCAGCAGCATCAGGTGGAACGCGTATTTCTCGAACAGCTTCAGCTCGGTGCGCATCGCCATGGCCGCGGCCAGCAAACCGATGCCGAGGAACATCAGATGTTTGCGCAGGAAGTAGAACGCGCCCAGGTGCTGGCTGTCGGCCACCGCGATCGAGCTGGACGTCACCATTACCACGCCGACGCTGACCAGCCCGATCAACGCCACCAGCAGGCACAGGTCGAAGCTGCCGCGCGGGCCGTTCCGGCGTTTTGCCTGAGTAGTGTCGAAGCCGAACATCAGCGCACCTTCAACGTGGCGAGACCGACCAGCACCAGCACCACGCTGATGATCCAGAAACGCACGATCACCCGCGGCTCCGGCCAGCCTTTGAGTTCGAAGTGGTGATGGATTGGCGCCATGCGGAACACGCGCTTGCCGGTGAGCTTGAAGCTGGCGACCTGGATCATCACCGAGGCGGTTTCCATCACGAACACGCCGCCCATCACCAGCAGCACGATCTCCTGGCGCACGATCACCGCCACGCAGCCGAGCGCCGCGCCCATCGCCAGCGCACCGACATCGCCCATGAACACCTGTGCCGGATAGGTG
>JBEPVP010000115.1:0-11288 GCA_041690935.1 Rhodanobacter sp.
GAATACCAGCGCCTGCTCGCCGCGCGCCACCGTGTCCGTCACCGCGGCCAGCAACGCGGGCGACATGCCGTGCTCCAGCCGCTGCGCGCGCATGTCGATGATCTGCACCTGCGGCGGCCGGATCGCGCCGGGACGGGCGCGCAGGTGCAGGGTGCGATAGCGGCCGGCCTCGGCATTCGCCAATGACTCCAGCGACGGCGTGCCCGAACCCAGCAGCACCGGCACGCCGAGCGCGCGGGCGCGTACCAGGGCCAGGTCGCGGGCGTGGTAGCGAAAGCCTTCCTGCTGCTTGTAGGCGCTGTCGTGTTCCTCATCGACGATGATCAGGCCGGCCTGCGGCAGCGGCGTGAATACCGCCGAGCGGGTACCCAGGATCACCCGCGCAGTGCCGGCGCGGGCGCGCAGCCACGCGCGCGCGCGATCGCCCTCGGACAGGTTGGAGTGCAGCACCTCGACGATCACCCCGAGTCGCTCGCGCAGGCGGCGCACGGTCTGCGGCGCCAGGCCGATTTCCGGTACCAGCAGCAGCGCCTGCTTGCCCTGCGCCAGCACCTGCTCGATCAGCGCCAGGTAGACCTCGGTCTTGCCGCTGCCGGTGACGCCGTCGAGCAGGTACGGCTGGTACTGGCCGAGGCTGGCACTGACCGCGGCCACGGCCTGCTGTTGCTCGTCGCTCAGTTGCGGTGCCAACGAGGCCGGCAGCGGTCGATCAAGCGGCGCCCGCTCGCTGCGTTCGAGCAAGCTGGCGCCAGCAAGTCGACGCGCCGCAGCGCGCCAGCCGGGGAGGCGCTCGGTCAGTTCTTGTGCGCTCAACGCGCCCGCGGCCAGCAGGTCCAGCAGGGTCTTGCTGCCGCCACGCCGGCTGCCGACATCGTGCGCGCTGCGACCGGCGTGCGTGAGCGACCAGTATTCGTCGCCGATGGCCGGCAGCGGTTTCGCCTCGCGCAGGGCCAGCGGCAGCGCATTCGCATAGGCCTCGCCCGGCGCGCCGAGCCAGTAGTCGGCGGCCCAGGCCAGCGTCTGCATCAATTCGGTGTCGAGCAGCGCCTCGTCGTCGAGCAGCCGCAGCGTCTGTTTCAACCGGCTGTTGCCGACCGCCGCCTCGGCGTCGATCGCCACCACCACGCCGACCAGCTTGCCGCGGCCGAACGGCACCAGCACCCGGCTGCCCACACAGGCCGCACCCGTCGCCGGCGGCAGGTAGTCGAACAGGGTCAGCAAGGGTACCGGCAGGGCGACGCGTAAGACGGCGGGCATGGATTACCTCATGGCGCGCCAGTGTAACTGCGCCACCCCGGCCCACACGCGATAGCTGCGATGTCAGCCAAAGCGCGCCTGGCAAGTTGCACGAACTTGCTGTCCGACTATCGAGGAGTCAGGGGTAAGTCGCTAACCCCGGACGCTTTTTGCGCTTATCCACAAGAGCTGTGGATAAGTCTGTGGATGCAGCGGGGAAGGAGCGCCCCAAAGCGCGTGGTGACGCCTTTCATGACGCCTTGACGAGGTTTTGTGCAAGGAAAAAATGCCTTTTTTTTCAGTGACTTGAAAATTGCCCTCATGCACAGTTCACACAATTGACAAACCGTCAGCGGTCGCCTTGACAGCCTGATGACGCTGTGCAAAACCCGTCGCGTCGGCCCACCAGGACGCTGCCTCAGCGGGTCATGCCAAGGGCCGCCGCGACCATCAACGCGAACAGCAGCAGCCAGAAGTAGCACCAGCCGATGCACCAGAATTTCAGCAGGGTCATCGGCCAGCCCTGCCGATAGATCCGTTTCTGCATGACCAGCAGGTAGACCGGTATCCACAGCGCCAGCCCCCACGCCAGCCAGTACAGCGGATGGGTGGCCCAGGCCGCGTGCGGCGTCAGCCAGCCGGACAGGGCGTCGAGCGACACGCCCAGCAGCAGGCTGAGGAACAGGTAGGCGTGGCTGTGCAACGCCACGATCAGATGTTCCATGTAAAGGCGCCGCCGGAATACGTAGAAGAGCTTGAGCAGCAAAGCGAACAGCGGAATCATCACGAACATGGTCTGCGGCAGCACGCCGAAGAAGTTGGCCAGCATGCGGTCGACCGCTTCCTGGCGGCTGGCGCCCGGGGCTTTCATGGCGCGGAGGTTGGCCTTGAGATGGTCGACGCTGCGCGCGAGCCGGCCATTGACGAAGCCGGGCAACCACGCGACCTCGAACCGTGATGGACGGTTCAGCCAGTCGTCGCTGATCTTGGTATGGATGTCCTGCGTGTGATCGCCCATCGTGGCGGCCGTAGCCGTTGACGTGCTGGTCGACGGGTTCGGTGATACCGCGGTCGCCGGGGTCGCTTCCAGTGCACCGAGCCGCTGCGCGGCCTGCTGACGCATTGCATGTTCAGCGGCGTCCAGATCCGCTGCGGCAAGCTTGCCCATCGGGCCCATGGCAGCGCGCGCGCGCTGCAGCTCGGCTAGTTGCTGCTGCAGGGCCAGCTTCACCGCGGCCGGCGTGGTGGCCGCATTGAAGGCGTTGTCGGTAACGATGACCGAACCGTTCGAACCGAACGTGATGTGGCTGTCCTCGACGCGCAGGTGGCAGACGAAGAATGCCAGCAGGCACAGCACGAACATCAGCCGGAACGGTGCGATATAGCGCACCCGCCGGCCGCTGAAATATTCCAGCGTGAGAAAGCCGGGCTTGAGCAGCAGCGGCGGCAGCGTATGCACGATGCGACCGTCGATGTGCAGCACGGTTTCCACCGTCTCCTCGATCATCCCGTGCATCGGCTTGAGCACGCTGTGGATCGACTGGCCGCACTCGTGGCAGAACGCACCCTGCATCATGGCGCCGCAGTTGGCGCAGTGCAGTCCTTCATGGCTGGTCAGCTGCTTCATCGCGATCCCCGTCCGGTGCAGCGGGCGATCTTCGCATACGTCAGCGCGACGCGGCAGTCGTGACTTGTGGCTCAGGTAGAATGGCCGGCCCTGGAGTCTGCTGTGTCGATGAAGCCCTTCCGCCCCGAACGCGTCCATCTGTTGCACGAGATGCGCGCCACCGTGCGGCTTGCGCTGCCGCTGATCTGCGCCCAGCTGGCGGCGATCGGCAGCAACGTGATCGACGCGGTGCTGGCCGGCCACGTCAGCGCGCATGTGCTCGGTGCGGTGGCGGTGGGCGCCAGCATCTGGTCGCTGGCGATCGTCAGTGGCATCGGCATGATGATGGCGGTGCCGCCATCGGTGGCGCAGCTCGACGGCGCCGGGCGTCGGCTGGAAGTGGGCGCGGTGTTTCGGCAGGCGCTGTGGCTGGCGCTGGGCATGGGCGTGCTGCTGTGGTTCGCGGTGCGCCATGCGGCGCCGCTGATCGACCTGATTGGGGTGACCGCGAGCCTGCGCGAGGACGTGCAGCGGTTCCTGCTGGCGATCAGCTGGGGCGCACCGGCACTGACCTGTTACTTCGCGCTGCGCGGGCTGTCCGAAGGGCTGTCGCTGACCCGGCCGTCGATGTATTTCAGCCTCGGCGGACTGGTGCTGCTGGTGCCGCTCGGCTACGTGCTGATGTTCGGCAAGCTCGGCATCCCGCCGCAGGGCGCGCACGGCTGCGGCGTGGCCACCGCGATCGTGCTGTGGCTGGAGATGCTGGCGTTCGGCGTCTATGTGATCTTCCGGCGCAACTATCGCGGGCTCGGCCTGTTCGATCATTTCGAGTGGCCGGACCTGCGCCGGATCGGCTCGCTGGTGCACATCGGCCTACCGATGGCGGTGACCCTGCTGGCCGAGGCCGGCCTGTTCGTGGCGACCGCGCTGGTGATCGCCACGCTGGGCGAGGACGTTATCGCCAGCCACCAGGTGGCGATCAACATCGCATCGCTGTTCTTCATGATTCCGCTCGGACTGGCGATGGCGATCACCGTGCGCGTGGGCAACGCGGTGGGCCGCGGCGACGAGCGTGGCGTGCGCTACGCGGGGTTTTGCGGGATCGGTCTGACCCTGGTCACCCAGCTGTTCTCGGCCGGCCTGATGCTGAGCCTGCCGCACGCCATCGCCAAGCTGTATACACATGACCCGAAGGTGATCGTGCTGGCCGCGCAGCTGATCATGCTGGCCGGGCTGTTCCAGTTTTCCGACGGCATCCAGGTTGCCGCCAACGGCGCGCTGCGCGGCCTCAAGGACACCCGCGTGCCGATGGCGATCACCCTGTTCGCGTACTGGGTCATCGGCATGCCGGTGGGCTGGTGGCTGGCGTTCCATCGCGGCATGGGCGCGCGCGGCATGTGGATGGGGCTGATCGCCGGTCTGTCGGTGGCGGCGGTGATGTTGTTCATCCGGTTCTGGCGCAGCGCGTGGAAACAGCGCTGGCGCCCGCGCGCGCATGACCGCGCCGGCGTGAGCGGCTACGCTTGACCCCATGACTCTGGAAACGCACGCATGACGCCACCGCTCCCGCCCCGTCGCACCGGCTTCTGGGCATTTCTGCGCACGCTCGGGCGTGGCATCAACGTGGTCAGGCTGGTGATTATCAACCTGGTGTTTTTCGGCGTGCTGTTGGTGTTGCTGCTGCTCTTGACCGCCGGGGTCGCCGGCAGCCGGATGGAGCGTGCGCTGAAGGGCGACAGCGTGCTGGTGATCCGGCCGCAGGGCCAGCTGGTCGAGCAGTACAGCATCGAGCCGCTGCAGCGTGCGCTGGCCGGGTTGTCCGGTGACGAATCCAGTCAGGTGCAGCTGCGCGACCTGGTCGGCGCGATCGACGCGGCGGCGAAGGACTCGCGGATCACCCGCATCCTGTTGCTGCCGGATGAACTGCAGGGTGGCGGGTTCGCCGCGTTGCACGAGGTCGGAGCGGCGCTGGACCGGTTCCGTGCCGCGGGCAAACCGGTGATCGTATGGGCGGTGAATCTGGATCAGGGCCAGTACTACCTCGCCGCACACGCCGACCGCCTGCTGATGGATCCGCAGGGCGGCGTGATGCTCACCGGGCTGGCCAACTACCGGCTGTTCTACAAGAATCTGCTGGACAAGCTCGGTGTCGACGTGCATCTGTTCCGCGTCGGCGAGTTCAAGAGCGCCGCCGAGCCCTACATCCTCGATCACGCCTCGGCCGAATCGAAGCAGGCCGACAGCTACTGGATGGGTGGCCTGTGGGACAGCTACCTCGCCGAAGTGGCCGCACTGCGCAAGCTCGATCCGGCGGTGCTGCGCGACGATATCGACCACCTGCCCGAGCATATCGCCAGCACCGAGGGTGACTTGGCCCAGCTGGCCTTGAACCAGCACCTCGTCGACGGCATGGCCACGCGCGCCGAGCTGATCGCGATGATGCGCAAGGAAGGTGTGCCGGCTGACCGCAAGGGTCACAGTTTCCGTCAGGTCGACCTGGCGCACTACGCCGCCAGCGTCGCGGACGACGAGATGTTCGGGGCCGGCGTGGCGATCGTGGTGGCCGAGGGCGAGATCAGCGGCGGCAAACAGTCGCCCGGCTCGATCGGCGGCGAATCCACCGCGGCGCTGATCCGCAGCGCACGCGAGGATCGCAAGACCAAGGCATTGGTGCTGCGGGTCAACTCACCCGGCGGCGAAGTGTATGCAGCCGAACAGATCCGCCGCGAGATCGAGCTGACCCGTGCGGCCGGCATTCCGGTGGTGGTGTCGATGGGCGACGTGGCGGCCAGCGGCGGCTACTGGATATCCATGAACGCGAACCGCATCTTCGCCGAGCCGAACACCATCACCGGTTCGATCGGCATCTTCGGCATGTACTACTCGGTGCCGAACACGCTGGCCAAGCTGGGCATCCAGAGCGACGGCGTCGGCACCGGTCCGATGGCCGGCGCGTTCGACATCACCCGTCCGCTCGATCCGAAAGTCGGCGCGGTGATCCAGGCAATCATCAACAAGGGTTATCGCGACTTCGTCGGCAAGGTGGCGAACGCGCGCGGCAAGAGTTACGCATCCATCGACGCGATTGCACAAGGCCGCGTGTGGACCGGTCAGCAGGCGCTCGCCCGCGGCCTGGTCGACCAGCTCGGCGGGCTGGATGCGGCGGTCGCCGATGCGGCCAGCCGGGCCAAGCTCGCCAAGGGCTACCCGGTGCGTTATGTGGAAACCCCGCTGGGCGGCTTCGAGCACTTCATGCTCGGCCTCAAGCAGAGTGCCAGCGTGCATGTGCTGCAGTCGTGGGGCCTGCGGCTGCCGGGCTGGTTCGCCCAGCTGCCCGCGCTGGCGCCGGAGCTGCGGCTGCTGCACAACGCGAAGGCCGGCACGCCCAACATCTACGCCGACTGTCTGTGCGGTCCACGCTAGGCGAACACGGAAGGAAACTTCGATTTTGCCGTCACTGGAAGTTTTCGGAAGTTCCTCGAAGCAGCTGCCGAAAATCCGTCCTTCAGCCATACGGAATCGGCAGCGACTACTACTGCTCCTGTGCCTCGATCTGCTTGCGCTGTTCCTCGGCCTGCTTGTCGACCACCTTCTGCACGTCCCTGGCGCGTTGTTCGCTCGCCTTCAACGCATCGAACGGGGTGGCGACATCGGCCGGTTTGGCCTTGGGCTCGGGCGGTTTGCCGGAGCAGGCGCCAAGAGCAAGTGCGCACAGCAGCAGCGGCAGCGTCTTCATGGCGGTTCTCGCGCGGAGTGAGCGCCAGTGTCCCGCCATGGGCGGGCACTGGCAAGCAGCGGCCCATGGATTTGAGGCGGCGCTATGCGCGCCGGAAGCGACGTTTTAAGCTGCGCGCATGAACAGCCGCATCGACGCCTGGCAACTGCACGGCCACACCGCCCTGATCACTGGCGCCAGCAAGGGCATCGGCTACGCGGTCGCACGCGAACTGGCCGGCCTGGGCGCCGACCTGCTGCTGGTCGCGCGCGATGAAGATTATCTGGAGCAGGTGCGGGTGGAGCTGGCCGACGAATTTGCCGATGTCGAGGTGCTGGCGTTCGGCGCCGACCTGACCGAGGCGGAGGAGCGCCTGGCGGTGTTTGACTGGATCGCCGATCTGGGCGCGCCGGTCTCGCTGCTGATCAACAACGCCGGCGGCAACCAGCCCGGCGCCACGCTGGACTATCTTGAGGACGACTACCGCGCGATCTTCGAGCAGAACCTGTTCTCCGCCTTCGAGATGTGCCGGTTGGCGCATCCGCAACTGGTGCAGCATGCGAACGCGGCGATCGTCAACGTGGGTTCGGTCTCGGCCATCACGCACGTGCGTACGGGATCACCTTACGGCATGAGCAAGGCCGCGCTGCACCAGCTCACCCGCAACCTGGCGGCCGAGTGGGCGGTGGACGGCATCCGCGTCAACGCGGTGGCGCCGTGGTACGTCCGTACCCAGCGCTCGGAGCCCGCGCTGGCGGATGCCGACTATCTGGATGAGGTGCTCGAGCGCACGCCGCTGAAGCGGATCGGCGAACCTGAGGAAGTCGCCGCGGCGATCGCGTTCCTGTGCCTGCCGGCGGCCAGCTACATCACCGGCCAGGTGCTGGCGGTGGATGGCGGCTTCCTCAACTACGGTTTCTGAGCGGCCTCAGCAATTCGTCAACTGCGCCTGCAGTTCGTCGTCGCGCTGCTGCAACGGCGGGCGGTCGCTCTTGAACGCGCGCTGCAACTGGCGCGCGTTCTGTTCCTGTTCGTCGCGCAGTTCGTGGCAGATCTCCGGCACGCTCAGCGGGCGGCACGGGTCCTGCACCCACACATAGTTATTGGCGACCAGCGCTGACGTGACCCGTCCACGATTCGCTTCCGGTGCCGAGATGCCCGCGCCGCCGGGTTGCCCGTATGTCTGGGCCAACGATGTCGGCAGCGCGCCGAGCATGCCCAGCGGCGCCTGGAACGGTGGCGGATGACCGTTGTTGCTGACGTAGGTGCTGCCGTCGACCGCGTGCGCGCAGCGATACAACTGGGGCAATGGCATGCCGGGTGCGGCCGATGGGATGGGCGTTTCTCCGGCCGCCGAAGGATTGCTGTCCGCTGCGATCGGCACGCGGGCCGGTGGCGACCGGGTGGCACTATCGTCGGGCAAGTTCAGGGACTGCTGTCGCTGGGACCTCGCGCACGGCGCGTCCTGATAGGTCACCTGGCCATGGGCGCCGCTGCACTTGTACACCGTGCCGGCGGCGACCGGTGCGCTGAAGATGGCAAGCAGGAGCAACAGTGTGGACAGTCGGAACATGCGGCTGGCTTTCCTCAGAACTCGGCGACGTGTTCCTCCGCGGCGAGGCCCAGCGTTACCGCGCCTTCGCCCACGTTGACCATGCCGGTGATGCTCATCGGGGCTTCCATCAGCTCCACGCCGCACTCCTCGCAGACAGCACGCAAATCGGCATACCCGGGCAGATGTGTCAGCACGGCCAGGTCGCCGCCGTAACTGACGCAGACCATCGGCACCAGCAAACCGGCGCGCACCCGCTGCGCGGCATAACCGAACAGCGCTTCGGCACCCTGCTCGAAGCCGCGCACCTTGCCGACCGGCCCGGTTTCACCGCGAAAGCAACGCAGGATCGGCTTGATGTCCAGCGCCGAGCCCAGCATCGCGCTGAACAGGCCGACGCTGCGGTCGTTCTTCTTCTTCGCGCGCGCGCGCAGGTAATACAGGTCGCGCGGCAACATGTAGCCGTAGGAGTTGTTGGCGATATGGGTGAGCCGTTCGCGGATCACCGCCGGCGTCTCGTCGGCCGCGATCAGCCGGGTGGCCTCGTAGATGGCCGGCGCCGCACCGGCAAAGATGTTGCGGGTATCGACGACCCGCATCATGAACGGGCCGGGGATGCCCGCCTGCTCGCGCACCTGGCGATAATTTTTGAGGATGCCGAAACTGGCGCGGTTGACGTGCTCGTTGATCGGGCTGCGGGTGGCGGTAATCGTCAGGCAGAACACGCAGTCCTGCTCCAGCACGAGCTTTTCCAGGAACAGTTTCTGCACCTCTTCGACCGGGCAGGGCTCGGTTTCCGCCGAATGACTGCGGCTGCCCAGGCGCTTGCTGATGAAACGCTGGATCTCGGCCGGTTCGCGGTCATCCATGAACACTTCATCATCCACCCGCACCGTGATAGGCATCACCGCGATGTCGTGTTGCTGCAGAAATGCCTGCGAAAGATCGCAGGCGGCATCGATAGCCAAGCCCATCCGCATCACGTATCCCCCGTCATGAATGGCAGGGGCAACATAACATGCGGATGGTGGACGCAGTCTGCCGGATGCGCCGCTGCCATGGGCTTGCTGGGTGGGATCGAACCGAAGGGACCACATGAATAGCCGGCTGTGCGGCGACCAAAAAAAACGCCCGCATAACGGGCGTTTCGGATGCTGCAGCGCGAGGCGACTCAGTAACGCGGTACACCTGCATCTACTTCACAGGCCCACGCCTCCATGCCGCCCTCGACGTTGTACACATTGCTGAAACCGTGCGCGGCAAAGCGCTCGGCCATGGCGCGACTGGACACGCCGTGGTGGCAGATGAACGCCAGCGCGGTGTCTTTCGGCAGGGCGGCCAGGCTCTCGTAGCCTTCATCTTCGAGCACGCGCGCCTGCGCCAGCGGGGCGGCTTGAGCGCGGCCTTGGGCGGGGCGCACGTCGATCAGGGTGATGTCGTTCGCGGCGAGTCGCTGCTTGAGTTGCTGCACGCTGAGCGACTTGATCTCCTGTGCGCCGGGAAACTTCAGGCTGAGGCCCTCGCCCTGCACGGTGGAGACCCAGTCGATCACGATGCCTTGGGCGCGCTGGGCGCTGGCCGGGTCGAAATGCACGTCGAGACCATTGGCGTGCGCCACAATGTCGTGTTCGCCGGCAGGCGCGAGCTGGAAGCCGGCGCTGTGGTCGGGACCGATCTCCAGATGCAGAGCCACGCCTTGCGCGTTTGCGGTGCCCTGACGGATCGCCTCCGCGGCGGCGTCGGTGATGATGATCTGCGGCGGCGTGCGATCCGGCGCGGTAGCGCCGAACAGCGTATGCAGCTCGCCGCTACCGTACATCTGGCGGATGATGTCGGCACCGCCGACCAGCTCGCCCTGCACGTACAGTTGCGGGATGGTCGGCCACTCGCCGTAGGCCTTGATGCCTTCGCGGATCTCCGGATCCTCCAGCACGTTGACCGTGTGGTAGTCGGGCAGCAACTCGTTGAGTGTGTTGATGGCTGCGGCGGAAAAGCCGCACATGGGCTGCTGCCGATTCCCTTTCATGAACAGCACCACGCGGTGGTCCTTGAGCAGGGTTTCGATGCGTTCGCGGGTGCCGGGATCGAGCGACATGGTGGTTCCTGAAGATCGGGTGGGGACCTTGCATGATACCGCGCCCGCCGTGCAGGCCGGATTGACCGGGGTCAACCGCGGAAAACATGCCCCCGGTCAGTAGCTGGAAGGGGCCGGCATCCCGGCGTGAACCGCTTGCAACACTACCGGTTCGATCGCCTCCAGCCATAGCGCGTACTGGGCCGCGGAAGGGTGCAGGCCATCCTCGGCGACGAAGTCGGGATGCGCGCGCGCGATGCCGGTGATGTCGACGAAACGCGCGCCGGCGCGGCGGCTTTCGTCGCGGGCGATCGCGTTGTAGATGTCCAGCTCGGCGGCAATGCGTGAGCCGTCGCGGCCCTGCTCGCGGGCGAAGCGGGTGACACCCCAGTCGGGGATCGACACCACCACCACGCGGTCGGCCCGGTGGCCGGCCAGCGCGATCGCGCTGGCCAGCAGGCCGGCGAACTGCTCGCGGTAGTCGTCGGCGGAGCGTCCGCGGTACTGGTTGTTCACGCCGATCTGCAGGGTGACCAGATCGTAGGCTGGCGTCAGTGACGCCGCGTCCATGCCCAGCGCCAGCTCGTCGGTGGTCCATCCGGTGAGGGCGACGATGCGCGGGTCGTCGATCACCACGCCGGCCGCGCGCAGGCGCTGCACCAGCCCGGCTGGCCAGCGCGCCGTGGCAGGCAAGGCTTCGCCGATCGTGTAGGAATCGCCGAGGGCGAGGTAATGCAGCGCGGGTGCGGCGGTCATCATGCGTCAGGCCACCGCGGCGGCAGCGGCCGGCGTCGGTCGGGCGTCGACCTGTCCGGCCATCCGCGCCAACACCCGTTCGATCCGCACGAATACCTCATGCAGCTGCACCGGCGGCGGCAGCAGGGTCAGCCGGAAGTGGCGACTGCGCGGCACGTTGAAGCTGCTGCCGGGCACCACCAGCACGGATTCCTCCTCCAGCAGGCGTAGCGCGAAAACTTCGTCGTCGAAGCTGCTGAAGCGATCGGCGCGCACCTGCGGGAAGGCGTACAACGCGCCATCCGGAGCGACCAGCTCCAGGTACTCGCTGGCGGCGACGCCCTGCAGCACGGCGCGCCGGGCCTCATGC
>JBEPVP010000116.1:0-11268 GCA_041690935.1 Rhodanobacter sp.
CACCAACGTCGACCTGGATGGCAACCAGCTCACGCGATACAACAACAGTGTTCCGGTCTGCAACGGCACGTTCGCGCACACCAGCTACGACAAGACGCATACCTCGTGGACGATCGGTGCGAACTATGAGCTGGCCGACAACATGAGCGTTTACGTGCGCGCCAACAAGGGCGTGCATTTCGCCGACTTCGACAACGGCATCCGCGGTGCCACCACGGGCAACACGGCACCGCTGCAAAAGATCCAGAACCTCGAGGGCGGCTTCAAGTATCAGTCGGATCTGATCTACGCCGACATCAGCATCTACCACAAGCAGTTCAATGGCCTGTCCTTCCAGCCGACCGATGGAGCTGGCACGCCGGTGGGTCCGCCGGCACTCTATGGCTCCGACTCCAAGGGCATCAACCTGGCCGGTGCGCTCACCCCGATCGAGAACCTGAAGCTGATGCTGGTGGCCAATTACCTCGACGGCCACTACTCGCACAACAATTCCTGCTTCATCTTCACCAACGTGGTCACCGGCGTCAGCGGCTGCCAGTTCATCAATGGCAAGCAGCTGCAGCGCCAGCCGAAAGTCCGCTACATGTTCACACCGAGCTACAAGATCCCGTTCGCCTGGGGCGATGTGACCGCCTTCGTGACCTACACCCACGTCGGCCCGCATACCCAGGATCAGTCGGGTCTGCAGCAGCTGGGCACCTACGACACGTGGGACTTCGGCGTGATCGCCAATGTCGAGCAGAACTGGCAGCTGCGTCTGCAGGGCACCAACATCACCAACGAACTGGGCCTGACCGAAAGCAACTCGCGCATCTTCGGCACCGCCGTTTCCGGTGGCGTGATCCTGGCCCGACCGCTGGAAGGTCGCGAAGTCAACTTCGAGGTGAAATACCTGTTCTGAGCCTTGAGTTGTAATAGGCGCGTGGTCCGGATCGAGCCCTCGGAGCGATCCGGACCACGCCCATTCGAAACATCATGACTTCGTCGAGGTGGCCGTGAACCGAATCCGCATGATCGTCGCGCTGGTGCTGATCTACATGATCTTCGCGATCCTGCTCAACAGCGTCGGCACGGTAATCCTGCAGTCGATCGCCACGTTCGGTATCGACAAGCCCGAGGCCAGTGCGCTGGAGCGCTACAAGGACCTCACGATCGCGTTCACCTCGTTCCTGGTCGCCTCGTTCCTGCCGATGTTCGGCTACCGGCGCTCGATGATGCTGGCGCTGGCCATCGTCGGCGGCGCCTGCGTGCTTATGCCGCTCTACCCCACTTTCCTGACCACGCGGCTGCTGTTCGCCTGCGTGGGTTTCTCCTTTGCGCTGGCCAAGGTCGGCGTGTATTCCTCGATCGGCCTGCTCACCGCCGACCGCACCGCGCACTCGCGGCTGACCAACACCATCGAAGGCCTGTTCATGGTCGGCGTGCTCGCCGGCAACTGGATCTTCAGCGCGTATGTCGATCCGGCGGACCCGGGCAAGCCGGTCTGGTTCAACGTGTACTGGTTGCTGGCCGGTGCCTGCGCGCTGGTGATCGTGCTGTTGGCCAGCAGCGAGCTGGACGAGAGCGCCGCGCATGCGCACGGCCACAACAACTCCTTCGGCGACGCGATCATGGAGATGCTGCGCCTGTTCGTGCGCCCGCTGGTTTACGTCTTTCTCGCCTCGGCGTTCCTGTACGTGCTGATCGAGCAGAGCTTCGGCACCTGGCTGCCCACCTTCAACAACGAGATCCTGAAGCTGCCGAACGCGATGAGCATCCAGTTCGCCAGCATCCTCGCCGGCATGACCGCGCTTGGCCGCATCGGCGCCGGCATCGTGCTCAAGCGCGTGCGCTGGCATGTCCTGCTCAACGCCTGCGTGATCGGCATGGGCGTGCTGGTGATCGTGGTGCTGCCGCTGGCGCGCGGCGTTGTGGCGCGGCCGGATGTGGGCTGGCTCAACGCGCCGCTCGCGGCCTACCTGATCCCGCTGCTCGGTCTGCTGATGGCGCCGATCTACCCGGTGATCAACTCGGTGGCGCTGAGCTCGCTGCCCAAGCCGATGCATGCGGCGATGACCGGGCTGATCGTGGTGTTCTCCGCGCTCGGCGGCACCATGGGCTCGTACATCACGGCCAGCGTGTTCGCCAGCTTCGACGGCATCGATGCGTTCTATTTCTCGCTGGTGCCGATGACGCTGATCCTGGCCACCCTGTTCCTCTTCAAGCGCGAGACCGATCGCGCGAGCACGCACGCATCGTTGACCGTCCCGCTCGCCGCGGAATAGACGGCCGCATGCGTTCGCCGGAAATGAAACGCGTCTCCTCTGGAGCGACCATGACATCCCCTCGTCCCTGCCTCGCCGGCCTGTTCCTGATCGTCGGCGCACTCACCACACCGGCGTATGCGGCCACCGAGCCGAGCTTCCTGCTCACCGGCACCGCGGAGAATTTCGGCACGTATTTCCCCAGCTATCTGGCCAACGGCTATTTCTCGACGATGACCTCGGTGCGTGGCACCGAAGGCAATCGCGCGTACATGGTCGCGTTCATGGACTACAAGCCGGGCGACATCGCGCGCCCCGCCGCGATCCCCGGCTGGAGCGAGATCGACTACAACCCCGGCGGCGGCTGGCTCAATTCCACCCGCGTCGACCCGAAGATCTTGGCCGGTTACGCGCAGACCCTGGACATGCACGACGGCACGCTCACCACCCGCTACCGCTTCGACTACGCGAACAAGTCGACCGACGTGAAAGTGGTGACCTTCGTCAGCCAGGCATCGAATCATCTCGCCGCGACGCAGCTGTCGATCACGCCGCAGTTCGATGGCAGCGTGCAACTCACCTTCCCGATCCGGCTGTGGTCGGAGCACCAGCCGCGCTTCCCGATCGGCACGATGAGCGGCGACGAGATGATCGCCGCGGTGATCGCCAGCGGCCAGACGCTGGACAACAAGCCGGTGCCGACGCCCGACCGCGCCGCCGTGTGGTATCCGGGCTACACCCGGGTACTCGCCAGCGACGGTGACAGCAAACAGCTGACGCTGTGGCTGGACGGTCGCGCCGAACACGGCCTGAGCATGGCCGAGGCCGCCGCGATCGGCCTGCCGCCCGGGCTGGACGTCGAGAGCGTAAAGCTGGGGAAAGGTCCGTACAAACTGTCGCTGAACCTCACCGCCAGGGTGCACAAGGGCCAGACCTACATCTTCACCAAGTACATCGCCGCCTCGCGCCAGAACTGGGGTGGCAATGCGGCCGCCGATGTAGCGCTGGCGAAGGCGGCCCGCCAGCGCGGCTTCGCCGCGTTGCTGGCCGAGCACCAGGCCGCTTGGCACGCGCTGTGGAAGTCCGACATCGTGATCGACGGCGATGCGAAAGTGCAGCGCGCCGTGCACTCGGACCTGTACTACCTGCTGTCCAACACCACGGTCGGCACGGCGTGGCCGATGGGCGCCTGCGCGCTGACCCCGGGCTACGCCGGACACGCGTTCTGGGACAGCGACTCGTGGGTGTTCCCGGCCCTGCTGCTGCTGCATCCGGAGCGCGCCAAGCCGATCGTGATGTTCCGCGATCGCACCATGCAGCCGGCGCGCGACCGTGCAAAGCAATACGGCGCGAAGGGCACGATGTATCCGTGGGAAGCCGACCCCGAGACCGGCGTCGACTATACGCCGCACTTCGCCTACGGCGTGTTCCGCGAGATCCACGTCAACGCGGACATCGCGATCGCGCAGTGGCAGTACTACCTCGCCACGGGCGACGACGCCTGGCTCAAACAGCATGGCTGGCCGGTGATCCACGAGATCGCGCAGTTCTGGGCCGGCCGGGTCACCTACAACAAGGCACAGGACCGCTACGAGATCGAACACGTTACCTCGCCGGACGAGGCCTACGACGACGTGCCGAACGACTCGTTCACCAACGCCGCGGCGCGCAGGGCACTGCAGATCGCGATCAAGGCGGCCAAGCTGGTCGGCGCCACACCCGACCCGCAATGGGCGGTGATCGCCGCGAAGATGTACATCCCGTTCGCGGACGCCGAACAGCGCCATCTCGATTTCGACGCCTCGGTGCCGCATGACAAGATCACCTGGATGGGCTCGTCGCTGGCCTGGCTGATGTACCCGAACCTCGACCTGCCGATGTCGCCGCAAGTGCGCCGCAACGACTTCGCGTTCCAGCTGCACGAACTCAAGGTGCATGGCGACGACCCCAACGAGATGATGATGGTGATGCTCGCCGTCGGCACGGCGGAACT
Organism: Rhodanobacter sp.; assembly: GCA_041690935.1. Lineage (GTDB taxonomy): Bacteria > Pseudomonadota > Gammaproteobacteria > Xanthomonadales > Rhodanobacteraceae > Rhodanobacter. Next base: position 4,237 of record JBEPVP010000116.1, read on the forward strand.
GGGCGACGACAAGGGCGCCGGCGCATGGATCCAGCGCAACCTGGTCGGCTTCCTGAAACCGCCGTTCAACGTGCGCACCGAGACCGTCGCCAACAACGCCGGCTACATTCTCGCCACCTCGGCCGGCTTCGTGCAGAGCTTCGTCTACGGACTGAGCGGCTTGCGCATCGAAGACGATGGCCTGGTCGCGGCCTACGCGCCGGTGCTGCCGCCCGGCTGGAAATCACTGACCCTCAAACGCGTGAGTTTCCGCGGCAAGCACTACGACATCCGCGTCGAGCGCGGTGCCGATGGCAAGGCCACGCTGGTTCGCACGACGTTGTGAGGCGCAAGCCGCGGGCTGACCGTTTCCCGGTCGGCCCGATGACCGCCATTCGGAGGAAGCTGATGTTTCGACGCTCCGCTGTGACAGCTCTCGCGATGATCCTGCTGGGCGTCGCGTCCGGCACCCAAGCCGCGGCTGCGACCGACCCCAGCTTCCTGCTCACCGTCACGGCGAAGGATCTTGCTGCCTATTTCCCGGGCCAGCTGGCGAACGGTTATTTCTCGACGATGACGGCACCGCGCGGCACCGAGGGAAACCTCGCCTATATGGTCGCCTTCATGGATTACAAGAAGGGCGACATCTCCCGCCCTGCGGCCATCCCCGGCTGGAGCGAGATCGACTACAGCACCGGCACCTCGCACGCCGGCCACTTCTGGCTGAACCAGGTCGAGGTCACCCCGGCGAGATTCCAGAACTACCGTCAGACGCTCGACATGCATGACGGCACCCTGACCACCGGCTATCGCTACATCGACGGCCGCAAGGCTACCGACATCCGGGTGGTAACCCTGGTCAGCCAGGCGTCGCCGCACCTGGCCGCCAGCCAGCTGTCGATCACGCCGGATTTCGATGGCCGGATCGAACTCTCGTTTGCATTGAACCTGTGGGCGCCGCATGCGCCGCACTTTGCGCTGGCGCAGCTGGACGGCGAGCAGATGCAGGAAGCCGTCGCGGCCAACAACCTGAAGCTGCAAGCGGTGCCCCCGGCCACGCCGGACCGCGCTGCGCTGTGGTACCACGGCGACACCCATGTACTCGCCAGCGCCGGCGACACCGCCGCGCTGACCTTGTGGCTGGACGGCCAGGCCGAGCAGGGCGCGAAGATGGCCGAGGCGGTGGCGGTGGCGCTGCCCGCGGGTCTGCACCTCGCCGAGGCCAGGCTTGATAAAAGCGACTATCGACTTGCCTTGAATTTGCGCGTCGACGTGCGCAAGGGCCACACCTATACGTTTGCCAAATACGTCGCCGTCTCGCGCGAGCATTGGGGCGGTGATGCGAGGCAGGATCTGGCGCTGGTCACGGGTGCGCGCGCAAAGGGTTTCGATGCGCTGCTCGACGCGCAGAAAGATGCATGGCACGCGTTGTGGAAATCGGACATCGTGATCGATGGCGATGCCAGGGCGCAGCAGATCGTGCACTCCGATCTGTACTACCTGCTGTCGAATTCGGCGCCTAACACGGCGTGGCCGATCGGCGCCTGCGGGCTGACCCCGGGCTACACCGGGCACATCTTCTGGGACAGCGATTCGTGGGTGTTTCCGGCCCTGCTGTTGCTGCATCCCGAGCGCGCGAAATCGCTGGTGATGTTCCGCGACAGCTCGCTGCCGCAGGCCGAGCAACGCGCGCGCGATCGCGGCTTGCGCGGCGCGATGTATCCATGGGAAGCCGATCCGGACAACGGCAGTTCGCAGACGCCGCATTTCGCCAGGATCCTCGACGAGCGGGAAATCCACGTCAACGCCGACATAGCCATCGCCCAGTGGCAGTACTACCTCGCCACGCACGATCGCGACTGGCTGGTCCGGCACGGTTGGCCGGTCATCCGCGCGGTCGCCGATTTCTGGGTCAGTCGTGCCACGTATGTATCCGCGCAACACCGTTACGAGATCCTGCATGTCACCTCGGTGGACGAGGACTACAACGACGTGCCCAACGACACGTTCACCAATGCCTCGGCCAGGAAGGCGTTGCAGATCGCCACGGCGGCGGCACGTGTGCTGGACGAAAAAGCGGATCCGCGCTGGAGCGACGTCGCCCGCGGCCTCTACCTCCCGTTCGATGTCGCGGCCGGGCACTACCTCGATTTCGACCCGTCGGTGGCGCACGACATCGGCTCGTGGGGCGGCAGTTCGCTGCCGATGCTCTCCTATCCCTCGCTGGACCTGCCGATGAGCGCCGCCGCGCGTCGCCGCGACTACGCGTACACCATGGCGCCGCTCGAACAATCGCATGGCGACCCGAACAGCATGGGTTTCGCGCCGATGTCGATCGCGGCCAGTACCGCCGGCGATACCGCCGCAGCCGGCACGTGGTTCCAGCGCAACCTCGTCGCCAAAGTGATCAAGCCACCATTCAACGTGCGCACGGAAACGGCCACCAACAACACCGGCTATTTCGTCACCGCCAGCGGTGGATTCCTGCAGAACATCATCTACGGCTTCAGCGGATTGCGCATCGAGCCCGAGGGTCTGGTGCAGGCCTATCCGCCCATGCTGCCGGAACATTGGACATCACTGATGCTCAGGGATGTCAGCTTCCGCGGCAAGCACCTCGACATCATCGTCAAACGTGATGCCGCCGGCCACGTCGTCTTGACCCGGAGCGCGCCATGATGCGCTTCGACACGCGATCCGCTGATGCTGGGCGACTGCCCGCACACCGCACTCATTGAACCGGGAGCAGCCATGAAAAACACGCAGAGCTCGATCCACGAACAGCATCACACCAGCCGTGCGGCCACGTTCTGGCAGCATCGATCAAACGGGATCGGGCGGCGACTCGGCGCCCTGCTGCTGTCGGCCGCGTTCGCAGCCAGCGCCATGTCGGCCACGCCGGCTGCCACGCCGGACCCCGCGAGGACGCGCGCCTACATCGATCACGCCTGGACCACCCTGACGCGTTCGATGGACAACTGTTCGGCGCTGGCCGACAGCAAGGTGGCCACCCGGCCGGTGCTCTACCTGCCAACGCAACTGCCGCCGCCAGCGGACCTTGCGCAAATCGGCAAGCACTGCCATGTCGACGTGCACACCCTGCCGCGCCGCATCGAGCGGCTTGGCGACATCGACCCCGCGAAACTGCCGATGCAGGGGCTGTTGTACCTGCCGCATCCGTATGTCGTGCCCGGCGGTTTCTTCAATGAGATGTACGGCTGGGACAGTTATTTCATCGTGCTCGGCCTGGTCGCCGACGAGCGCACCGAACTCGCCCGCGACATGGTCGACAACGCCCTGTTCGAGGTCGAGTACTACGGCGGCGTGTTGAATGCGAACCGCACCTACTACCTCAGCCGTTCGCAGCCACCCTTCCTCAGCGCAATGATGACCGCGGTACTCGACGATCCGGCCAGTTTTCACGACAAGGCGGCGATGCAGGCCTGGCTTGCGCAGGCGTACCCGCTGGCCGTAAGCAACCACGACATCTGGACGCGCAGCGAACATCTCGCCGGCGATACCGGCCTGGCACGCTACTTCGACCTTGGCCAGGGCCCGGTGCTGGAAGCGCGCGATGCCAAGTATTACCGCGGTGTGATCAAGTGGCTGCTGGCGCACCCCTCCGAAAATCCCGGTTACCTGGTGAAGGCGCCGGAACATCCCGATGACGCCGAAGCCGCGCAGCTGAAGTCGACGAGCTGCGATGTGCGCAGCTCCAAGGTGTGCGCCGACGCGTGGCTGAAAGGCTATCGATTGAGCGCGGACTACTACCTGGGCGATCGCGCTATGCGCGAGTCGGGCTTCGACGTCAATTTCCATTTCGGACCGTATGCCGGATCGACCCATCACTACGCGTCGGTGGGTTTGAACAGCCTGCTCTATCGCTATGAAACCGATCTGCACGATTTTGCGCTGAAGCTCGGCAAGACCGCCGACGCCGAACGCTGGACCCGCATGGCAGAGGCGCGCCAGCAGGCGATGAACAAATACCTGTGGCATCCCGAAGCCGGGCTGTACCTGGACTACGACTTCGTGGCCAAAAAGGCGGCAACCGATCCCTACATCACGACCTTCTATCCGTTGTGGGCGCACGCGGCGTCCGCGGCGCAAGCCAGCGCAGTGCGTGATCATCTGACGATCTTCGAACGTCCGGGCGGCCTCGCCATGGACCATCGCCCGAGCGGCGCGCAATGGGACGCGCCGTTCGGCTGGGCGCCCACCAACTGGCTCGCCATCGCCGGCCTCGACGCCTATGGCTTCCACGACGATGCGCGTCGCCTCGCCGGCAAGTTCTCCGCCACGGTCGATCGCGGCATCGCGGCGGACGGGACCATCCGCGAGAAATACAACATGGTGCTCGGCAACGCGGACGTCCATATCAGCGCCGGCTACAGCCAGAACGTCGTCGGCTTCGGCTGGACGAACGGGGTGTACCTGAAGCTGCAGCAGTTGTTGCATGGCGCCGCGCCCGGCGTACCCGCGCATCCCGCATCGGCAGCCAAACGGGCAAATCCCGTGCAGCCCATCCGGTGATGGCGAACTTCTTCAACCGCAAACCGGCCCATCAGGGACCCGCGCGACGGGCGACAGTCTTTGCCCCGCAGCGTGGGGCCGGGTATTCTTTGAGGTATCGACCGCCACGCGCCCTGCCATGAACCCACAGACCGTCCTGGTCATTGATGACGAACGCGACATCCGCGAGCTGCTGACCATCACGCTGGGTCGGATGGATCTGCAGGTCGACGCCGTAGGCACCGTGGCCGAAGCGCAGCGCGCGTTGGCCGAACGGACCTATGACCTGTGCTTCACCGACATGCGCCTGCCCGACGGCAATGGGCAGCAGATCATCGAGCTGATTGCCGAGACCTGTCCGGATACCCCGGTGGCGATGATCACGGCCTACGGCAACGTGGATGCCGCGGTGAACGCGCTGAAGGCGGGCGCGTTCGATTTCGTCTCCAAGCCGGTCGACATCCAGATGCTGCGCGGGCTGGTGCGCACCGCCCTGCGCCTGGCCGAAGAGAAACGCAACGGCGGTGCCGCGGCGAAAACCGTCGATTCCGGCGACCGCCTGATCGGCGACTCGGCGGCGATGCAGCAGGTGCGCGCCACCATCGGCAAACTGGCGCGCAACCAGGCCCCGGTCTACATCGCCGGCGAATCGGGCGTGGGCAAGGAGCTGGTGGCGCGACTGATCCACGAGCAGGGTCCGCGCGCCAGCGGTCCGTTCGTGCCTGTCAACTGCGGCGCGATCCCATCGGAACTGATGGAGAGCGAATTCTTCGGCCATCGCAAGGGCAGCTTCACCGGCGCCAGTACCGACAAGGAAGGCCTGTTCCAGGCCGCCCAGGGCGGCACGCTGTTTCTCGATGAAGTCGCCGAGCTGCCGCTGCATATGCAGGTGAAACTGCTGCGTGCGATCCAGGAAAAGGCGGTGCGCCCGATCGGCGGTCGCGACGAGATCCCGGTGGATGTGCGCATCCTGTCCGCCACCCACAAGAACCTCGGCCAGCTGGTCGAGCAGGGCCAGTTCCGGCAGGACCTGTTCTACCGCATCAACGTGATCGAACTGCGCGTGCCACCGCTGCGCGAACGGCGCGGCGACGTACCCCTGCTGTCCGCGTTCATTCTCAAGGCGCTGGCCGGCAAGAGCGGCGAAAGTGTCGGCCAGCTGTCGCCGGCGGCACGCGATGCGCTGGATGCCTACGATTTCCCCGGCAACGTGCGCGAACTGGAGAACATCCTCGAGCGCGCGATGGCGATGTGCGACGGCGCCATCATCGACGCCTACGACCTGATGCTGCCGCAGCGGGGCGCCCGCCCCGCCCACGACGCCACGTCGCCGTCCGGGCATCCCGCAGCAACCGCTGCCAGCTCATCGGCCGCCGCCGGCGCCGACGGCGGCCTCGACGACTACATCAGCAACCTCGAACGCACCGCCATCGTCAAGGCGCTGGAAGAATCGCGCTACAACAAGACCGCCGCCGCCCGCAAACTCGGCATCACGTTCCGCGCGCTGCGCTACAAGCTGAAGAAGCTCGGTATCGACTGAGGCGGAAACGCCGCGGCAGATCGCATTGCCTGATCAACCGCGAAACTTGGTCGACCCGAACTTCCCGTTCGCTTCCGGAGCGAGTCCGGGGGCGAACGGGATGTTCGGCGCCAACCCGGTCACGCCATCACACCGAGCGCGTTGCCTCTACCGGCGGCACGGCGGCGGCGCGCCGCGCGGGGCCGAACACGGCCAGCTGGCCAAGCAGCCACAGCAACACCGCACCGACTCCAAGCACCCACAACGGCATCCGCGGCAATTCGTAGTGCGTCATCAGCGACAGATTAGCGGCGATGCCGAGCAGCACACCCAGCACCACGCCGATGCCGACGATCAGGGCGTTTTCGGTCTGGAAATAACGCAGGATGTCGCCACGCGTGGCGCCCAGTGCACGCCGCACCCCGATGGAGCGGCGCCGCTGGCCAACCCAGAAACTGCTCAGTCCGACGATGCCGCCGGCCGTCGCCAGCAGCAGCAACACGCACACCGCGCCCATCATGATCGCCACGCCGCGATCGGTGGCGTAGGCCTTCGTGCGTGCCTGCGTCAGCGTGACTACGCCATCCTCCGGGCTGATCAAGCGCAGGCGACTCTGTGCAACCAAGGCAGCCGGCGCCGCGTGCAGTACGGCCTCCAGTTGCCCCGGTTGCGTGCGCACCAGATAAACCACCCCGCCGTTATAGGCTGCCCCGTCGTCGGGACTGGCGTAACGCGCCGGCACTAGCACCGTGTCCTCATCGATCGAACGCGTGCTGCTGCCCGCGTAACCGCCTTCCAGCCGATCGACCATGCCAATGATCGTGCTCGGCCCGTCGTCGCTGAGATAGACGCGCTGCCCCACCGCCGCGCCGTCCGGGAAAAGCTTGTGCGCCAGGTCGCGCGTAATGATGACCACCGCCGGCACCAATTTGTCGTATGGCCCGAAGCTGTTGATCTCGTCGGCCACGTCGCCGCCAATGCCCACAGCCGGATACGCCCGCGACCCCAAGACATGGGCCGGG
>JBEPVP010000117.1:0-11265 GCA_041690935.1 Rhodanobacter sp.
GCCCAGCGTGATCGTGCCGGTCTTGTCCAGCAGCAGCACGTCCACGTCGCCGGCCGCCTCGACCGCGCGGCCCGAGGTGGCGATCACGTTGGCGCGGATCATCCGGTCCATCCCGGCGATGCCAATCGCCGACAGCAGCGCGCCGATCGTGGTGGGGATCAGGCACACCAGCAGCGCGATCAGCACGGTCAGCGTGATCGGATGGCCGATGCCAGCCGCCTGCACGCTGTAGATCGAATACGGCAGCAGCGTGGCGCAGGCGAGCAGGAAGATCAGCGTGAACTTGGCCAGCAGGATGGTCAGCGCGATCTCGTTCGGCGTCTTGCGCCGCTTGGAACCTTCGACCATCGCGATCATGCGGTCGAGGAAACTCTCGCCCGGGTTGCTGGTGATGCGCACCACCAGCCAGTCCGACAGCACCCGCGTGCCACCGGTGACCGCACTGCGGTCGCCACCGGATTCGCGGATCACCGGCGCGGATTCGCCGGTGATTGCGCTCTCGTCCACACTGGCCGCGCCGATCACGACTTCGCCGTCGCCGGGCAACTGTTCGCCCGCCTCGACCAGCACGTGATGGCCGGTGCGCAGCTCGCTGGATGGGGTGAAAGTGATCGCCGCGTGGCGATCGACCGACGCCAGCTTCTTCGCCAGCACGTCCTTGCGCGAACTGCGCAGCGCATCGGCCTGCGCCTTGCCACGGCCCTCCGCCAGCGCCTCGGCGAAGTTCGCGAACAGCAGGGTGAACCACAGCCACAGGCTGACCCAGAAGATGAAACCGGTGGGTGCCTCGCCATGGCCGGCAAGTGCCTGGGCCCACAGGAGGCTGGTCAGTACGCTGCAGACGAACACCACGAACATCACCGGGTTGCGGAACTGCATCCGCGGCGACAGCTTGCGGAACGAATCGGCCATGGCCGTGAGAATCAGCTCGCGGTTGAAGCCGCTCGCTGCGTGAGTTTGTGCGGTCATGATTTAGTGTCCCGACATCAGGGATTCGGCGATCGGCCCCAGGGCCAGTGCCGGCAGGAAGGTGAGTGCGCCGACCACGATCACCACGCAGGCCAGCAGCGTGACGAACAGCGGCGTGTGCGTCGGCAAGGTGCCGGCGGATTCGGGCACGTGACGCTTGGCAGCGAGCGAGCCGGCCATCGCCAGCATCGCAATGGCGAGCGGGAAGCGGGCGAAGAACATGCACAGGCCCAGCAGCACATTCCAGAACGGTGTGTTGGCCGAGAGTCCGCCGAACGCGCTGCCGTTGTTGTTCGACGCCGAACTGACCGCGTAGAGAATTTCGCTGAAACCATGCGCGCCGGGGTTGGCGACACCCGCCACGCCGGCCGGCGTCATCACCGCGATCGCGGTGCAGATCACCACCAGCGCGCACGGCAGCAACACCGCCAGGCTGGCCATCTTCATCTCGTAGGCTTCGATCTTCTTGCCGAGATACTCCGGCGTGCGACCAACCATCAGCCCGGCGATGAACACCGCCACCACGGCGAACGCGAGCATGCCGTACAGGCCGGAGCCGACGCCGCCGAAGATCACCTCGCCCAGCTGCATCAGCCACATCGGCACCAGGCCGCCGAGCGGGGTCAGCGAATCGTGCATCGCGTTCACCGCGCCACACGAGGCGGCCGTGGTGATCGCCGCGAACAGGCTGGACGAGACGATGCCGAAGCGCGTCTCCTTGCCTTCCATGTTGCCGCCAGCCTGCAGTGCCGAGGCATGCGCATCCACCGCCAGTCCGTGCAGCGCCGGGTTGCCGGCCTGCTCCGCGGCGACCAGGCCGATCGTCAGCGGGATGAAGATCAGCAGCATCGTGGCGAGGATTGCCCAGCCCTGGCGTCGGTCGCCGACCAGCTTGCCGAACATGTAGCAGAGCCCGCCCGGGATCAAAAAGATCGCCAGCATCTCGATGAAGTTGGAGAACGGCGTGGGGTTCTCGTACGGATGCGCGGAGTTCGCGTTGAAGAAGCCGCCGCCGTTGGTGCCGAGCATCTTGATCGCAATCTGCGAAGCAGCCGGGCCCATCGGCAGCGTCTGCGTGGTGACCGCGGTCTGCGTGGTCACGTCGTGGCCGGCGACATCCTTCGCAGTCGTCGAATAGCTGCTCGTCTGCAGCACCGGCACGTCGACATACGACTTGAAGTTCTGCACCACACCCTGCGACACCAGCAGCAGGGACATCAGCAGCGACAGCGGCACCAGCACGTACAGCGTGCTGCGCGTGAGGTCGACCCAGAAGTTGCCAAGCCCCTTCGCGCTGCGCCGGCTGAAGCCGCGCACCACCGCCACCAGCACGGCGATGCCGGTGGCGGCGGAGAGGAAGTTCTGTACCGCCAGACCTAGCATCTGGGTCAGGTAGCTCATCGTCGATTCGCCGGCGTAGCCCTGCCAGTTGGTGTTGGTGGCAAAACTGATCGCGGTGTTCATCGCCGAATCGGGTGACACCGCGCCGAAGTGTTGCGGATTCAGCGGCAGCCACCCCTGCACGCGCTGCAGCAGGAACACCGCCAGCACGCCGAGCACGTTGAACAGCAGCATGGCCAGCGCGTAGCGCTTCCAGCCCATGTCCTCGGCCTGATCAATGCCGCACAGGCGGTAGATGCCGCGTTCCACGCCACCACCGAAGCGGGTGACGCGATTGGGCGCATCGGCGAACACCAGCGCCAGGTAGCTGCCGACCGGTTTCACCAGCAGCAGCAATACGGCCAGGAACAGGCCGACCTGGAGAAAATCATTCGTGGTCATTCGAACCACTCCGGCTTGAGCAGGGCCACGCACAGGTAACCGGCAAGGGCCACCGCGATCAGCGCGGCAAGGACATAGAGGACATTCATGACTGGACACTCATGCGGACGGTAAAGACGGACCGGCGAACTGACCTACTTGCGCGGACCGAGCCGATCGCAGATCAGCAGAAAGCCGAGCGCCACCGCGCACAGCACGAGCAGGAACAGCAGGTAGACGAAATCCATCGGCGTCGACTCATGGAAAGGACGACGCGCACTGTAGGAAGTGCCGTATAAGAAAGGGGTAGCGATTTGACCGTTGCGCGTATAGAACGCGTAAAGTTTTTCGGGCGACCGCCCGGTCTCGCGATCAGGCCGTCATGTGCAGCCGATCGTCACCGTTCGCGGCGGAGCCCGACGCCAGCCGCTCGATCGTGTAGCCCGCTGCATCCCACGCATCAAGCCCGCCCAGCAGCGGACGCACGTGCTGGTAGCCGAGCGCCATCAGCAGCTTGGCGGCCTTCGCGGCGGAAACTTCATTCGGGCAGCTGCAATAGATCACCAGCTCGCGCTCCGCCGGAGTGCCGAGCAAGGCCCGGTCAACGCTGTCCAGATCAGCCAGCAAGGCGCCGGGGATGATCCGCGTGTCGAGCAGGCGCGCAGCCGACGAACGCACGTCGACCACCACGGGCGTCTGGCCGTCCGCGATGGACTGGTTCAGCTCGTCCACCGTGATGCGCGCCATGCGCAAGGCCACCAACAGGCGCCGACGCTGCCACCACTTGGCCGCGATATACAGCGCGAGCAGGACCAGCAGCAGTTCGAATGCCACCGTGCCCGCGCTGGCCAGCGCCGCCAGCACCACGTCGATCTGCGCGGCGAATACATAGCCGAGCCCGACCGCGAGGCCCGCCCACAGCAGCGAGCCGAGCCCGTCGAGCACCAGGAACGTGGGAATGCGCAGACCCATCGCGCCGACCAGCGGCGGCGCCACCGTCGACAGCCCCGGCACGAATTTGGCGATCAGTAGCACGCGTCCGCGCCAGCGCTGGAAGCGCAGCTCGGACTGCTTCACGCAGGAGTCGGGCGACAGCGAGATGCGGCAGATCGTGCGCATCACGCCGGAGCCAAAGCGCCGACCGGCCCAGTACCAGGCCAGATCGCTGAGCAGGCAGGCGAGCACCGCGACCAGCACCACACCCGCCACCGGCAGCTTGTCGTTCGCCGCCAGCGCGCCGGCCACAATCATGGTGGGCACGGCTGGCACCGGCACGCCGGCCTGCTCCACCAGCACGTTGAAGAACACCAGCAGCAAGCCGTATTGCGCGATCAGCGCGATGATTTCATGAGCCATCGGATCGGACCTCGATGCACGTCCGCGAAACTGCAGGCAGCCATGATTGGGCCGGCCAGCGGCTATTGCAAACCCCTTGCGGAGACCGGTGGCTCCGGTTTGGGACGGGATGCCGCGGCGCAATCTGCGGCACGGCCCTATAATCGCGCTGATCCGCCGCCTTGAAGCCTTCATGACCCCGATGCCAGCCGACGCCAGCCGCCCCGCCGACTTCGCCCAAGTATGCGATCTTGCCGCTGCCGATATGCAGCGCGTCGACGCACTGATCCGCCAGCGCCTGGCGTCCGACGTGGTGCTGATCAACCAGATCGCCGACCACATCATTGCCAGCGGCGGCAAGCGCCTGCGCCCGATGCTTCATGTGCTGGCCGCCGGCGCCGCGGGCTATCGCGGCGAGCAGCACGCCAAGCTGGCGGCAATCATCGAGTTCATCCACACCTCCACCCTGCTGCACGACGACGTCGTCGACGAGTCCGACCTGCGCCGCGGGCGCAAGACCGCCAACGCGCTGTGGGGCAACGCCGCCAGCGTGCTGGTCGGTGACTTTCTGTATTCGCGCTCGTTCCAGTTGATGGTGGAGCTGGATGACATGCGCATCATGCGCATCCTGGCCGACACCACCAACACGATTGCCGAAGGCGAAGTGCTGCAGCTGCTCAACATCGGCAATGCCGACGTCAGCGAGGCGGCGTACCTGGCGGTGATCGAGCGCAAGACCGCGGTATTGTTCGCCGCCGCCACCGAACTGGGCGGCATCCTCGGCGGCCTGCCGGAAAACCAGGTGGTCGCGCTGCGCCGCTATGGCATGGAGCTGGGCTACGCGTTCCAGATCGCCGACGACCTGCTCGACTACACCAGCGACGCAGGCACCCTGGGCAAGAACATCGGCGACGACCTGGCCGAAGGCAAGCCGACCCTGCCACTGATCTACGCGCTGGAAAAGGCCAGCCCGGAGCAGGCGCGGTCGCTGCGCCATGCGATCGAACACGGTGGCCTCGACTCGCTCGACCGCATCATCGCCTCGATCCGTGATTCCGGCGCGCTGGACCGCACCCGCGACCGCGCCCTGGCGCATGCCCAGGCCGCCCGCGACGCGCTGGCCATGTTGCCCGCGTCCAACTACCGCGACGCGCTGGCCACGCTGGCCGACTACTCGGTGCAGCGCACGTTCTGACGGCGTCGCCCTGTCATTCCCCGGCGACCGTGCTCCCTCCCCTGCGTGCAGGGGGGGTGGGGTGGGGTCGCTCTTCGGCGGGCCGGGCAGAGTCAAAAGCGCCCCCTCCTGACCTCCCCCTGCGCTGCAGGGGGAGGAACCCATCGCGACAGCCATCGCGCAGACAAAAGGTTCCTCGCTTCGAGCCGCCGACACTTCCCGCGCGGCGATTGGCTCGACCACGGAAAACCATCGTTCATGCAGGAGCGCTGGCAGCCTAGCCATCAATCGGCGAGACTTCGCCCCATGCTTCGTTTGCGCTCAACCCGCTGGCTGTGGTGTCTCGCGGCAATCCTGTGGCCGCTGGCGTCGGCGCACGCCGCCGCGGATGGCTGGCGCTACGACACGGTGCACAGCCAGATCCTCTTCAGCATCAGTCACAACGGCTACTCGCGCCCGTTCGGACGGCTGCACATCGCCCGCGGCTGGCTGCGTTTCGATCCGGATGACTGGAGCACGACGGCGACCGAGCTCGATATCGACCTGGCCAGCGTGGACATGGGCGATGCCGACTGGAATGCGGCGGTGTGCAAGCCGGCCCTGCTCGACTGCGCGCGTCACCGCTACGCGCATTTCGTCAGCACCGGCGTCGAACGCACCGACGGTCAGCACGGCGTGCTGCATGGGCAACTGACCCTGCGTGGCGTCACCCGCGCGCTGGATCTGTCTTTCACCTTCAACCGCGCCGCCAAGACCATCTATGAGCTGCACAAGGTGGCCGGCTTCTCGGCCACCGCCGCGCTGGATCGCAGCGCGTTCGGCATCAGCGCGAATGCCGGCTCGATCGGCCAGCAGGTCAGCCTGTGGCTGGAGCTGGAAGCGACCAGCGACGACCACGCCATACCCCCATCGAAGGAACAACCATGAGCCTGCGCAGCAATGAACGCCAATGGGGTTCGGTCGCCAAGTTCTTCCACTGGACCCTCGCGCTGGCCATCCTGGGCAACGGCATCTTCGGTCTGCTGATGGATCTGGCGCGTTCGCCGATGCAGAAGATCAACTGGCTCGCCCTGCACAAGTCGATCGGCCTGACCGTGCTCGCGCTGGTGCTGTTGCGCCTGCTGTGGCGCTGGCGCGACGGCCGCCCGCTCGAGGAAACGGCACCGCGCTGGCAGCAATGGTGCGCGCGCGCCGTGCATGGTGTGCTGTATGTGCTGGTCATGGCGCTGCCGCTCAGCGGCTGGTGGTTCAATTCGATCAGCGGCAAGCCACTGCAGTGGTTCAAACTGTTCAACCTGCCGGCGCTGGTGGCGAAGAACGACGATTTGCGGCATTTCTCGCAAGCCGTACATGAATACCTGTTCTGGTTGCTGATCCTGGTGCTGGTGGCGCATGTTGGTGCAGCGCTGAAGCACCACGTGTTCGACAACGACAACGTGTTGCGACGCATGCTTCCCTTCAGCCGCTTGCGCAACGGCCCGACCTCCACAGGAGACCTCTCATGAAACGACATGCCATCTTGCTGCTAGCACTCGCGCTGCCGTGCGCCGCCGCGGCCACCGACTACACGGTGCGCCCCGCGCTGAGCCGCCTCGGCTTCAGCGGAACCTACCAGGGCGCCGGGTTCGACGGCAGCTTCGGTCAGTGGACGGCGGCCATCAGCTACGACCCGGCCAGCCTCGGCAGCTCGAAGTTCGATGTGAGCGTGACGCTGGCCAGCGTCAGGACCGGCGACCATGACCAGGACAGCGCGCTGCCCGGCCCGAGTTTCTTCAACGTGACGAAATTCCCCACGGCCCAGTTCGTGACCACCGGCTTCCACCAGGATGGTGCCCAGGTGATCGCCGACGGCCAGCTCACCCTGCGCGGCGTCACCAGGCCGGTGAGCCTCACCGTGTTGTTCCGATCCCAGGGCAGCTCGGCCACGATGGACGTGGCCGGGGTACTGAAGCGGCTCGATTTCGGTGTGGGCACCGGCGATTACGCCGACACCTCGGTGATCGGTCCGGACGTGAAAGTCACCGCCCATCTGCAGCTCGTGTCGAAGTAAGCGGTCCTCGCGGTGGCGAGCGACAACCTGTGGCGACGCCTGCGCGGCTGGATCACGCCGGCCCACGCCGTGGCCACACCGGCACCGCGCACTGCCGCCAGCGGTTCGACGCGGGTGGCCGATAGTCTGCGTAGCCTGCTCGACGACCCGACCATCCCGGCCGTGGTGCGCAGCGAGCTGGCCACCGATTTCGGCCGCATCGAAAGCATGCTGGACAAGCTCGAACGCGGTGAACTCCACGTCGCCGTGTTCGGCCGGGTTTCCACCGGCAAGTCGGCCTTGGGCAATGCGCTGCTGGGGCGCGAGGCATTCGACGTCGGCGTCCTGCACGGCACCACCACCGAGGCCGGACACGCGATGCTGGACGAAGCGCAGCACGACGGCCTGGTGCTGATCGACACGCCCGGCATCAACGAGCTCGACGGTGAGGCGCGCGAGCGGCTGGCGTTCGACGTGGCCGAGGTCAGCGACCTGGTGGTCTTCGTCGGCGATGGCGACCTCACCCGCGAGGAACTCGACGCGCTGAAGACGCTCGCCGCCACCCAGCGCCCGCTGCTGCTGGCGTTGAACAAGGCCGACCGCTACGGCGCCGACGAGCTGGCCGACCTGCTGGCGCATCTGCGCCTGCGCGTGGCCGGACTGGTGCGCGCCGAGGACGTGCTCGCGGTGGCTGCGCGGCCAGCGGCGCAACGCGTGGTCGAAGTCGATGCGCGCGGACATGAGCAGTCACGCGAGCAATCGCGCCCAGCGGATGTCGCCGCGCTGCGCGAGCGACTGCTGGCAATCGCCGCGCGCGAAGGCAAGACGCTGTCGGCGATCAATGCCGGGCTGTATGCCGGCCGCCTCACCGACCAGGTCAGCGCACGCATCGCGCAGACGCGCCAGGCGGTCGCGGCGAAACTGATCCGCCAGTACTGCCTCGCCAAGGGCGTGGCGGTGGCACTCAATCCGATTCCCGTCGCCGACCTGCTGGCCGCCGCCGGACTGGACGCGGCGATGGTGGTGCAGCTGTCGCGCGTCTACGGCCTGCCGCTGACCCGCACCGAATCCGGTCGGCTGGTGGCGGTGATCTCGGCACAACTGGCTGCATTGATGGGGGCGATCTGGGGCATGCAGCTGGTCGCTTCCGCGCTGAAGGGCGTCAGCGCCGGCCTGTCGGTGGTGGTCACCGCCGCCGCGCAGGGCGCGCTGGGCTGGTACGCCACCGTGCTGATCGGCCGCGCCGCCGAACGCTACCTGGTCGCCGGCAAATCCTGGGGCGAAGCCGGAGCCAAGCGTGCCGTCGCCGACATCGTCGCCAGCCTCGACCGCGACTCGATCCTGCGCGAGGCGCGCGAGGAAATCCTCAAGCGATTGAAGACGCGCCGCGGGTAGCAGAATCGCTCCTCCCCCTGCTCGGCAGGGGGAGGTTGGCGACCGAAGGGAGTCCTTCAGGTGAGGGGGTTGTCCGAGCTGGCGGAAAGATCAAGAGCCGACCCCACCCCAACCCTCCCCTGCTCCGCAGGGGAGGGAGTTCAGATGGCCAGGAACGCGCGCACCGCTGCCGCATCGAACGGCCAGTCCAGCTCGCGCTCGTCGCGCGTGTTGCGCAGCACCGGCACGCGGGTGCCGTAGCGTTGTTCCAGCTCATCCGCATCGTCCACCCACACGCTGTCGAACTCCGGCGCATGCGCCTCGGCCATTGCCGCGAGTGCGAGGTCGCACAGGTGGCAGTAATCACGCTGGTACAGGATCAGTTCGGACATGCGCTTGCGAATGGACTGCCAAAGGCGGGGACGCCGCGTAGAATAACCGTTTCCCCTTCCTCCCCAGCAGCGCACTCATGGCCGTCAGCGTATTCGACCTGTTCAAGATCGGCATCGGGCCGTCCTCCTCGCACACGGTGGGGCCGATGCGTGCTGCGGCGCGCTTTGCCGAACGCTGGCTGGACGAAAAGGGTGTGCTCGACCGGGTGACCCGCGTGCGCGCCGAATTGTACGGCTCGCTGGCGATGACCGGCCGCGGCCATGGCACCGACAAGGCCGTGCTGTTGGGCCTGGAAGGCCAGCATCCGGACAGCGTCGATCCGGACCAGATCCCGGCCACACTCGAACGCATCCGCAAGACCCAGCGCCTGTGCGTGCTCGGCAAACACGAGATCGAGTTCGAGGAGAAGCGCGACCTGATCTTCAACAAGCGCCAGAAGCTGCCGTTTCACCCCAACGGCATGCGCTTCAGCGCGTACGACGCCGACGGCAACGAACTGGCCACGCGCGATTACTACTCGGTCGGCGGTGGCTTCGTGGTCAACACCGACGAGGCTGCGGAAGACCGCATCGTCGCCGACACCACCGCGCAGCCCTATGCGTTCAACAGCGGCGACCAGATGCTTGCGCTGTGCAAGCAGCACAACCTCACCATCGCGCAACTGATGATGGCGAACGAGGGCGTGTGGCGTCCCGAGGCGGAAACCCGCGCCGGCCTGCTGACTATCTGGAAGGCCATGCAGGACTGCGTCAGCCGCGGCCTGCGTTCGCCCGGTGTGCTGCCCGGCGGCCTCAAAGTGACGCGCCGCGCGCCCGCGATGCTGGCGGATCTGCGCAGCGAACCGGAGGCCGCGCTGAAGGATCCGCTGACCATCCTCGACTGGGTGAATCTTTACGCTCTCGCCGTCAACGAGGAGAACGCCGCTGGCGGCCGCGTGGTCACCGCGCCGACCAATGGCGCGGCCGGCATCGTGCCGGCGGTCGGCCACTACTACCTGCGCTTCTGCCCCAAGGCGAACGACGACGGGATCATCGAATACCTGCTCACCGCCGCCGCGATCGGCATCCTGTACAAGGAAAACGCCTCGATCTCCGGCGCCGAAGTCGGCTGCCAGGGCGAAGTCGGCGTGGCCTGCTCGATGGCCGCCGGCGGCCTCACCGCCGCACTCGGCGGCAACGTGATGCAAGTCGAGAACGCCGCCGAGATCGGCATGGAACACAACCTTGGCCTCACCTGCGACCCGATCGGCGGCCTGGTGCAGATCCCCTGCATCGAACGCAACGCGATGGGCTCGGTCAAGGCGATCAACGCCAGCCGCATGGCGCTGAAGAGCGACGGCAAGCACCGCGTCTCGCTGGACAAGGTGATCAAGACCATGCGCGACACCGGCCGCGACATGAAGGACAAGTACAAGGAAACGTCGCGCGGCGGGCTCGCGGTGAATGTGATCGAGTGCTGATCTCTGATGTGCTCCCTCCCCTGCTTTGGCAGGGGAGGGCCGGGGTGGGGCCCGCTCTTGCGGTTACAGCCACGCTCTACCGACGGTCGTCCGCTTTCCCGCCCGCGCGAGACTTGAGCGAAGCCACCCGTTTGGAAGTTGGCGCCGCCAACGCAAGAATCACATCGCACACGACCTTCTGCCGCGCAGCCGGCAGCGTCCGGTAGATATCGAAGACCTTCCGGTCGTCGTACACCAAAGCCTCTTCCTTGACCTGTTTGGCACCACGCTTTCCGTGGGTGCCCCGGTCGCCAAACTGCAGAAAGTCCGGGCCTTCCTTCAACCAGTCGGCCAGGACGACCAGCTTGTCCTGCCTGGGAATCCCCTTGCCGCTCAACCAGCGCGAAGCCGTCTGGAACACCACCGAGGTGCCCGGAAAGCGGAGATTGAACTGCGTGACCAGCACCCCCGGGCGCGGCTCATGGCCCTGCGCGAGCATCGCGGCAGCCAGGCGTTTCGAGAATTCGGCGCGTTCATTGCTCATCCCTTGGCAACTTACCGACCGCCCGACCTATCAGTTCACGCATCGAGTTCACTATGATTAACGTTTGTAGTTAATTCATGGGGAACGGCCGCGTGACCAATTCACTGCTGGAACAGCTGCCGGATATCGTCAGGGAGGGCCGCAAGCAAGCCGAGAAGATCCTGGAGAGCCTCGAAGGGCGGCACCGGGTCAGCCTGCAGACGCGCGAGTGGGTGCTGCCATCGAAGGACACGCGCGACAACGACTGG